>JANPIL010000045.1:0-2018 GCA_031424975.1 Sphingobacteriales bacterium
CTCGAGCGGTTATGATTCAGTTTGTGGCTCAAATGAGGCAAAACATATTCAGTAAAATCACTATCTGAAATGTAAACTGGCAGCTTGTTCATATCTGTGGGTTTGGACAAATATAGCTGAAATTCAACTAAACAAGTCCAACCCCAAACCCGCCCGGTTGAAAAACACCGCTGGCGCGAGATTCGTATCTCGTGCCGGTCATGCAGGCAGATTCCTATCTGCCGGAACCTGTCTGCAAGTTAACCACGCCGAGATAAGAATCTCGGAAAATGCGCGGCACGAGATGGGAATCTCGCGCCAGTTGTTTCTCGTAATGTTAAAAGCTACCTCCTTTAGAGGGATTTAGGGGAGGCCGCCTTTTTTTCGTACCTTTATCGTATGCTCCACAAGACGCGCGGCATCGTGATAAATTACATCCGCTACCGCGAAACCTCCATCATCGTCAAGATATACACCGAAGAGTTCGGCTTGCAGACCTACATTGAAAACGGTGTTCGGAGTGCCAAGGGCAAAAACAAAATCGCGCTGTTCCAGCCGCTCACGCTGCTCGACTTGGTGGTGTATCACCGCGACACTGCGGGCATCATGCGGCTGTCGGAAATCAAATGCAACGCGCCTTTTGCCACGCTGCCCTACCAGTTTGTAAAATCGGGCATCGGCTTGTTTCTGAGCGAGGTTTTCAATAAATCGCTGAAAGAGGAAGCGGCCAATCCGCCGCTTTTCCATTTCCTGCACCATTCCATTCTGCTGCTGGATCATCAGACCGAACATTTTGAGAATTTCCCGATCCAATTCCTGCTCCATTTTGCGCAGTATTTGGGTTTTGCGCCATCCGAAGCTAAGGAAGTGTTTGCGCAATTGGAGGAATTCCAGTTGCTCACGTATGCAAAAGAAGACGAAAAGCCGTTTGACGAACTCATACAGGCTTCCTATCATCAGCACATCCCGCTAAACGGCACGCAACGGCGGCGCATTCTGGAATATTTGCTGCTGTTTTACCGGTTGCACATTGACAATTTCGGCGAATTGCGTTCGCTGCCCATCCTGCGCGAATTGCTGGCCGGGTAGCCACCCAAGAAGCCCCACCCCAGCCCTCTCCGAAGCTAAAAGCCACGACTTGGCGTGGGAGAGGGAGAAAAAAAATAGTATGTTTTGAAACCGCCAAACCCGGCATAACAAAAAGCCCCCTCTTTCGGAGGGGGTTGCCTGCCTGTCGGCAGACAGGGGGGAGGCTCCTTTCCTTTTCTTACTTATGACCCAAAAAAACCTAATCCGTAAAGGAACCCCCGATGACATTCCGGCCATGATGCGGCTGGTACGCGAACTGGCCGAATACGAAAAATCGGCGCACGAAGTGGAGAATACCGAAGCCCGGATGCTGGCCGACGGCTTTGGCGAAAACCCGATTTACGGGTTGATTGTGGCCGAATCGGATAGCGAAATCACGGGCATTGCCGTTTATTATTTCCGCTATTCCACTTGGAAAGGCAAGCGGCTGTATCTGGAAGACATTGTGGTGACCGAATCACAACGCGGCAAAGGCATTGGCAGGCTGCTTTTCGATGCCACAATGCGGGTTTCGATGGAAACCGGTTGTAGCGGAATGCTGTGGCAGGTGCTGGAATGGAACGCACCAGCCATTCACTTCTATGAAAAATACGACGCGCATTTTGACGGCGAATGGATTAACTGCAGCCTGAGCCGCACCGATATTGAAGCCAAATTCGCACAAGTATAGCAGTGGCACGGCTTCCAGTTGCCATCATATTTGAGCCGCAAAATACCGGTTTATTTTCCGTAGCTTTGCACCCGCATTTTTCAAGACAATCCATCCGATAACACGCCTTTCCATGAGTTTACAATGTGGCATTGTGGGCTTGCCAAACGTTGGCAAATCCACGCTTTTTTCGGCCCTGACCAATATCCAGAACGTGGCCGCCAACTACGAATTTGCCACCATTGACCCCAATATCGGCATTGTGAACGTGCCCGACGAGCGGCTTGAGATTCTGGAGCAA
>JANPIL010000046.1:0-26181 GCA_031424975.1 Sphingobacteriales bacterium
GTACGGAACGCCCTAAAAGAAAAATCCCCGCGAAAATAAGCGTGCAATAAAAAGCCTCCCCCAACCCCCTCCGAAGGAGGGGGCTTTTTACTCCCGCCCCTTCGGGGAGGGCCGGGGTGGGGCCTTTGGGGGGCAAAATAGTATCTCCCAAAAAGCCCAAACCCCTTCACTCGTTTATTTCACAGATGAAAATGGAGAACCCGACAGAAAACCCTTGGCAAACCTTGACCACGCGCACCGTCTATGACAACCCGTGGATTTCCGTCACCGAAAGCCAGATCATTAATCCCGGTGGGGGAGATGGCATTTACGGGGTGGTGCATTTCAAGAACCAAGCCATTGGCATTGTGCCCGTGGATGAGCAGGGCTATACGTGGCTGGTGGGCCAGTACCGCTACGCGCTAAACGAATATTCGTGGGAGATTCCGGAAGGTGGCGGACTGCTGGGCACCGATGCGCTGGAAGCGGCAAAACGTGAACTGAAAGAAGAGACCGGGCTTACCGCCGAAAACTGGACGGTGCTTTCGCGGATACACACCTCCAATTCGGTGTGCGACGAGGGAGGATTCATTTTTCTGGCCCGGCAACTCACGCCCGGCCCGAGCCAGCCCGAGGAAACCGAGGACTTGGCCTTGCGCAAAATCCACCTGCGCGAAGCCGTGCAAATGGTCATGGACAACCAGATCACCGACTCCATCAGCGTTGCGGGCATCCTGAAGGCGGCGCGGTTGTTATTGAATGAATGAGCGAATGAGCAAGTGAAAAACGGTTATTTGCTCATTCACCCATTTGCTCACTCACTCATTTTTTCAAACCGGATGGGCAGCGACACTTCGGTGGCCACCGGTTTGCCCTGGTATTTGGCCGCCTGCCACGCGGGTGAGGTCTGCACCAGCCTCACGGCCTCCTCATCGCAGCCGTTGCCGATGCCGCGAATCACGGTGATATCGGTCAGCGAGCCGTCGGCCTGCACCACAAACTGCACGAAAACCCGCCCCTGCGTGCCAGCCACCTTGGCCGTTTCCGGGTAGGTAAGGTTGTTGCGCACGTGCTTGTAAAACTCGTCCAGGCCATTTTTGGGGCGGGCTTCCTGCTCCACAAAAATAAGGTCGGCCTTGGGTGCCGAGGCCGTTTGCGCGTTTGCGGGCAGCGTCAAGCCCAATCCGGTGAGGCACATTGTTCCGTATATTTTGGCCCAGGCATTAAACTGAATCTCTGATTTCATGGTTGATAGTTTTCATGTTCGCAGTACCACAAAATACGCCAATGTCCCGCAAACTTGTCCTTGCTTTTGCACCGATTCATGCGCCATGTAGGAAAACGCCGAAAATGCGCGGATGGCGGTTTTCCCGGAAATCCGATCCGTTTCTCCGGTAATTAATATGTGCCGCCCAGATTTGCCAATCAATTTCAACACCCAGCAAAATGACCCGAAACATGAAAGCCTCGCGCAATACCCCGATTCTCCTTGCCATGACCCTGTTCACGGCAATCCTGTGGATGCAGCCTGCCACTGGCCAGCAAACCAAAAGCCAGGCGGCACAAACCGGCAATGCCGCAATCAGCCCCGGCAAGGATGGCAAAGTGCGCCTGACCGATGGCGAATGGAAGAAAATCCTCCCGCCCAACTCGTACACCGTGCTGCGCCAAAAAGGAACCGAACGCCCGTACACCGGTGCGCTGCTCGAAAACAAGAAACAAGGTACGTATGTGTGCGGCGGTTGCGGCCTGCCCCTGTTTGCGTCCAAAACCAAATTTGAATCGGGCACGGGCTGGCCGAGTTTTTACGACACATTTAACAAGGAAAATGTGCTGGACTTGACCGACAGCGACCACGGCATGACGCGCACCGAAGTGGTGTGCAGCCGGTGCGGCGGCCACCTCGGCCACGTGTTCGACGATGGCCCGGCTCCCACCGGCCTGCGCTATTGCATAAACTCTGTATCGCTGAAATTTGTCGCGGCGGCCAAACCGGCCAAAAAGTAAAGGACTGGTATCCGTGGCGCGATTGGTTTCCGTGGCGCGTGTCTTCACGCGCCAACCTGCCGCTTGGCTCTGCCGAGTGGCAACTGTCCGGCGGCGAAGCCACGCCGGGCGGCCTCTGGCCGGTGCGGGCACAGGGAAAAGCCCAAACCTTTTTTGCCATTCCTCCCGTGCCGAAACGGCAAGATGGCCTGTGCGTGGCGGGCACTGAAAAATAGTATCTTTCAAAAACCCCAAACCCGCCCTTTTGGTAAGCCGCGTGCTTTCGAAGGAATGGGTTTGGGTTCGGAAAAAGATACTATTTTTGTGCTGGCGGCTGTGGATAAGGCAGCGCCGCAAAACCCATGTCCGACTGGAAAGAAATCCTGGGGCGCGTCGCCATCCGCGCCGAACACCATTTTGACACGCTGAAAAATGCGCTTGACCAACGGCTGGGCAGCTACCAGGATGTGCAGATTGTGCCTTATCTGGGCTTTGGCAACGGAAAATCGCTGTATTTGAAGGGGAGGGTGCTTAAAAACCACCGCGTTACCGCCCCGCGCGACCGCGATTCGGCTTGGAGCAACCTGCTTGATGCCTACCGCCGCTTTGAGACCGACGAACTGCCGGGTGTGCAAGTGGAACTGCAATGGAACGAGTCGCTGCATATCACCGCCACCGACGAGGAGGGTTTCTTCACGTTCGAGCTGGAATATGTTTCCGCCGTGCCGCCCGCACAGGCCGGATTTCGCCACCGGGCATCGTTGCGGCTGGTCACGCAGCTCACACCCGAGCCGGTCACCGCCACCGCCGAAATCCTGATTCCGCCCGCAGATGCCCGGTTCGGCATTATCTCCGACATTGACGACACTGTGCTGGTATCGGATGCCACAAATTTGCTGCGGACGGCAAAACTGGCTTTCCTGCACAGTTTCCGTACGCGCCTGCCCTTTGAGGGAGTGGCCGCCTTTTACCAAGCCTTGCAACAAGGCACCGACAAGGATGTTTTCAACCCGATCTTCTACGTTTCCAGCAGTCCGTGGAACCTTTATAGCCTGCTCACCGATTTTTTCGCGCTGCAAGGTGTACCCGTTGGGCCGCTGATGCTCAAGGACTTGGGTGTCAGCCGGACGCATGGCGTGGGAACGCCCCACTTGGCCCACAAACTCGCACAAGTAGAACGCATCATGCGGATGTACCCGCAACTGCCGTTCATTTTCTTGGGCGACAGTGGCCAGCGCGACCCCGAAATATACGCACAGGCCGCCCGCGACTATCCCGGACGGATACTGGCCGCCTACATCCGCGATGTGAGCGGCGACCAGCGCGATGCCGCCGTGCAAGCCATCATCACAGGCCTTGCGGCAATCAACGTGGAAATGCTGCTTGTGCCCGATACCGAAACCGCCGCCCGCCATGCGGTGGCGCAAGGCTGGGTTGCGAGCCAGGCTCCGGCTGAAATCAAACGTGCCGAAACACAACTGCCCGCACCAGACAGCGACTGGGAGGAAATCATCAAGTGACAGCCAACGCCAAGGCAATTGCCGCCACCCGGATGGGCGTGGTGTGCGGATGGGTGGGTTTGGGCTTTTCAAAAGATACTATTTTGCCGGTTGACCGGACAAGCCACAAGCCGGGCATTGAGGGCGGCCACCTCCATGCCGGACGCGCAACTACGGGAACAATGCCGCCGCAAGGGTGGCCCCTACGCCATTTTCCGCAACCGAAAGACATTTTTGCCGGGAAACCCGCTATCTTTATCAGCGGCCACCCTACCACCGAACCACCCGACCGATGGAAAAAACCACGCCACCGACCCAGGGCGACCTTGCGCAACTGATCCATGGCTTCCCGGTCATGGTCTGCGCCCTCTCGACCGATGGAGTGATTAAGGTGTGGAACCAAGAGTGTGAGCGGATTACCGGCTACCTTGCCCGTGAAGTGGCAGGCAGCAGCACAGCGGTGGGCCAGATATTCACTTCCGCCGATGTGTCGGTTCTGCTCGTGGGCTGGGACGAATCGGTGCCGGTACACCCGTACCGGATTTGGGAAGGCGAGATAACCGTTAAAGACGGATCGTCCAAATACATTTGCCTTTGCTACCGTTTCCGCCGCAATTTCTTTGTCGAAGGCCCGCACATTTGGTGCATTGGCTTGGACATTACCGGCCAAAGGCACGCGTACCATACATTGCGGCGCGAACAGGAGCGGCTTTCGCTGGCGGTGCTGGCGGCTGGCATTGGCTTCTGGGATTGGTCGGCGGCCACAAACGAGGTTTTCTACAGTCCCGAATGTTTTGCGCTGGCTGGTTTTGCCCCGATGGAATTTGCGCCGTCGTACGAAAAATGGCTGGAACTGGCGCATCCCGAAGACCGCAGCCGCATCCAAAGCTGCGTGTTTGAATGCGTCCACGGTAACAATCCCGATTTTAAGGTCGAATTCAGGATCAAGGGCAGAGACCGCCAGTACCGGTGGCTTTTCACGCAGGGAAAAGTGTTTGACCGGCAAGCCGATGGCATGGCCACCCGCCTGACCGGTGTTGTCTTTGACCGGGATGCGCGCAAGCGAACCGAAGAAGACCTGAAGAATGCGTTGGCGAAAGTGGAGGAACTGAAAAAAGATTTGGAAGAGGAAAACCTGCAACTGAAACAGGAATTGCAGGGCAGCTTCAAATTTGATGACATTATTTCGGTCAGTGAAACCTACCGGCGGGTGTTGCGGCAAGTGGAGCAAGTGGCCGCCACCGACACAACCGTGCTGATTATGGGCGAAACCGGAACCGGCAAGGAACTGGTGGCCCGCAGCGTGTACCGCCTGAGCAAACGCGCCGGGCGGCCATTGGTAAAGGTAAATTGCGCCGCACTGCCCCAAAGCCTGATTGAAAGCGAACTTTTCGGACACGAAAAGGGGGCGTTCACGGGAGCCCACGCCAAAAAAATCGGGCGTTTTGAACAGGCCGATGGCGGAACACTGTTTCTGGACGAAATTGGCGAACTGCCGCTTGAACTGCAGGTGAAACTGCTGCGGGTGCTGCAGGAAGGCGAATTTGAGCCGCTGGGCAGCAACCATACCCGCAAGGTTGATGTGCGCATTATTGCGGCCACCAACCGCAACTTGGAAGAGGCAGTGGCGCATGGCGAGTTCCGGGCCGACTTGTATTACCGGCTCAATGTGTTTCCCCTCGTGAACCCGCCCCTGCGCGAACGAACAGAGGATATTCCGCTGCTGGTCAAGTATTTCATCAATAAGTACGCCGCCAAAACCAACAAGAAAATCACCTCGGTTTCCAAAAAAACATTGCAACTGCTGGAAACATACCCATGGCCGGGCAACATCCGCGAATTGGAGAACATCATTGAGCGGGCGGTGGTGCTGAGCCACGGGCCGAAACTGGAAATAGCCGCCTTGCAGGAAAATAGTATCCCCGCCAACCCCCAAACCCTGAATCCCGAACCGGGTTTTGAAACGCTGGCCGAACACGAACGCAAGCACATTATTGCCGCCCTTGCCCTTACCAACGGACGGGTGACGGGAACCAGAGGCGCGGGCAAACTGCTTGGCATGAACGACAAAACGCTGCAATCGCGGATGCGCAAGCTGGGCCTCAGCCGCCAGCCAAACTTCGGGTGACGCGGTTTTTAAACCTTTTTTGCTTGCATATAAGTAAAAATAGCTCTCCTGCTTAGTCCGCACTTTTCCCTGACCAATGCCTTGGCTGCGATTGTGTGGAAAACCGCCCAAAACGGTTTTGGCGATTCTGTTTGCACTATTCTAATATACCGGCTAAAGTATTCTAAGAACTTTAAGTTTTTTTTCGGTGCGATTTCCGATTGCCATCCCGCGGATTTTGGAAACGCCCAGTGGATGGCTGTTTTTGCTGACATGAAAGCAAAAACTTTCCTGTTGTCCTGTTTTTTCCATCCATGCAAAAACATTTTATCTAAACAGTTGAAAATCAGATATTTATACTTGGTGGCACAGTTTTTATGTACACCTACATACCATATAAAACCACTTAACAGCATCAGTCATGAAAAAAATATCAGAAACAGACTTCGCCTCCGAGGTCATTCATAAGGATGGCGTTCGCGTGGTACACTTTTATAATCCGTATTCCGACCATTCCGATGCCAATGATACAATGCTCAAGGAATTGCATAAAAACAATAATGACGTTTATTTTTTTTACATAAACCTTTTGCACGCCGAAACACTTTGCGAGCGGTATGGCATTACGCTGCCCTCTGTGTTGATTTTTGAAAACGGGGTGCTGCAGGATTTGCTGCAAGGCTTGGTGGACAAGGACGGGGTTGAAAACAGACTCAATTCTCTGGCGGGTAGGTTTCAGGGAGTGTCATAGCCTTGAAATCTGCCTGCCGTGTTTTGCTTTTGACTGTTTACCGCCCGAAATACCAATATTTTTATTTGCACTTACCGCATGAAAGAAAACCTGCAAATGCAGAAAGCCAGTCCGGATGCACGCGTATCCTGCCCACCGGCACCGTACGTGTCATGGGAAAGCCTCTCGGCGGAACTGGAACGGGTGACTTTTGAACTCGACACCCTGACTTACCGCCTGAGCCACGATTTCAACGCGCCGCTTAGTTCGGTGCTTGGGCTTATTGATTTGATAGAAATGGAGGGAAACATGCTGGACAGCTCCGAAAACTACCTGCACCTGATGCGCGGCCGTGTTTACCGGATGCGCGACATCATCCGTGACATGGTTTATTCCTCAAAAATCCAAAACCAGCTTGCCCTGATGGAAAACGCCGACCTGCAAGCAATTGTGGAGCGGGAAGTAAGGGAACTCCGCGACTTGACCAACTACAACCGGGTAAAAATCACCACTCGGATTACGGGCGACTGTCCGGCACGCACTGATTTGTTTCGTTTCAGAATACTGGTCAACTGCCTGATTTCCAATGGCATTAACTACGCCAACCTGATTCGGAAAAAACCTTGGATAAAAATCGCAGTCAAGTGCGAGGCCGACAGTCTGGTTATGAAAGTGAGCGACAACGGCATTGGGATACCCCGCGAGCAACAGGCAAAGGTGTTCGAGATGTTTTACCGTGGCACGCACACTTCCAACGGATCGGGGCTGGGGTTATATCTGGTACACAAGGCGGTGCGCCAGTTGGGCGGCCAACTCAAGCTGAAGTCCGCCATTGGCGAAGGCACAACGGTTGCCATAACGCTACCCAACCATCCGTCTGCCCAACCACCGGCCGGCGAATCCGCGGTATGTTTTGGAAGATAAATTTTCCGGTGGATGGACAAACCGAAAATAGTATCTTTTGAAAACACCAAACCCCGGCGGTATTATTTGAACTTCACGCCGATGGCACGCTTGCCGCCGGAATACACCACGGCATCTATTTTCTTGTTTTCCTCTTTGGCTTCTTTTTCGGCACGTTTCACGTATTGGCTTATGTCCTCTTCAACGCTGTTGTTCACCAAGCCGCCTGTAATGTACGACTTTGCCTTTGCACCCGTGCTCACATCCACCACGGTTTCGTAGTCGCGCAGGGGTTCGTTCATCACGTACACTTCGTAGCCGCTCAATTTGGCGGCTTTGGCCAGCCCCTTGTTTTGCGCCGTGGATTCGGCCTTGAACTTGATGGCGGCCACGTCCTTGCCGCCCGAATACACAATGGCATCCACCTGCTCGCCTTTCTTCTCGGCTTCCTTCATCACCCGTTTCACAAACTGGGATAGTTTGTCCGAAACGCCTTCGTTCACCAAGCCGCCCGTAATGACCGAACCGGCTTTTACGCCCGTGTTCATGGAAAACAGCACACTGTACTCGCGCACCGGCTCGCACATGGCATACACCTCAACGCCCTGCATCTTACTGACGCGGGTCATGCCCTTGTCAGTGTCGGATTGGGCCAAGCCGGTGGCGGCCAGCAGTAGGGAAACAACAAACGTCAGTACCGATTTTTTCATGGGGAAAGTTGTTTGGAAGTGGAAATACGGCGGGATATTCAAGGGCTGCCCGCGCGAAAAACGTGCCAGAAGTTTGCGTTGCGCAAGTCGATGTGGCGGGTTTGGGCATTTGTAAAGATACTATTTTATCGAAACCGCCAGCTGGCCCGTTGGGGTTTTAAAAGTCCACGCCATGCGCGACGGTTCAATTGACCGCGCCAAATGTTTCGCGGTACAGTTGTATGGCCTCCTCGATGATGCGGTACGCCTCGTGTTTGCCCAAAAAATGCTCCACCACCACCGATTTGTTTTCCAGTTTCTTGTAATCCTCAAAAAAGCGGCGCATCTCCACGATGGTGTGCGGCGGCAGTTGCTCAATGTCGTCCAAGTGGTTTACCGATACATCGTGCTGGGCCACGGCAATGATCTTGTCGTCGGCTTCGCCTTGGTCTTTCATGCGCATCACGCCAATTACTTTTGCTTCCACGAGGCACAGCGACGGGAAATCGACTTGCGAGATGACCAGGATGTCAAGCGGATCGTGGTCTTCGCAGTACGTCTGCGGGATAAAGCCGTAGTTGGCCGGGTAGTGTACCGCCGAAAACAGCACGCGGTCCAGTATCAGCAGGCCGCTTTCCTTGTCCAGCTCATATTTGGCCTTGCTGCCCTTGGGAATCTCAATGATGCCCGACACTATTTGCGGGGCGTTTTTGCCATAGGATACGGTGTGCCATGGATTGGTGGATGTGGCCATTGTGGTGTTGCGGGTTTTGGGTGGTTTGGTTGGAAAGCGGCAAGTTCAGCAAAATCGGGCTATTACAAAAACCGCCAGCCTCCGGAAAACAAAGCAGTTTTTGCTCTCCCTCCCTTTCGGAAAGGGGCCGGGGGTGAGGCTTCAATCGCTCACGGCATCGCTCACGCGGCGGGGCAGGCGGGCGGCCAGCAAGAATAGTATCCCCAGCACAAAGAAAACCCCCATGCTCAGCGCACTCAGGCGCACATTGCCGGTGGTTTCGAGCACGCGGCCGTAGGTAAAGGTGCCGATGACAATGGCCAGCTTTTCGGTTACGTCGTACAGGCTGAAAAACGAGGCCGTGTCGGTGGTGGTTTGCGGAATCAGTTGCGCATACGTGCTGCGCGAAACCGACTGGATGGCTCCCATGACCACGCCCACAAACGCCGCAAGTATGTAAAACTCGGTTTTGGTTTCCACGAAATACGAAGCCACGCAGATGGCAATCCAAATTATAATGGCCAAACCCAGCGAAACCGTGTTGCCCAGCCGCATGGCCAGCCGCGAAAACAAAATGGCTCCCGGAATGGCCACCAGTTGCAGTATCAGCACGATGGCAATCATTTCGGTGCCGCCCATGCCAATGGTTTTTTCGCCAAAAAACGGAGCCATGAGCATGATGCTCTGCACGCCCATGGACCAAAAAAAGAAGCCGAGCAGGTACCGGAACGAATGCGCCGAGCCGCGCACCTTGGCAAACACTTTGGTCAGTTCAGCAAAGCCCTTGGTAAGCACATCCTTGTTGATGGGATGGTTGGTTGGCTGGTCTTTGAGGTGGAAAAAAGCGATTTGCGAAAAACCAATCCACCACAAACCGACGAGAATGAATGCAAAACGCGTGGCCGCGCCTTCACCGGAGAATCCGAAAGCGGCAAAGTACGTGATGGTGACAATGTTGATTACCAGCATCAGCACGCTGCCGATGTACCCCATGGAAAAGCCGCGTGCCGAAATGCGATCCATGCGATCGGGTGTGGCTATTTGGGGCAGGAAACCGTTGTAAAACACCAACGAACCGGCATAGCCGATGCTGGCCAGAAACGCGCATAGGATGCCGTATTCGATGTTGCTGCCCGTAAAAAACCACAGCCCCAGGCAAGCCGCCGAACCAAGGTACGTGAAAAACTGCATGAACCGCTTCTTGTTGCCGCTGTAATCGGCAATGCCCGACAACACCGGCGACAGCACCGCGATGACCAAAAAAGAGGCCGCAATGGCGTAGGAATACAGCACCTGGCTGTCGAACCGGAAGCCCAGGAAATCCACCAGGACTTCCTTGTTGGCATTTTCGCCGAAGGCGGCCTTGGTCACAGCGCTGTAATACACCGGAAACAACGTGGAGGTGACCGTGAGGTTATAGACCGAGTTGGCCCAGTCGTAGCTGCACCACGCATTGAGTACGCGCGGGTGGTTTTTTTCGGCAGAGATGGCGGTTTTCATGGATTTGGCTATGTATCACGTAGCTATTGTTTGTTGACGATGTTTTTGTTTACCTTTTCTTTAAGAAATTTTTCAAAAATCGGTTTCTGATCATAACTAAAGCGCATTGCCCTAGTATGAAACACGATTAATTTGTTTTCGATAAGACAAAAATAGGGATTAGTGTTAAAGTAAATATCAAAACTAGCTTTTCTGATTTTTTTTAAGGCTTCTGCTGCCTCCTTTCCTGTTGAAAACTCCCATTGTTCAATTACGCCGTCAGATATCAAGTCCGTTGCGTTCCTGTTCTTATAAAAATAACCCCAGATATTTTTTGTTTTTTTGAACAGTTCAAAATCAACAGAATCAACTGCAAAGGCGGAATCCTCAAACGCTATAGAGTCCAGCTCCAACTTGGGTTTTCGTCCGCGTATCCTAAAAAAATCACCTAATTGACTATCTTGGAATGTGATTTTATAAAACGGCCTTTCATTGAAGTAATGAACCCGGTTTCTGTCCAACATTTTATAGAGGCTTGTTTTTAGTAGTCTGTTGGTATCAGAAACCCAATTCATTTTCTCCATATCAACAACAAAAGACTGAATTTCTATGCAAGGTTGGTTTGAAATTGATTGTAAGGGTACTTGCGGGACTCTGCTTTCAGATTTTTTGGTCATAGTGTTTTTATGAACCATACTTCCTGAGCCAGCCGATAAATTCTTCTGATTGTCTGCACAACCCCAGCTCATAGTCAGAATAATAAACATGAATAGAGTCCGTATCATTCGTATCTGATTTTTAAACAACAGGGTTTGTTGCATCGAGGTTGGTTTTTTCCTTTCCAAACATACTGTTTTCGCCGCCGCCAACCAACTCACTCGCGTTTGACAACCCCGCCCGACACGATGAATTTCATGACCGCCGCCGACGAACTGTCAATCGGGGTCACGTTTTCGCGGGGTACAATGTACAAATCGCCGGAGAAATTATAGGAATGCGGCAGGTACACGGCCACTTTGCCCTCAATGCCCATGTCTGCCAAGTCGGTTTGCATGATGAAACCCAGCTTGTACAGTGCTGTTTCTTTGTTGAGCAGCACCAGAACCGGCTGGCTGAACTTCTTCTTGTCGCCCACAAACGCCGAAACCAAATCCTTGAGCGAAGTGTAGATGATGCGCACAAACGGCAGCCGCGTGACGAGACTTTCCAGCGACAGCAACACGGGCTTGACAATCAGCGACGAGCCGAAAAATCCCACCGAAGTAAGCGTGGCAATAACAATGAGCAGGCTGGCCCCCGGATATTCGTCCAGCGGCAGCAGCCCGTCAAGCCACCGGATACAGGCCACCAGAATGTAGGCCGTGACTCCGAGCGGAGCCGTAAACAGCATTCCGCGCAGGAAATACTTGACAAAGGTATTGGCAATCCGGTTCATGGCGGGGCGAGTTTGGGCTTTTGGAAACATACTATTTCAGTCGGCTGTCCACGGCCGGCAGTCCGCAGAAAAGGCGGCGAGGGTAGCGGGACTTTCCAAGTCCCGCGGGCAATGTCGTGTTTCATGCGCAATGCAAAAAACAGGAAAGGCTTTGCATCGCGCAAAGCCTTTCCTGTTTTTTGCCCGATCGGTTTCCCGAACCAATCAATCGGCCAGCACCGGCAGTTGGCCAATGTACTTAGCCACGCTTTCCATAAGCCACATCGGTGTGGAAGTGGCCCCGCAAATGCCGATGCTTTCGGCCCCGTCAAACCAAGCGGTGTCGAGTTCGGTCTCATTCTCAACGAAATAGCTGCGCGGATTTTCGCTCTGGCATACGGTAAACAGTGCCTTGCCGTTCGAGCTTTTCTTGCCGCTCACAAACACAATCACATCGTGTTCGTGGGCAAATTTTTGCAGTTGCGGCTCCCGGTTCGATACTTGGCGGCAAATGCTGTCGTTGGCATCGAGCAGCGCGTCGGGGCTGGTAGTGGGGTTGGCCTGCCGGATGCGGTTTTCAATGCGTTCCTTCATCTTGTAAAATCCCTGCGTGCTCTTGGTCGTCTGGCTGAAAAGCGTCACCGGACGCGTGAAGTCAATCTTGTCCAAGTCCTCTTCGGTCGTGATTACGATGGCTTTGTCTTGCGTCTGGCCGGTGATGCCGATCACTTCGGCATGGCCGGGCTGGCCGTAAATCACAATCTGGCCGTTTTCGTGTTGCATCCGGTCAAAGGCGTGTTTTACGCGGTTTTGCAGCTTCAGCACCACCGGGCACGAGGCATCAATGAGTTCAATGTTGTTTTTCAAGGCCAGCTCGTAGGTGGCGGGCGGCTCGCCGTGTGCCCGTATCAGCAGTTTGCAGTCGTGCAGTCCGGCCATTTGTTCGCGGTCAATCACGCGCAAGCCTTTCTCGCTCAGCCGCTTCACTTCCATGCTGTTATGCACAATATCGCCGAGGCAATAGAGTTCGCGGGCATCGGCCAGTTCCTCTTCGGCCATCTGGATCGCGTATTCGACACCGAAGCAATAACCGGAATTCTTGTCTATCGTGACTTGCATAAGTTCAGGGAGAGAACGGTTCGTGATTTCTGTACAGTAAGATGACCGTTTGGCAACTGTTTTTATTGTGACCGATGCTTGTGCCGTTTCGCTTCCGAGGCAGGTTTGGCGGTTTTTAAAGATACTATTTCGGGCGGTCTTGCCTTCGGGCCGCCCCCGCAGGTCACCCGCCTTTTTCTGCGGTGCGTTGCTGGTGTTCAATCATCTTGCTGATGGCCAGGTTCACCACAAACTCAATCTGCTCATCAAAGGTAATGTGCGTCGTATCGAGCGGAAAAGCATCGGTGGCCCGCACCAGCGGGCTTTCGTGGCGGGTGGTGTCCAAGTGGTCGCGGTGCGTCAGGTTGTCCACAATTTCCTGCAAGCCAACCAGTTCGCCGCGCTGCATCAGTTCCAGTTGCCGCCGGTGGGCCCGCACCTGCATATCAGCGGTCATGAATATTTTCAGTTCGGCATCCGGAAAAACCTTGGTGCCAATGTCGCGCCCATCCATGACCACACCGCGTTTGCTGCCCGTTTTCTGTTGCAGTAGCACCAATGCCTTGCGCACTTCGGGCAGGGCACTCACCTCGCTCACCCGCTCCGAAATGTACATCCGGCGTATGTCTTCCTCAACGTTGAGTCCGTTCAGATAAGTTTCACTTTTTTGCGTGTCTTGGTTGTAGGCAAACTGGATGTGGATGTGCCGCAGGGCATCGGCCACTTCGCCTGGGTGCGTGAGTGCGATGTGGTTTTGGTGGAAATACAGCGTGACGGCGCGGTACATGGCTCCCGAATCTATGTAGGCGTAGCGCAGTTTCTGGGCCACTTTCTTGGCGGTGGTGCTTTTGCCGCAAGCGGAGTAGCCGTCAATGGCCACAATGATTTTTCTCATGCCGGAAGTGGTTGGCGAAGGCGGGGTGAGGGTTTGGCGTTTCCGAAACATACTGTTTTGGAAACGCATCTTTTGCCGAATGTGCCTGCCGCAAATATACGCACCCTTGCCGAACCCGAACACCAACACGCCGTTTTTTTGCCCGGCCGCAAACAAAAATCGCAACCCGGCGGGGTTGCGATTTTTGTTTGGGTCAAGATCTTTTCTTTTTGGTGTGCGAGACGCTGAAGCTTTTCTTGGGTTGCCACGACTGGCTCTGTGGCCGGTAGCAAGAACTCATGATGGCACTGATAATCAAGAAGGCGAATAATTTTTTCATACTTGTAGAGCAAAGGATTTGAGGGATGAAAATGATTGAAGGCAAGAAAATTAATTTGCGTTGGATTGGGCGGCCTCACCGCCGCTGGTTTTTGCGCGGACTCTTGAAACTGTCTTTCGAGTGGTCTTTGGGAGTCCACGACTTCACCATCGGGCTGTGGTAACGCATACACGAGCCGAGGGTGAGGCAAAGAATAAGCAGGAATGCGATTTTTTTCATGGCTTGGTGTGTTTTCCGGCACGCGCCGCGATTTTATTTTCATCCTTTATTCCCTAACATTGCCACAATGTGACCGCCCGGCGGGCCGCACGATGCCCGCATATCGTTTGCACGTAGGTTTCGCCTTGAAATCAGATACTATTTTGGAAACCGCACCACCACCCACCCAATTATCCGCCGCCTCATTTGAAATTGCCGGGCAATTGGTTGACCTGTTCCACTGCCGGGTTTATCCCGCCAGCATGCGGGTTGAAAACGGGCAAATCGCTGGTATACAGCCGGTTGCCGATGCGCCGTTGGTGTTCATTATGCCCGGATTCGTGGATGCCCACGTGCACATTGAAAGCTCCATGCTGACCCCGGCGCAGTTTGCGCGGCTGGCGGTGGCGCACGGTACGGTGGCTACGGTTTCCGATCCGCACGAAATCGGCAATGTGCTGGGCGTGGCGGGTGTAAGGTACATGGTTGAAAACGGCGCGAAAGTGCCCTTCCGGTTCTGTTTCGGTGCGCCTTCTTGCGTGCCGGCCACCGATTTTGAAACGGCGGGAGCCGTAATCACCGTGGCCGACGTGGAAAACCTGCTGCAAATGGACGGAATCGGATACCTGGCCGAAGTGATGAACTACCCCGGCGTTCTGAACCGCGACCCGGAACTGATGGCCAAAATAGCCGCCGCCCAACGCCGAGGCAAGCCCGTTGACGGCCACGCCCCCGGCCTGCGCGGCGCACAAGCCCTGCGTTATGCGCAAGCGGGCATCAGCACCGACCACGAATGCTTTACCGCCGATGAAGCGTTGGACAAACTGGCGGCGGGCATGAAGATACTGATCCGCGAAGGCAGTGCGGCCAAGAATTTCGAAGCGTTGATTGGCTTGCTGCCCGATTATCCCGACCAAATAATGTTCTGCTCAGACGACAAGCACCCCGACAGTCTGGCACTCGGGCACATCAACGAACTCGTGCGCCGCGCCGTGGCCAAAGGCTACGGTGTGTTTGATGCGCTGCGGGCGGCTTGTGTTAATCCGGTGGAGCATTACAATCTGGAAGTGGGTTTGCTGCGCGTGGGCGATGCGGCGGATTTCATAGTGGTTGACAACCTGCTGGATTTCAAGGTGTTGCAAACCTACATTGGCGGTGAGTTGGTGGCTGAAGATGGCAAAAGCCTGATTGCACCGGTGGAAAGCGAAATCGTGAACCGGTTTTCCGTTTCCCTGAAATCGCCGGGGGAGTTTGCCGTAAAAGACGATGGTAGGGATTTGCAGGTCATTGAAGCCATTGATGGCCAGTTGGTTACGAACAAAATAGTATGTCCGCCAAAGGCCAAAGCCGGCTTTGTGGTGGCCGACACCGACCGCGATTTGCTCAAAATCACCGTTGTGAACCGCTATGCGGATGCGCCCCCGGCGGTGGCTTTTGCCAAAAACTTCGGATTCCGGCACGGAGCCATTGCCTCGTCGGTGGCGCACGACTCGCACAACATTATTGCCGTTGGCACGGACGATGAAAGCATTTGCCGCGCCATTAACCTGATTATCAGTGTGAAAGGCGGATTATCGGCGGTGGCGGAAAGTGAGGAAATGCTACTACCGCTGCCCATCGCCGGGCTGATGACCGATGCCGATGGCTACGAAGTGGCGGCGCAATACACGCAACTAGACCAAATGGCCAAGCGCATGGGCAGCCGCCTGCAATCGCCGTTCATGTCGCTTTCGTTCATGGCCTTGCTGGTGATACCGTCGTTGAAACTGAGCGACAAAGGGCTTTTTGACGGCGACGCCTTTCAATTGGTCAGTTAAGGGGCGGGTTTGGCCGCTTCAAAAGATACTATTTTTGACTGTTGTTTTTCAAGTCGCAATACCATGATTGCCCAAACGCCGGAGCCACCGTATTATGCCGTAATCTTTACCTCCGTCCGCACCGAAGGCGACAACGGGTATGCCGACATGGCTGCCCGCATGGAAGCATTGGCGCAACGGCAACCCGGCTATCTGGGCATTGAATCGGCCAGATCCGGTTTGGGGATCACGGTCTCGTATTGGGAAAGCCCGGAAGCAATCAGTTTGTGGAAACAGCAATGGGAGCATTTGCTGGCGCAGGAGCAAGGCCGCCAAACATGGTACGGGGCGTACCAAGTGCGCATTTGCAAAGTGGAGCGCGATTATGGCTTCGGGAAATAGCCTGCCTGCCGGACAGGCAGGTATCTTTTGAAAACGCCAAACCCCCGAACAAAAGCAGCCCGGCAAAATTGCCGGGCTGCTTTTGTTTTGTCTGGGCGTGGTTTGTCAGTCGGCGTAGATGCTTTCCTTACCGAATTTCACAGCCAGCAAATAGTAAAATACCACGCGGTACTTGTTGCGGTTGGCACTGCCGAATTGCTCTGCCACGGCTTCAATGGCCGCATCGAGTTCGGGGCCATCGGCAAGGCCCAGTTTCTTGGTCAGGTAGTTTTCCTTGACCCGGCTCAGCTCAGCCTTGTCTGAAGTGGATACCAGCGAGGCATCGGCGTTGTAAATGACCGGCCCCAGCGATTTGGCAACGGCTTTCAGCAGGTTTTCGTCGGCTTTTACGCCCATTTTGTCCAATGCATTCATATAATCGGACATTGCTTCATCAAATTTACTCATGGTGGCGTGATGGTTAAGGTGGCAAACAGGTGAGGTGAAAACTAACCCAAACATAACCGTATTGGCACATTAATTCCAAGCAATCCGCCATTTTTGATGGCAGCCGGAAAAAGACAACACTCACCGGCAATGCATCAGGAAAACCCCGGCACCCACAATGTGATTTCCGGTGGCGGGAAACCGGTGTAAATGGGTAATTTAACGGCGGAAATCATTTCATGACCCGACAACAATCACAGCGCATGGATAAGAGAAACCAAGAGAAACCCGCGTTTTTTGCTCATGCAATCGACGATGCCCGCGCCGGACTGGTCGTTTTCCTGATTGCGCTGCCCTTGTGCCTCGGCATTGCCTTGGCTTCGGGTGCGCCGCTGTTTGCCGGTTTGGTGTCGGGCATTGTGGGTGGGTTGGTGGTTGGCTACCTGAGTGGCTCGCCGCTGAGCATCAGTGGCCCAGCCGCCGGGCTTACGGTGATTGTGCTGGGCGGCATTGCCAAAATCGGCTCGTTCGAAGGCTTTTTGCTGGCGGTGGTGCTTGCCGGGGTGTTGCAACTGGGGCTGGGTTTTGCCCGTGCCGGTTTCATCAGCCTTTATTTCCCGACGGCGGTAATCAAAGGAATGCTGGTAGCGATTGGACTGACGCTGGTGCTCAAGCAGATTCCGCACGCCCTGGGCGATGACCGCGACGCGGAAGGCGAATTCGAGTTTTTCCAGTTGGACGGGCGTAATACATTCACCGAAATCGCCAATGCCGTCGGCGACCCGTCGTTCGGGGCGATTGCCATTTTCACCGTTGCCATGGCCATCATGCTTACGTGGGACAGGCTGCACCGCGTCAGCCGCGTTTTTGAGTTCATTCCGGCCTCGCTTATCGCCGTTGTGTCGGGCGTGCTGATGAACCTGGCCTTGGCGCGGTATTTCCCGCAGTTGGCCTTGGAGCAGATTCACTTGGTGAGCCTGCCGGTTGTTGGCGGGTTCGGCGAGTTTGCCAGCCTCATCCGCCTGCCCGATTTCACGCAGTTCGGCAATCCGCAGATTTACCTCACCGCCTTCACCATTGCCATTGTCGCCAGCCTGGAAACGCTGCTCAACATCGAGGCCACCGACAAGATAGACCCGCACAAACGCCGCACGCCCGCCAACCGCGAACTCAAGGCGCAGGGCATGGGCAACATTGTTGCGGGCCTGCTGGGCGGCATCCCGGTCACATCGGTGATTGTGCGCAGCTCGGCCAACATCAATACCGGGGGCAAAACCAAGCTTTCGTCCATCATCCACGGGGTTTTGCTGTTGCTGAGTATCCTGTTTTTTGCCCGCGCCATGAACCTGATTCCGCTGGCGGCGTTGGCGGCCATTCTGATCTTGGTCGGTTATAAGTTGGCAAAACCGGCCATTTTCAAGGCGATGTACCAACTGGGCTGGACGCAGTTTTTGCCGTTCATGGTCACCATCGTGGCGGTTCTGTTCACCGATTTGCTCATCGGCATTGGCATTGGCATGGTTGTCGGCGTGTATTTCATCCTGAAGGAAAACTTCAAGACCGCCTATTTTTTCTCGAAGGAGACGGAAAAGGAAAACGAACACATCCGCATTGACCTGAGCGAACACGTGTCTTTTTTAAACAAGGCCAGTATTGCGAGCATCCTTGACAACCTGCCCGAAAACAGCACCGTGGAAATTGACGGCACCAAGTCGTCGTTCATTGATTATGACGTGCTGGAAGTGATCAATAATTTTGTGGAAACCGCCAAGCTGAAAAATATAACCCTGCGGTTTGAGAGCGGCATTAATGAGGAATACAACCTGAAAGTGGGCAAGGCGGACCCGCCAGCCCTGCCCGAAGACGACACGACATACCGGAACCTGCTGGAAAACAACCGGCAGTGGGTGGCCGCAAAGCTGGACTTGGATCCTGAGTATTTCCATGACCTCGCCAAAGGCCAAAGCCCCAAGTTCCTGTTCATCGGCTGCTCGGACAGCCGCGTGCAGCCCAGCGAAATCACCGGCACCGAACCCGGCGAAATGTTCATCCACCGCAATGTGGCCAATTTGGTCATCAACACCGACCTCAATTTCATGTCGGTGCTGCAATATGCCGTGGAAGTGCTGAAAGTGGAACACATAATCGTGTGCGGGCACTACGGCTGCGGCGGCATCAAAGCGTCCATGGACAACCATTACCACGGGCTGATAGACAAGTGGTTGCGGAGCATAAAGGACATATACCGGCTGCACCGCGACGAGTTGAAAGCCATCAAAAACGAGGACGACCGTTTCCGGCGGCTCGTGGAACTGAACATCATCGAGCAGGTGTATAACCTGCACAAGACTTCCATTATCCAGAAAGCGTGGCACCAGGATGCCCACGTGCACGTGCATGGCTGGGTGTATGACCTTAAGGACGGGCTGATCCAAGACCTGAACGTACGGGCCGAGGATGCGTTTGACGGCTACGACGACATCTACAAGATAGACTTTGCGGACTGAAACCGGAGCCTCCCCCCTGTCTGCCGACAGGCAGGCAATCCCCTCCGAAGGAGGGGGCTTTTTCCCCCCTCTCCTTTTCGGGGAGGGGCCGGGGGTTGGGCCTTTTCCCGAAAGGCCAAACCCCCGCCCGGCAACCGTTATTGGAAAAACCATACGCTTTTCCCGTTAAAGAAATATTTGCCACCAGCCATGCGGGGTTACTGCCAATCTTCCTGTTTTTTATTGGTTTCTTACCAGCCAAATAAATAATATTGCGCAACCAACGGATTTTGAAACTCTAAATCACCTTTGATTATGGCACAAGTAAAAGTAGGCATCAACGGCTTTGGCCGCATTGGCAGGCTCGTTTTCCGGGCGGCCGTCTATAATTATCCCGAAATAGAAATCGTGGGCATCAATGACCTCGTTGACCCGGAATACATGGCGTATATGCTGCGCTACGACTCCACGCACGGCAAGTTCAATGGCGAGATAAAAGTGGAGGGCGGCAACCTGGTGGTAAACGGCAAAACCATCCGTGTGACTGCCGAAAAAGATCCCGCCAACCTGAAATGGGGCGAAATTGGGGCCGAATACATTGTTGAGTCCACGGGCTTGTTTCTGGATCAGGAAAAGGCGGGCGGCCACCTCAAGGCCGGTGCCAAAAAGGTGATCATCTCGGCTCCGGCCAAAGACGACACGCCGACATTCGTGATGGGCGTGAACAACCAGGCCTACACCACCGACATGAACATTGTGTCTAACGCCTCGTGTACCACCAACTGCCTGGCCCCGATTGCCAAGGTACTCAACGACAAGTTTGGCATTGAGGAGGGCTTGATGACGACCGTACACGCGGTGACGGCCACGCAGAAAACCGTGGACGGCCCCTCAATGAAAGATTGGCGCGGCGGACGCGGCGGCTACCAGAACATCATACCATCCTCGACGGGGGCGGCCAAGGCTGTGGGCCTGGTGATTCCCGAACTGAAAGGCAAACTGACCGGAATGTCGTTCCGCGTGCCGGTGGCCGATGTGTCGGTGGTGGATTTGACGGCGCGGCTGAAAACGCCCGCCACCTACGACGAAATCAAGGCTGAAATGAAACGCGCCTCCGAGCAGGAATTGAAGGGTATTCTGGGCTACACCGAAGACGAAGTGGTGTCAAGCGATTTTCTGGGCGACGACCGTACGTCCATTTTCGATGCCAAGGCGGGCATCCAGCTCAGCCCCACGTTTGTGAAGATAGTTTCGTGGTACGACAACGAGTGGGGCTATTCAAACAAGCTTGTTTCGCTGGTTTCTTACATGGCCAGCGTGGCCAAGTAACCCATGCTGCTTGCTTGCTTGGCAACCCCGTTTCTTTTATTCGGATTCAGGCAGTCCGGTTCAAAATAGTATCTTTCAGAATGCCAAAACCCCGTCTTTTTAAAAAGGGCGGGGTTTTGGCGTTTACATAACACACATGAAACATATAAATAATCACGGAAGCGCGGGTTTGGTATCTGAATTGCAGGTATTTTAAAAACAAACCGCAACTTTGCACCGCATTTTCTGCCCGAAACCAGCGTCAAATTCCGGGGAAATGTTACATTTGAAGCTACAAAGCGCAGGATTTTCCACACGAACCCGGTAAAAACCATGTCCACCCCGTTGAGCAGATACATCCACACCGTTGCTGGCTTGCTGTTTATTTTCGTTCGCGCCCACGCCCAAGACGTGGTTTACCAGACCAACGGCAAAAAACTGGAATGCAAGATCATTGAAGTGACGGCGCAGAAAATCAAGTACAGGATTCCCCAGAATCCCGGCCCGGCCTACTCAATGGAGTCCGCTGATGCGCTGCTGGCCTTCAATGCCAGTGGCAATTACGTTGCCTTCCCGCTGGCCGAAGCCCAGCAGGCGCAAGCCGCCGGATTCATGAATCCGGTTGTCGGCAGGCAGTTTGATGTGATTGTGACCACCGACAACCAAGCGGTTGCCGCCATGGAACTCTCGGTGGGCGGCAAGGAGGCCAAGTTTAAGAACGACAAGAAAAAAGACCAGAAACTGGCCCGCACCAAGATAACTGTGATCTTGTACAAGGATGGCCGCCACGAGTTGTTTGTGGATCCGGCAAAGGCCGCCGCCGCCCTGACAGCCGCCAAACCGCAAGTGGACAAACTGACCGGCGCGGACAATGCAATCAAGACCGATGCCAGCGCCAACACCAAAGAACCGCAGGCTACCGGCGATGCCGTGGCTTTTCCGGGCGGCCCCGAAGAATTCGAGCGGTTCCGCAACAAGGCTTTGGTCAAGGTGGATGAACTGGGAACTTACCTTGCCACCATTGTTAATCCGCAGACCCCGACCGACAAATCCAACTCCACGATTGACTTGGCCGTCACGCTTTTCGTGAACGAGGCCGCCCGGGTGGAGGTTTCCAACGTTAATACGGGTATCAAGAACAAATATAAAATCCGCGATTACCTGCGCCGCCTGAAATTGAAAGGTGCTGATTACCAACAGGTTGAGGTTTCGTATGCGGACATCACCTACGCAAGTGACTTCAGGAAAGGCCCCGACGGAAACTACTACGGCGTGGTTTCTTTTGTGCAGACTTTCAAGGGGCTTGTAGACGGCAAGATCATTTACGGCGACGTGACCCAGCGCAACGTGACGGTGATATTGAAACTGTACGAAAAAGCCGTGGATGGCGAGACCAAGAAACTGTGGGACGTTTTCCTGGCCGACATCGGTATCCAGGAAACGCGCAAACTCTGAAAGGCCGCCGCCACCGAAACAACCTATCCTTTCATTTTCAAAAATAATTTTCAATGAGATTTTTCTTCTGGCTGCTGGCTTTCTGTGCGTTCCGGCCGGTTTGCGCGCAGATATTGCAGAATGAGGTCACCGCCAATTTCGCCCACCAGGTAAAACAGATTGATGAATTCATAGAACGGTTCAACAACCAGGACAACACGCTTATCAAGCGGTATGCCGAGCGGCTCGACACAACGGTCAGGTTCAGGCGCGAGAACCTGATCAAGAGCCTTTTCAACGCATCCGATCCGGATTGGAACCGGGAAGACATTTTGCGTTTTATCGCGCAGGCCAATGATACCGTAAAGCCGGTTTATTTGGATTTCTTTGACAATCATTGGTATGCCGAAGTCAATTGCGCGGTGCTGTACCGGGGAAAGCCAAACAAATTGACGCTGGTACTGAAAATCCAGCGCGAGAAAAACGGCGCGTCCAAGTGGGTGGCTGTCAGTGCCATAGCCGATTACCTGCGGCTGCCGGTACGGCTCGACACCACCACCGGCCTTAATCCGCTGAGCCACGCCACCGATTTCATGAACATGGATTTGCTGGCAACCGACAAGAAAAACATCCGCAACTACCTGCCCGATGGCCACCACAACGATATGCTGTCGGTGTTCTTGTACGAATCGCAAAACAACCGGCTTGCAATCAGCCAAGTAAATAAAATCACGTACCATTTCATGCAGGTTGGCGGCTGGGTGTTTACGGTGGGGCGTTTCAACCGGCAGACGCGCAATTCGGGCTGGCTCATCAACCGCTTGCTACCGATGGATGCCGAAGCCAAGCGGAAATACGCGCTTGAAAAACTGAACCTGCCCGTGGAAATGAGAACGTTTTAAATGCTGGGCTGTTGGCTTGCAGGCGGAGCGGGTTTGGGCTTTTGAAAAGATACTATTTTGCGGGCATTGTTTTTGGTGCGGCATTTGCAATGGCGGAGTCATGCCGGATTTGGAAACCCGACAGAAACCCGCCTGGTGGCCGGTGGCCGAAGCAGACTCGGTGAAAACATTGGCACTGAGGCTGGAAAAAACCGTAACCGATGGATTGCCAACTGACGGAAACGCCATTGGATCAGCATAATACCACACAAGCACAACCTGAAAATACTATGTTTTCCAACCGCAAAACCCTGCCCGGCGTAGTCGCCATCCTGTTGTTTTCGCTCACGGTTTCGGCCCAGGAACTGACCGTGAAGGAAGGTGCCGAAATTAGCTACCAAGCTAAGAACTGCATCACCGAACTGCAGGATTTGCTCAACTTCGTGACCTTTGCCGACTTGCCGCCCAATGAGCTGAAAGAGGTGATTGCCAACAGCTACGGCTCGTCGAAAAATCAGATTTTCCACAGCAAGGATGCCGTGCTTGAAGATGACATTGACCCGGCCTCCAAGCCCGGCAACGCCCGCGACCTGAGTGCGGACAAATACCTGAACACGCTGGATGTGTTTTATGAGAAAACCATTGATGCGTCCATCACCTTCTCGAACATCAGGATTTCCAACGTCAAAAAGAAGGATTTCATTTACGTCAAGGTACTGTTCGACAGCCACTTCGGCAGCAAGTACAAGAAAAACGGAGCCACCTACAATCCGGTACAGCGGTTGGCGCAAATCCGGGCTGAAAAAGCGGGCAGCCGCTGGAAAGCCAAAATCATCGGCATCGGTTTTTATGACCCGGCCAACCCGATTGAAGGCAAGGACAACGATGTGGCCTTGCTTTCGGTACCCATGGGCGATAACAGTGCCAGCGGCAATACCGGCGGCGTGGCCTCGCAGAAAGACATTGAGGAGGCCGTGACCAGATATATGCGCGAACGGGAGGAGTCGGATAAGAAGGAACGCGAGGCCGAATACGCGCAAGCCATCCAGCGGGCCGATCTGGCTTTTTCAACGGAAGATTATCTGCCCGCCAAGGATGCCTATCTGGCCGCCGCCGACATTTACCCGTTCCGCACGTATCCCAAAATTCGCCTGAACGAGGTGAACCGCATCATTCTCACGTATTTCTCGTACGACGAACTCAAGAAGAAAGGCGACATTGCCCGCAGCTATCGCAACTACGAGGCTTCGATTGAGTATTACCGCAAAGCCCTGAATGCCAAGCCCGAAATGCTTGCCACGCTGGATCCTGAAATCAAAAAACTGTCCAACCTGGTGCAAGAGGTTTCCGGCCTGAAAACGCAGTACGAAGCCAAAGCCTACAAGCAGGTGATTGAGCAATCGGAAGACATGATCAAGCAGAAAAAGAAGCAGAGAACCATTGCCAATTATCCCGAACTGTATCTGCTGCGCGGCCAAAGCTACCTGCAAGCCAACGAGAAAAAAGCCGCCGACAAGGCCATGGAAGATTTTAACGAAGCCATTAGCCTTGACCAAAACTATCTGGAGGCACGGCTGGCCCGCGCCGCCCTGAACGAGACCCGCAAAAACGATGTGGTTGCCGCCATTGCCGACTACGACATCATTACCAAGGCCATTGACCCGCTCAACCCCGAGTACCACGCCAAGAAAGCGGAACTCAAGGAAACCGCGAAAAACGTGAAAGGCGCACTGGAAGACTATGACAAGGCCATTGCGCTTGCTCCCAAACGGGGAATGTACCCGTATGCCAAAGCCTTGCTGCTCACCAAAACAAAGGATTTCAGCGGAGCCAAGGATAACCTTGAAAAAGCCATCCGCGTGGAGCCGGAATTTGCCAAGGCATATTACCAGCGCGGGTTGCTTTGGCTGGAAGTGGGCAAACTGAAGGAGGCGGCGGCAGATTTCAACCGGGCCGAGGCATTGGGTTTGGAGTCGGCGCTGGTGATGAACATCCAAGGCAGGGCCGTAAAATATTATGACGACGCGGTGGCGGCCATGGCCCAGAACGACGCGAACAAAGCCCAGAAGGCGTTGGCCAATGCGCTGGCAATCAGGCCGAGATATGCGGCGGCTTGGCTCATGCAGGGGCAGTTGCTGGACAAGCGGGGCAACTACAAAAAAGCCGTGGAGCAATATTCCAACGCCTTGCAAGCCAACGAAAAATACAAGGAAGCCTACTATGCCCGTGGCATGGCCCGCACCCAACTCGGCGAGTACGACGATGCACTGGAAGATTTCAGCACGTCCGTCGAACTTGAGCCGACCTATATTGACGGTGTGAAAGGACGGGGGCACGCATATCTGCAACAGAAAAAATATGCCGAGGCCAAGGCCGATTTTACCAAGGCCATCAACCTGACGCTGCCGCTGTTGGCTCAGGTGCAAAAGGACAAGAAAGACGATGCGAAAGTCCGTGCGCAGGTGTTCAAGAACCAACTGGCCGACCTGTACAGTATGCTCGGCTATGCCCGCTACCTGTCGGGCGAGGGCAGTGCTGGCATGGCCGACCTGAAGAAAAGTTTCGATTACTCCGATAACCATGCCGATGCGTACCGCTACCGGGGTTTGGCGGAGCAGCAGCAGGGCGAACACAAAAAGGCCATTGACGACTTTAACGAGGCCATTAAACGGGGCAGCCACAACTACGCCGCCTACCGCGACCGCGCCGTGTCGTACATGGAAACCGGAAAAATGGGCGATGCCCTCAATGACCTGAACATGATTGTCAGGGCCGACACGCAGGCGGTTGCGAAAGACGCGCTGCTGTTGCGCGGCGTTGCCCAATCGCGGCAAGGCAGGCACAACGAGGCATTGCAGGATATGCAGGCATTTGCCAAAAAATACCCGCAAGCCGCCGACGCGCGGTTTTATTCGGAACTCGGATTCGCCTACCTGAACTCGGGCAATGCGCCGGAAGCCACCAAGCAATTCGAGAACGCCCTGAAGACCGAAAGCACGTTTGCTAGGGCGCAGTATGGCATGGCGTGCGTGTATGTGCAGCAGAACCAGTGGGAAAACGCCTTGGCTTGGCTGGAAAACGCTTTCAAGACCGGCAAAATCGGCAAGGAACAAGTGAAGCAGGATGAGGAGAAATACCTGCGCAACCTGCGCGACAATAAAGACCACCGCCGGAAATACGAGTCCCTGAAAAAAGATTACCTGAAATGAGCCGCGCGGTAGCCCACGCTTCAGTTTGCGTGAAAAACCGCAGGTTTGGCGGGCGGGTTTTGCCGGTATCCGTGGCGCGTGTGTTTACGCGCCGCATGACACATGCAAGCACCGGCGGGTTTGGGCTTTTGAAAAGATACTATTTCCAAAACCGCACGGCCGCCACGCCCATTCACAAAATGGTACGGATTTTGACTTTACCTTCGCAAA
>JANPIL010000047.1:0-6580 GCA_031424975.1 Sphingobacteriales bacterium
CAGAAATTCTGTTTACCCGGTTATTAAAACAGGTATTGGACGAATATTTTAAACCATAAAAATGACAGTAATCAAAATAATTTACATAGCCAATATCATTGTTGCAGGTTACATTGGAGTTACCTCATTGTTTTTTCCTAAACTATCATCCGCAACAATTTTCCAAAATTCTTATCAGACAACGGACATTATCAAACTTGTAGGTTGTTTATGGTTAGCCATTGCTGTTTTATCGGTGTTAGGACTTTGGCGACCATTGACGTTTTCGCCAGTTTTGTTACTTCAACTTATATACAAAGGCTCTTGGCTATTGGTAGTTGCCATTCCAGCAATAAAGCATAACCAAACTTATCCATCAGGTATGGCGACATTTTTCTTGATTTGGATCTTGGTTTTACCGTTTGTTATTCCTTGGACTGAGTGGAAGAATTAGATTGAGAGAGAAGAAGCCCAGCAGGTGACAGCGGTTTGGTGTAATGGGGGCGGAAGTTCTTCGTATGACGATTTCTGCTAAATATGAACTGTGTGCTTCGTATCAAGTTCGGTGCTGAAAAGCCCACAGTTCAGCCGCAAAACGTTAGTGGCAAGCACAACAACCGGCAAGTTTCGCAAGGCGGTTTGGTCTTTCAAAAAGATACTATTTCCGGCACGTTTCCGGCTTTCACGTCTCAAAAAAGCCGACCGTGCCGCCCACCCAGGTCTTGTCCTTATTGTATTTCACGCCAATCATTTCGCCACGGCTCAGGCGCACCAGGTTCAGCAGGAGTTCGGGGCGCGGCAGGTGCGGCTCCCAGAGGAACATCAGCCGAATTTCCACTTTCACCCGGCCATCCGGGGCTTGCAGCACGGGTTCGTAATCCACCTTGCGTTGGAGCAGGTACGTGGCGCGTTCGGCGGCGGGAATATGATCCAAATCGGATTGCGCAACGTGGTATTTGATGCCTTGGCCCGAAAACGAGAACAGCGGCTTCAATACATAATTTTCCAAATCCTCTGGAAAAACGTCGAAGTCGGACAGGAAACGGCACTCGGGCACGTAGCGGCTTTGCAGCATTGGCATGGTGTATTTGCTCACGCGGAAAAACCAGTTCGGATGTCCCGCCCACTCCACGTCCACGTCCTCGGTCAGGTTGAAATCGCGTTTCAGGTCGTCGCGGCGCAGCAGTTCGTCGAAAATGACGCGGTTGTAAATGCGGCGGATGGGCGTTCGGACACCTTGATCCAGATAAAACAATTGCCGTCCTTCCCGAATCACTTGGCTGATGCACAACGGCTTAACGCCGGTGTAGTGTTCGGTAACCAGAAAGTCAATGGCCGTATTCTGCTGGTGCGGCTCAATTTCCAGCAAAATCACATTTTCGGGGGCGTGGCCGCCCAGTAGCGCGTCTTGCAGGCGTTTGCGGTAGGTTTGCGAATCATGACCGCCAAACAGGTGCGTGAAGTTTTCGGGCACGTAAAAATGCTTCCGGTATTTGTGTGCCAGCCAGTCTTCAAACCCGTAGAGCGATGGAAATCCTTGCAATTCAATGAGTTGCGGAATGAGTTCTCCTTTTGAATCGGCACAGACGGCAAAATCCAAAGCCAAAAACAGCGGATGGCCGTCTTCGTTGGGCACGCGCAGCCCGGCGGGGATTGCCGCTTCGGTGCGTTGTTTAAAACCGGGATGCACCAGAAAATCCACGATTTCGTCCGCCGCTTTCAACAATTCCGTTTTAAAATCCGTCGGAATGAACACCGGTGTTTCAGCCACCCGAAACGGAATCGTGTGCCGGAACGATTGGTTCAGGTCATCAAGAAATCGCTGGTATTTCTCGGTCGAAAATGTCTGGTTGTACTGCTGGCGGATTTCCGGTATCATCTTGTTCGGGTTTGGTGGCCGGGTTCGGGGCTTTCGTGCGTTTACCCGGACGTATAGCCCACAATCTTGCGGATCACTTGGTCAAGTTCACAGGCGGCTTGGCTCAGGTAGGCCAGATACTGCTCGTCGTAGGGCAGTTTGTCGGCTTGTTCGGCCCGCATGAGATCCACCAAACCCAGTATGCTCGCCACCCGCCCCCGCACCTCATGCGATTGCTGCCACGCGATTTCTTTCAATGCCTTGTTCTGGGCCGTTATTTTCAGTTCGCTTTCCTTGCGTTCCGTTATGTCCTGCACGTTGTCGGCGATTCCTACCAGGTTTTGGTTTTCGTCGTAGACCGGAAAAAGCGAGAACAGCCACCAACCCTTCCCATCCGTCTTTTCAACCCGTATGCTTTCGCCTTGCAGCACTCGTTGGTAATGCTCCAGAAATTCCGCCTGCAGTTCGGGAAGCATGAAATCCAGCGAGCTATCGCCGTTTTGGGGTTCCCGGCCAAAAATCTGCTGGCATATTGCCTTGGCCACCTTGTTGTTGTAGAGTATCCTGAAATCACGGTCTATGAATGTGCTCGCCTCGCTGGTGCTGTTGTAAATGGCACTGAGCATGTATTCGGATTGCTTGAGCTTGTTTTCCGCATTCACTCTTTCATTGATGTCGCTGGTATTAATGGACACACCCATAATACTGCCGCCTTCCCGCACCGGAAAATACTTCACTTGGAACCATACATGCTCGTTTCCCACCAGCCGCATCCGCTCTACCGCACTCGGTTCGCCGGCCAGGGCCTTGTTAAAGTAATGCAAAAAGTCTTTTTCGGAGCCTTCCGGCAGGAAATCCCTGAAATCGCAGCCTTGGTGCAGGTTTTTTTGGCAAATGGCCTGGGCTATCTTGTTAGCCGCCGCATTAAAACTCAATACCCGAAAATCGGTGCTTACCAGCACGTTGCTGTCGGTGGTGCTGTCCAGGATGGCGCGGAGTTTGCTTTCCGAATCCTTCAACTGCTCCTGCGTTTTCTTTTGCCGCGTCACGTCCCTGAAAAACACGGTCAGCCCCTCTGCCGAAGGGTAGACCACCGAACTGAACCACCGGTCAATGTCGGGCAGGTACTCCTCGAAACCGACCGTAATGCGTTCGTCCATTGCCCGGCGGAATCGCGCGGGATACTTGTACTCGGGTGTGTCGGGAAACAAGTCCCAAAGGTTTTTGCCCACAAGTTCCCCGCCTGGGATTCCCAGTATTCTTTCGGCCACGCTGTTTATTTTCACGAAACACCACTCCCGGTCAAGCATGTAAAAGCCGTCGGTTATGTTTTCGATGATTGCTTCCGATTTTTTAACCTGCCGTTCCACCCGTTTGGCTTCGGTAACGTCCTGACCCAGGCAAAGCAAGCCGGCGGGCTGGTTGTCCTTGTCCTTGAAAAGCGAAAACTCCCAGTTTGTCCAGTAAAAATCGCCTTCCTTGCCGGGCTTGCGCACTTGCACCTCCACCACGGCCTGCGGGTCGGTCATGCACTTATAGGCCGCCGCATTGCACTTTTCCACATCGTCCGGATGGATAGTCATGTCAAACGGCAACCCGTAAAAATCATGGGCGAGAAAAGAGAAACGTCTTTCAAAGACATCGTTCACGAAGATGTATTTCCCCTCCAAGTCGGTGACGGCAAGCGAACAGCTTTTTGAACGCAAAATCCATTCGGGAATCAATGCCCTTACCTCATCACTTTTCATTTCAGTTCAGACGGACAAACATGGCAACCAATGCACCGGCTATAGGCCCCCGCGCAAAAGCCGGGGTTCGGGTGTACATTCAATATGGGCTCATAACTGGAACGGCTCCGCTCTTCCAAAAAATCTTCCTGTTCGCGAACTACTGACAAAGATGTCATCAATTTACCACAAAACACAATCCGGGAAATCGTGTTTCAAACTTTCACCTCTGCTGCCTGCGCAATGGCTGTTTGCAAAAAGGCGGGAATCAGCGTGTCGTGCGTCAAGGCTATTTTTTCGGGGTCGGATAGGTAGCGGATCATGGCGTGGTATTTGTCCAAGCCGTGTTTTTCCACAATCATCTCCTTTTTTTCCTGCTGCTGGAAGTAGCGCAGCATTCCTTCGGCATCGGCTTCCGGATGGAATTGCGTGCCGAAGAAAGCCCCGTCGAAACGGATGGCCATCACGGCCCGCTCCATGTCCACGTACGGACGTATTTTCTCGTGGCACAGCACTTGGCCACCCCACTGCCTGAGTTTTGCTTCGTCCGGGTCGGTCACTTGCCAGTCGCGGCTGTCCACCGCCCAAAACGGGTCTTCCAAGTCCTTGAAAAACGGTTCGTGCAAGCCTTGCCCTGTCTGGTGCATCGGAAAAATGCCGAACGAAGTGGATTTGCGCCTACTCACCTGCCCCAATTGGTAGTGGCGGCAGAATATCTGGAACGAATGGCAGATGAGAAAAACCTTTTTCGTGCGCCCGGCAGAGTGCCGGTTGTGGTCGCGGATGCTTTCCATGAGCCGGAAAAAATTGTTTTCCCACACCGAACCTTCGCTCTCCACCGGACTGCCCGGCCCGCCCGATGAAATGTACAGGTCATAGTCCAGTCCGGCCATTTCATTGCCGTGCCGCACATCGAATATGTCGCACGTTACCGGCAGTGGGGCGGTTTCCGCAAAGTTGCGCACGAGTTGTTTCAGGCAGCGCATCCCCTCGTTGGGCTGCCCGTCGTACAAATCCAAAATGGCGATCCTGATGCTCTCTTTCACGGGTATTCACAAAATAGTATGTTTTCAAAAGGCCAAACCCGAGGCCTCCCCCCTGTCTGCCGACAGGCAGGCAACCCCCTCCGAAAGAGGGGGCAAGCCCCACCCCCAACCCCTCCCCGAAAGGGAGGGGAGTTTTTCTGGCTCCCCCTTCGGGGGCTGGGGGGCAAAATAGTATCTTCCAGAAACGCCAAACCCACCCCAAAGCCCTGAAAGGGCGGCATCCGCCAACGCAGGGTGAAGCCCTGCGCTACACGTGAATCACCTCGCCATACGCGGCGGCGGCGGCTTCCATGATGGCTTCGGACATGGTGGGGTGCGGATGCACCGACTTGATGATTTCGTGGCCGGTGGTTTCCAGGTTGCGGGCCACCACCACCTCGCCAATCAGTTCGGTCACGTTGTGGCCAATCATGTGCGCACCCAGCCATTCGCCGTATTTGGCATCGAAAATCACTTTCACAAATCCTTCGGCGGCTCCGGCTGCCTTGGCCTTTCCCGAAGCACTGAACGGAAACTTGCCCACCTTCACTTCATAACCGGCTTCCTTGGCTTTCTGCTCAGTATAGCCCACCGACGCAATTTCGGGCGAGCAATACGTGCAGCCCGGTATGTTATTGTAGTTGAGCGGGTGCGGATGCAGCCCCGCAATGTTTTCCACGCAAATGATTCCCTCTGCTGATGCCACGTGCGCCAACGCTTGGCCGGGCGTGGCATCGCCGATGGCGTAGTAACCTTCCACGTTGGTGCGGTAATACTCATCGGTCACAATCCTGCCCTTGTCGGTCTTGATGCCCACCTCTTCCAAGCCGATGTTTTCAAGGTTGGCAATTACGCCCACCGCCGACAACACAATGTCGCATTCCAAGGTCACGTTGCCGGTCGGAGTTTTCACGTGCACCTTGCAGCCATCGCCACTGGTATCCACCGATTCCACGGACGAGTTGAGCATGATTTCCACGCCCATTTTCTTGTATTCGCGTTCCAGTTGCTTGGAAATCTCCTCGTCCTCAACGGGCACGATGCGCGGCAGGAACTCGACAATGGTGACTTTGGTGCCGATGGAATTATAAAAATACGCGAACTCCACGCCAATCGCCCCCGACCCGATGACCACCATGGAAGCGGGCTGTTTGTCGAGCACCATTGCCTTGCGGTAGCCGATGATTTTCTCGTTGTCAATCTTCACATTGGGCAGTTCGCGGGCACGGCTGCCGGTGGCGAGCATCACGTGTTTGGCTTCGTACACGGTCTTTTTGCCCGCCGCATCGGTCACCTCCACCTTTTTGCCGGGCAGTGCCTTGCCGTAGCCCATAATCGTGTCCACTTTGTTTTTGCGGAACAGAAACTGCACACCCTTGTTCATGTTGGCCGCCACGTCGCGGCTGCGCTTGACCATGCCGCCAAAATCGGCCTTGAACCCGTCCACCTCAATGCCGTAGTCTTTGGCGTGCTGGATGTACTGGAACACCTGCGCACTTTTGAGCAGGGCTTTAGTCGGGATGCAGCCCCAGTTGAGGCACACGCCGCCGAGGTCTTCCTTTTCGACCACGCCCACTTTCAGGCCCAATTGCGATGCCCTGATGGCCGCCACGTATCCGCCGGGGCCGCTGCCGATGATAATCAAATCGTATTGCATTTGTATGGTTGTTTGTTTTGAGTAAATGAGAAAATGGGTAATTGAGCAAATGAGCAAAGGCGGGTTTGGCGTTTTCGAAAGATACTATTTTGTGCGCCGCACAGACGCTGCAATGCAAAGTCTGCTACATTTTTAACGCTTTTGAACGGTAAACCGAAAATGCCGAACACTTTTTCAAACCTGTTCCTCCGTCAGCCATTGCGGCACTTCGGGCGGCTGGTAGTAGTGCATCTTGGTTAGCAAAGCCTCCGGATCCTGATCCATTAACACCATTTGGCGGTAGGTTGGTTTCAGCAGTTCCTCTTCGGCCATGCGGTCAAACAGGGCCAGCAGC
>JANPIL010000048.1:0-3058 GCA_031424975.1 Sphingobacteriales bacterium
CAAAGACCGGCTTGTTGGCGAACTGATGGACGCGCCGTTCAAATTCGTGGGCATGGACAATACCTTGGATGTGCTGTCGTCGCTGATAGACAAGGAAAACAAAGCCCTGATGGTGCGCGACGAACTGAACCGCATCCACATCATCACGCAGGCCGACTTGCTGTCGGCAGTGGCGGGGTAGGAAAAGTGCGGAACGTGGATTTGGGAATGCGGAACAATACGTATGGACGTTGTATTGCAACGTATCCGGCATATTTCTGTCTGCCGCAAAATAGTATCCTTTGAAAACACGAAACCCGCCTGTTTCAATGCGGCAACGTCTGGTGCGCCGTTTTTGTCATTGCGGCTCCCTGCTGAAATAATACGTTGCGCCATCCAGATAAGCGTGCGTAAAGCCCATTGAATCGCCGCATTTGAAAATGTACCCGTAAGTGTAGCGGTTCAGTGCGGGACTGGTTTCCAAGGCGTACGTTCCGGGGTAACTAATATTAGGCACAATGCTGAACCCGGCAGTACCAACCGGCTGCCCGTTTTCAATCAATTGCAGGGTGCTGTCTTTGGAGAAAATCAGAACGACACTCTTGCCCTCAATCAGGTTCACGCCCGGTTTTGAGCAATATCCGCAGTACTCGCCATATAACTTCCAGCGGCCTTGGAGCAGTTTGAAAAGGGAATCCGGTGTCGGAGACTTTGACTGGAGACAATAAAAATCCGGGTTGGTAGCAGGCTCGTCCCTGCGGCAGGAAATGCCAGTAAGAATCAAGACAAGGCCAAAGAAAAATAGAGTGGGTTTCATGATCGTTAGGTTTTTGGTGCTGAGACACTCAAAGATGGTAAATAGTTGCACGCTTGCGGATAAATTCTTTTACCGTTCGGCATTAGATTCGGAGCCAGCCCGCACCAGTAAATCTTGCGGGAGCGGATTCCAAAATAGTATCTTTCAAAAAGCCTAAACCCCACCGCCCGTGAGCTGTGCCGTCGGACTTGAAAAGTCCGACTACCTTCGCAAAATAGTATCTTTTGAAAACCCCAAACCCGCCCATGCTTACCGCGCAGCAAATCATTGAAGCCCACGAACGTATCCGTCCGCACATCCACCGTACGCCGGTGCTTACCTCGCAGACACTCAACCGGTTGACGGGGGCGGAGGTGCATTTTAAATGCGAGAACTTCCAGAAAATCGGCGCGTTCAAAATCCGGGGCGGCATGAATGCGGTGCTGTCGCTGTCAGCAGATGCGTTGCGAAACGGTGTGGCCACGCACTCATCGGGCAACCACGCGCAGGCCATTGCCTATGCGGCGCGCCAAGTTGGTGCCAAAGCCTACATTGTCATGCCCGACAATGCGCCCGAAATCAAGAAAAAAGCCGTGGCCGGTTATGGTGCCGAAATCATTTTTTGCCAGCCTACCCTGCCAGCCCGCGAAGAAGCCCTGAACGCCGTGGTGGGCCGCACCGGAGCCGCGTTTGTGCATCCGTTCAACGACTACCGCGTCATGGCCGGGCAGGCCACCGCCGCCAAGGAACTGATTGAAGACGTGGCTGGCCTGCAGGTAATCATGGCTCCGGTGGGCGGCGGTGGCTTGCTGGGCGGCACGGCCTTGGCGGCGCATTTTTTCTCGCCCGAAACCATTGTCGTCGCGGGTGAGCCGGAAGGGGCGCAGGATGCATTCTTGTCCATGCAAGCCGGAAAAATCGTGGCCGCGCCCTACATCAGCACCATCGCCGACGGACTGCTGACCACGCTCGGCGACAAGACTTTTCCGGTCATCCAACAGTTTGTGCGCGAAATAATCACGGTGACCGACGCGGAAATCGTTGCCGCCCTGCGTCTGGTCTGGGAGCGGATGAAAATCATCATCGAGCCAAGCTGCGCCGTGCCGCTGGCCGCGCTGATCAAGGAAAAAGAACGGTTTGCGGGCCAGTGCGTGGGCGTCATCCTGACGGGCGGCAATGTGGATTTGGAAAAACTGCCGTTTTAGGCTTTGAAAAAAACGAAACGCACTTGTTGTAAAAAACCTGCCATCCGTAAAAACTTACCGGAAAAAATGCCCCTTGCGAGGATAATTCGATTTCCTTCAAAACAGTGCCTTTTAAAAACAGTATCTCCCGGAAAGTCCAAACCCGCCCCGCCATTTTTCATCCATGGGAACGGAAATAAAATAGTATCTTTCAAAAACGCCAAACCCGCCCGTGTTTCTCTGCGGACAGCCGTCTGCGGATTGTTGTCCGTGGACTGAAATAGTATCCCTGTCTGCCGACAGGCAGGTTTCCAAACCCCCAAACCCCCATGAAAATCCGGCTGATGTGGTTCTCGTTTGTGGTTGGCTTGGTGCTGATGGCAATCAAATTTGCGGCCTACGCAATCACGCATTCCAACGCCATCCTGACCGACGCGCTGGAATCAATCATCAATGTGATTGCCGCCGGGTTCGCGCTGTTCAGCCTGTACGTGGCGGCGCGGCCCAAAGACGTTAACCATCCGTATGGCCACGGCAAAATCGAGTTTTTCTCCGCCGGTTTCGAAGGTGCGCTAATCATGCTGGCGGGCGGCTACATCCTGTTTTTCTCCATCCAACGGCTGTTTCATCCCATGCCGATTGAAAACCTGCCGCTGGGTATGCTGCTTACCGGCATAACGGTGGCGGGCAATGGCGCACTGAGCTACGTGCTGCAACGCGAAGGCAAACGCACCGGCTCCATCACGCTCATGGCCGATGGCAAACACCTGTGGGTGGACAGCCTGAGCAGTTTGCTGCTGGTGCTGGGCGTGGGGCTGGTGTATGTTACCGGCTACCAGCGGCTGGACAGTATATTGTCGGTGGGCTTTGCGGTCTATATCCTCTATAACGGTTTGCTGCTGGTGCGCCAATCGGTGGCCGGGCTGATGGACGAAACCGACTTGGACACGCTGGAAAAAGTGGTGGAGATATTGCGATCCAATCAAAGCGAGGGCTGGATTGACGTGCACAACCTGCGGGTGCAACGCTACGGCTCCGACCTGCACATTGACTGCCACGTAACGCTGCCGTATTACTGGGACTTACAGAAAGTACACGA
>JANPIL010000049.1:0-4926 GCA_031424975.1 Sphingobacteriales bacterium
ACGCTGCTCACCGAAACCGGCACGCAAATGCCGGTTTTCCAAGAGGAAACGTTCGGGCCGCTGGCTTCGGTTTTCATAGTCAAAGACGAACATGCAATGGTGGAACTGGCCAACCAGAGCCGCTATGGCTTGGGAGCCACCATTTTTTCGGAAGACCGCGACCGTGCCCAGCGCGTGGCCCGCAACCTTGAGTCGGGCAGCGTGTACATCAACACCTTGCTACGTTCGGATGCGCGGCTGCCGTTTGGCGGCGTGAAAAAATCGGGCTATGGACGCGAAATGTCCGGTTTCGGCATCCGCGAACTGGTGAATGTAAAAACGGTAGTTTGGCATTGAGCGGCTTGGCGGGTTGCCGTTTCGTCGGAAGCCGCAATTCCAACCCCGCTTTTCTTATCTTTGCGGCGCGTTTCAGAATAGTATCCTTCAAAAAGCCCAAACCCGCCCATTCCATCACTCGCCCATTCAACCTTGATCCATGCAACTCATTGACGGAAAGAAGATTGCCCAGGAAATGCGCCTTGAAATTGCGGCCGAAGTAGCGGTAATCAGGGAGCAAAACGGAAAAATACCGTATCTGGTGGCCGTGCTGGTGGGTGGCGACGGCGGCAGCGAAACCTACGTGAGCCACAAGATGAAGGCCTGCGAAGAGGTTGGTTTCCGGTCTGCAGTGTACCGCTATCCCGACACGATTGCGGAAAGCGAACTGCTAGCCGTCGTCGAATCCATCAACCAAGACCCGGAAGTGGACGGGCTGATTGTGCAATTGCCGCTGCCCAAACATATTTCCGTGGACAAGGTGACCGAGAAAATCCGGCCCGAAAAGGATGTGGATGGCTTCCATCCGGTCAATATCGGCCGCATGGTCAAGGGCTGGGACTGCTACCTGCCCGCCACGCCCAACGGCATCGTGGAACTGATCCGCCGGAGCGGCATTGAAACGGCGGGCAAACATTGCGTGGTCATTGGCCGCAGCCAGATTGTGGGCCTGCCCATGAGCATACTCATGCAGCGCAACTTGGAGCCGGGCAACTGCACCGTTACGGTTTGCCACAGCCGGACGCAAAATATGCCCGAAATCACGCGGCAAGCGGATATTCTGATTGCCGGATTGGGCAAACCGGGCTTCGTAACCGCCGACATGGTGAAGGCCGGAGCCGTGGTCATTGATGTGGGTACGACGCGCGTGGCCGACGCAACCAAGAAATCGGGTTTCACGCTGAAAGGCGATGTGTTGTTTGAGGAAGTGGCCCCCAAGTGCAGTTTCATCACGCCCGTGCCCGGCGGTGTGGGGCCGATGACGATTGTGAGCCTGCTGCAAAACACGTTGAAAGCCTCGAAAAAAGAGATTTACGGCTGAAAGGAAAAAAGCAAAATAGTATGTCTGAAAAAGCCCAAACCCCCATTTTAATTCAGAATTCTGAACTCGGAATTCTGAATTTGCCCTTGATGGAAGCCTTCTACACCATTCAGGGCGAGGGTTTCCATCAGGGCAAGGCCGCGTATTTCATCCGGCTGGGCGGCTGCGACGTGGGCTGCGTATGGTGCGATGTCAAGGAAAGCTGGGATGCAGCCGCGCACCCGTCAGTCTCGGTGGAGGATATTGTCAATCAAGCACTTGCCCATCCGGGCCGACTCGCCGTAATCACCGGCGGCGAGCCGCTGATGCACAACCTGGAATTGCTGACCGAATCGCTGCAAAACGCCGGTTTCCAGACCAATATCGAGACTTCGGGTGCGCACCCGGTTTCGGGCCGCTGGGACTGGGTGTGTTTTTCGCCCAAGAAATTCAAGGCTCCGCACCCAAGCATCTACGCCGTGGCCGATGAGTTGAAAGTGATTGTGTACAACCAATCCGATTTCAAATTCGCCGAAGATCACGCCGCCCAAGTGAAGCCGGGCTGCCAACTGTATTTGCAGCCCGAATGGGGCAAATCAGCCCAAATGCTGCCCCTGATTGTAGACTACGTGAAAGCCAACCCGCAATGGCGCATTTCGCTGCAAACGCACAAGTACATGGATATTCCGTGAGCCGCCGCATATTTTCCGTGGACTGCCGACCGTGGACTGCGGACTGAAATAATATCTTTTGGAATTGCCAAACCTCCCTTTATCCCCCACCAAACCGCGTATGCTCCGGAAACTCTACTCCCTTGCCCTCATTTTCCTGTCATTTGTCGCCCACGCCCAGAAAACCGTTCCCAAGTCGCCCGCGCGGGCAGAAGGCGACGGGCCGTTTGCGCGGCTCATCATCCGGGGTATAACGCTGATCAACGGAACCGGTTCGCCGCCCGTTGGTCCGGTGGATATTGTGGTGGAACGCAACCGCATCAAATCCATCCGCACGGTGGGCTATCCCGGCGTAGCCATTGACCCTGAAGACCGCCCCAAGGCCAACCCCGGCGACAAGGAACTGAACGCCGAGGGAATGTACCTGCTGCCCGGCCTGATTGATATGCACGGGCACATTGGCGGCGCGGCGCAGGGCACATCGGCCGAGTACGTGTTCAAGCTCTGGATGGCGCACGGCATCACCACCATCCGCGACCCGTCGTGCGGCAACGGGCTTGATTGGGTGCTGGAACACAAGGCCAAAAGCCTCGCCAACGAAATCACCGCGCCGCGCATCCTGGCGTATTCGGTGTTCGGGCAGGGCCGTTTCGAACCCATCGCCACGCCCGACGAAGCCCGGCAGTGGGTGCGCGACATCCGCAAGAAAGGTGCGGACGGCATCAAGTTTTTCGGTGCGCGGCCCGACATCATGGCGGCGGCACTCGACGAACACCGCAAACTCGGAATGCGGTCGGCGTGCCACCACGCCCAAACCGACGTGGCGCGGCTGAACGTGCTGCAAACCGCCAAGATGGGCCTGACTTCGATGGAACACTGGTACGGCCTGCCCGAAGCCCTGTTTACTAACCAGACCATTCAGGATTATCCGCCCGAGTACAATTACCAGAACGAAATGGACCGCTTTGAGGAAGCCGGACGGCTCTGGAAACAGGCCGCGCCGCCGCATTCGGAAAAGTGGAGCCAAGTGATGGACGAACTGATTAAAATGGATTTCACCATTGACCCGACGTTCAACATTTACGAGGCCAACCGCGAACTGATGCTGGCCCGCCGCGCCGAGTGGCACGACGAATACACGCTGCCTTCGCTGTGGAAATTCTACCAGCCCAGTCGGGTTTCGCACGGGTCGCACTGGCACTATTGGGGCACCGAGCAGGAAGTGGCCTGGAAGGAAAACTACCGCCTCTGGATGGCTTTCGTGAACGAATACAAGAACCGGGGCGGCCGCGTAACCACCGGCTCCGACTCGGGATACACCTACCAACTGTATGGCTTTGCCTACATCCGCGAACTGGAACTGCTGCGCGAAGCCGGGTTCCACCCGCTGGAAGTAATCCGGGCGGCCACGCTCAAAAGTGCCGAGGCGTTGGGCATGGACAAGGAAATAGGCTCGGTGGAAGTGGGCAAGCTGGCCGATTTCGTGATTGTGGAGGAAAACCCGCTGGCCAACCTGAAAGTACTGTACGGCACGGGAGCCATCAAACTCAACGCCAACAACGAGGTGGTGCGCGTGGGCGGCGTGAAATACACCATCAAGGACGGCGTGATTTACGATGCCAAAAAACTGCTCGAAGACGTGCGCAAAATAGTATCCGACGCAAAGGCCAAAGCCGGTTTCCAGATGGCGCAGCCCGGCATGGAAAAGCGGTAGCACACGCTTCAGCTTGCGCAAAACGCGAAGCGTTTTCACACCGCCACAAACCGGAACCGATTGCCTTTTCTGCAACCCCAAAACGGAACCCGCCACGCATGGAACATGAAACTTTCCCCACCCAAAATAGTATCTTCCAAGAAGCCCAAACCCCCGCCTGCCAGAATTGCGGCGCGGTGGTGAGCGGCCGGTTTTGCGCGGCTTGCGGACAGAAATACCCGCAGGAACGCTTCACGGTTAAGGCATTGCTGCATTCGGCATACGAACACACATTCGAGTTTGACCGGGGCTTTTTCTTCACGCTCCGCGAACTTTTCCTGCATCCGGCACGCGTGATTCGCGATTATCTGGCGGGCCGACGCAGCATCTATGCCAACCCCGTAAAATACTTGGCCATCTTGCTGGGCATCAGCACCGTGCTGACATTTGCCTTCCTGGATACGGAGAAATTCACCAAGCAGACCTACCAGCAGATGGTTTCGCAGCAGACCGCAAAAGTGTCGCAGAAGCAAATGCGCCGCCTGCAAGAAGCGCAGGCCGACCTGTCGGCACTGCAACTGGAACTGTTCCAGTATCCGCAACTCATGTACGCGCTTCTGGTTCCGCTGCTCAGTGCGTTCACGTTGCTTTTCTTCCGGCGCAGCGGATTCAACTACGCCGAGAACCTGGTTTTTAACACCTACATTTCGGCGCAAAGCATTGTCCTGTTCGTCCCGTTCTATCCGCTCTACAAAATCCTGCCCGACCAGATAGGAGCCATCAGCCAGTGGGGACTGCTCGCGGCCGGGCTATATTTTGCCGGCAGCGGAGCGGTATTTTTCAAACGCAAAAGCTACCTTATGGCTGGCCTCAAGGCATTTGCGGCCTATTGCCTGGCATACCTACTGTTCAGTTTGGTCTTTGGCGTAGTCGGTTTCGCGTATTTTTTCGTGACCTCAAAATGAAATTCCCGGTTTGGCCGGAGCCGGGTTTGGGCTTTTTGAAAGCCGAAAGCCCCGTCTTTAGCGGGGATACTATTCTAATTGTCGAACCATTGCTGACCGGAAAGCAGGCAAACCGGCAATCCAAAAACCGCCGCGCCATGCCGCGCAAAATCCGCAATCCGGTCACCGAAATCGCCCGAAGTGTTGTACTTTTGTCCCCGCTTCAAACCAACCATCACCGCACACGTGACATTAATAAAATCCATTTCGGGCATCCGGGGA
>JANPIL010000050.1:0-10013 GCA_031424975.1 Sphingobacteriales bacterium
AAAACCGTGTGTTCACCCAGATAATAGCCCGTGGCTTGGCTGCGGCACAAGTCTTCCAAAACGAATCGGGGCGAGGAAACAATATCCCGGATGGGCAAGTACAGGGGGTTCGGCATGGAAATCACAACGGCTTAGGGCGAAAAAACTAAACGCCAAAATCAGCAACCCGGATTAAAAATGCAAGTTTTGGCAAAACACACCCCCGACAACCGTCCATGAACCCGATGGCAATCAAATGATAAACCCATTTTGCCCGCCCACCGGGGTTCAGCACAATGACCTATACACGTCAAGGTAACGCCCGGCCGCCTCGTTCCAGCAGAATTTACGGCCCTGCCGTTTTATGACCTTGCTCAGGTTGTTGCTGTTGTACTGGCGCATTCCCTGCCTGAACACGTACTGCATGTGGTCGGGCGTGAAGTTGGAGAAGTAGAAGGCCGCATTGCCGCCGATTTCGGGCAGGGCCGTGCGGTCGGACAGGAAGACGGGCTTGCCGAAATTCATGGCCTCCACCACCGGCAGCCCGAAGCCTTCGGATATGGACGGGAACGCGAATGCCAGGCAATGCTTGTAATACCAGGCCTTCTCCTCTTCGGAAACCACACCTGTCAGATGCACCCGTTCGCGCACGCCCATTTCGGTGGCTTTAGCTTCAATCATGCCCACGTAATCGGGTTCGTCGAACTTGCCCGAGATAATGAGTTCATTGCCGGTGTCGGCGAGCAGGTTCAGTAGCACGTGGAAGTTCTTCTTGCGGCCCACCGTGCCCAAAGCGAAAATATAAGGTCGTTCGGGCCGGTACGAATTGACGGCAAGCGTGGCATCGTGCAGGGTATTGCTGCCATTGTGGATTACGTGGACGGGCCGGTTGCCGGTGTCGCACCAAAGTTCCACATCCTTGCGGCAGTATTCCGAGATGCACACAATGGCATCGCTGCGGTTGATGTTGCGCTGCAGGTTCTGGATGTATTTCTGTTTTTTGGCGGCCGGTTTCCGGTCGTCGTACAGGTAGTTCAGGTCGTGGATGGTGAATACCACGCGTATCCGCTTGTTTCCGAACGGCATATAGTCCGTGTCCTGATAGGTGCTGTGCCAGATGTCAAACGGCTTGAGCGAGGGCATGGAAAACTTGTGCAGGCTGTTTTGGGGAAGGTAGGCCGCCCCGTCGCCGAAAATGTTTTTCAGGGCGGGCGGCACATAATAAGCCATTTGCTCCCGGCTGTCGCCGATGGCCTTTTGCAAGTGCCGCCCCAGGTTCAGGCAGAAATGGTACAGGCCCGTGTCGGAGTATTTCATCCGTTCGCAATCCATGATTATTTGGTTCATAGCTGGTTTGATTTGTCAGGAATGTGAAAAATAATGTCCGGCATTTCCAAACCGGTTCACTACCGTAATGCGTAAGTGTTTGTGCGGGGTTGTTTCGATGGCCGATTCAAGGACGAATGAGCCGATACCTCCCGGAATCGGCACAAGGGCAAAAGCCTTACAGCCAGAAGCCGCGTTTTTCAACGCGCACCTGTTGCAAGTCCGGTCAATACCGTATCCGTTTGATGATGGCAACCGATGAAACGCACCCGCACGTGGCGGGAGGCTCATTTTTCAGGGGAGTTTTGGGAGGCGGCAAAAAAGCAAAGGCCGCCTTCGGTTGGGTTTTGTAAATTTGTAACGGCGAAAGAAAAGTTTCAGATATGCGGACAAGATAAAAATCTGTGCCAAACTCCGAAAAACATTGCCGTCCACAACCTTGACCCGGTGGCAAATCTAACACCATTCAGTAAAAAAAACAGGCGCAAAATGCCAGAAAATGCGCACCCGTACGGTTTCTGGCATTTGGCTTGGTGCGTTATGACGCAAGGGGGTTTGGCGTTTTTAAAACATACTATTTTGGAATTGGTATGTTTTGAAAAAGGGGAACTGGCTGTTTAATGGCTTGTAAAATCGAAATCGGCAAGCAACCGGCCTATTTTCCTCCGTTGGCTTAGTCCGTTGAAGAAACGCTTCCGTTTGAAGAAGAATATCACTTTGCGGTTCCGCCACAAGAACTGCCGCAGTTGTTTGGTGTTTCCATCCGATAACAAAGAAATCAGGGTTTGTCCGAATTCTTTCTGCGCGTCATTTGCCAAAGGGTGGCCCACAAACGCCTTGTACGTGGCAATCAGCTTGTCAACCTTCCTTTCCTGCCCGTCGCTTTGGTTATTGGCATGGATACGCCGCCAAACCAGCGTTTGGTTGACCCACTGCACACCTCCGCTTACGGCCGCACAGTAGCCCAGCCACCAATCAAAAAACACATTTTCAGGAAAAGGAAACGCCTGTTTCAATAAACGGCGTTGAAACAACACGGTATGACCCTCAACGGTATTCTGGATAAACAACTGCCGGGCATCGGAACCGGAAAAACGGCGGTGGGAGGGCAATTGCCTCAGGGAATAGTCGGGCTGGCCTTTGAAAAGAACCGAATCGCAGTGCATCAGAACGGACTTGCCATCGTACTCGGCCAGCATGGTACTGATTTTGTCGGGATGCCAAATGTCATCCTGGTCGGAAAGCGCAATCCACTCGCCGGTTGCTTTCCGGATGGCCGACTCGAAATTACGGTTGAATCCGAGATTCGAATCGTTCTGGAAGAGTTTTATCCGGGCATCCGCTTCCTGCATTTCCCGGACAATGGTAGCCGTGTGGTCGGTAGAACAGTCGTCCTGCACGATTATTTCCAGCCGCGAGTGGCTTTGGCCGAGAATGCTCGCCAACTGCTCCTGTATGAAATTTTCCCCGTTATAGGCACACAACACCACCGATACAGTAACCATATCCCGCTTTTAAGTACTTTCAGGCTGCAGCATTATTTGGTTTTCCTCAACCAGATACTTGTCCATGCCATCTCCCACCCAAACCATTTTTTTCTCAATCGCATCGTTCATGCGTTGTACGTTTGCCGCCTCCATTGACCGGCAGGCCTCCCGGTGCCACACATGGTACATGATTGCCCTTTGTTTCAGGAAACGCTTGACCAATCCGTTATTCATCAGCCTGATGGCAAGGTCGCTGTCTTCACGGCCCCAGCCCACAAAACTCTCGTCATACCCGTTTACCGCCACCAAATCGCTGCGCCAAAAACTCATGTTGCAACCTTTCACGTAGTATTTCTTGCTTCCCATCCGGTACACGGGCGAAAGCAGGTAGCTCATTACCGGAAAGCGGATGCCGTTCAGCCGGTTGTTGATTCCCTTTTCCAACAGACTGATGTTGGTGCGTTTTTCATGGATGATTTTCCGCGACAACCCCTCCCCCATCATTATCCGGCTGCCACTCAGGAAAAACCCGGGTGCGGAAAACTTCAGGTGGTCGTGTACGAATTTGGGGTGCAAAATGGTGTCGCCATCAATCTGTATTATGTACTCGTGCCGGGCTTGGGCAAATGCCCGGTTGCGGATTTTTGCCAGTTGGAAACCTTCGTCCGGATGCCACACGTGATGCACCGGAACCGGAACCAAGTTCTTGTATTTCGCAATCAGGTCGGCGGTTTCCCGGCTCGACCCATCATCGGCAATGATTACTTCATCGGGCAAATGATCAAGATGAATCACACTCCTCAGGCAACACTCCAACACCGAAGGCCAGTTGTAGGTGGAGATGATAAGAGAACACTTTGGCAATACCGGCATACGGACATTCGGGTTAGCGCATACGATTGACTGATTAAAAAGATTAAGGTTACAATATATGTCATAAGCGGTTGTGTGCGCAACATGGCAACCATGGGATTTTCGTCGCAGATTGACAGCGGGAACAAAAATAAAAGATTCGGGTCTTGCGGAAAAAGCGGGGTTTCGGCCTTTTGAAACATACTGTTTTCGGTGCAAAAACATCTTCGCGTCAGGCAACCCTTCCAATGTTCAGGTTATCCTGTAGTTTTTGAATTCAAACAACCGCTTTCCGGTTTTCTTTTCGAAAAAATACAGGATTGCCCCCTTAAAATCAAAACGCTTTTTGGATGCATCCAATTCCACCTGCCAGCTTTTACGTTCAATCCGGCTTTGCATCACGGCCGGGTGCGTGCCCGTAAAGCGGGCCAGCGAATCGAATTCGGCAAAGTCGAAAACATCTTCCGATTTGATGTATGCCTGCCAATCTTGGTCGCTTTCCCGGTTCCAGTAGCGGCTCACGTTCTTCATCTTGCGTTTCATCTGCGCGGGGCTTTTCACCCAGCCGTAGTGGTACACGCAGGCATTTGCCAGTTTCACCCGTAGTTTCCGGCCGCCTTTGCGAAACCCCTGCGCATCGCGGTACGCGCTGATGGATTGGTCGTTGCGGATTATGCGCACTTCGCGGCGGTACCAGCGGCGGCTGTCGCCGGTATAGTCGTAGGTTCCGTAAAAATGCACGTAATCAAACAGCAGCCCGTCCACCTGCCGGTCGTTTTTGTGGCGTTGGGCGGCTTCGCGGATGGCGGCATGGTATTTTTCGTGGATTACCTCGTCGCCCTGGATGTAAAACGCCCAGTCGGCATCCGGCGAGATATGCCGGAAAGCCTTGTCCGTCTCAACGGCCAGAATCCGGCCACCTTCGCGCAAATCCGGATTCCAGACGGAATGGAAAATGCGAATCTTGTCCGAGCCGATGGAGCGGATCAACGCCTCGGTTTCGTCTTCACAGTCGCCAAGGCAAACCACCATCTCGTCCACTACGGGCAGGATGGAACAAATGGCTTCGACAACCGGATAATCGTTGATGACGGCATTGCGGATAATGGTGAATCCTGCTATTTTCATGTGCGCCAGCAAACTGCGGGGAAAAACATAAACCGGCCACGGCCTTGGATACCGTATGTTTCAAAATAGTATCTTTTGAAAAGCTGAAAGTCCCGCCTTCCCGTCGGCAGACAGGCTTTTGGCGGGAGCCAAACCCGGCGGCTTCCGGGCAGCGGCTTTGCCTACCGGGCCAAAGTGGCAAGGTAGGCATTTTCGCTTGTAAATTAATGGCCGCCGCCGCCGCAAAGATTTATCCGGCTGTTTTCAGCGTCCGTGTTCAACTATTCTTGTATTTTTACCGCGCTATCATTACATTCTCCCATGACTGACGAAACCACCCAAAACCTGCCCGAATCCGGAAACGACAGCCCAGCACCGGTTGAGTTGGAGGCCGGACAGCCCGCCCACAGCTATACCGATCCCGAAAAATACGAGATATTCGACCAGGAATTCATGCCCCACATCCACTCAATGTACAACTTCGCCTTCCGGCTGACGATGGACGAGGATGATGCCAACGACTTGGTGCAGGACACTTATTTGAAGGCTTTCCGGTTCATCAATTCTTTCCAGCGGGGAACCAATGCAAAAGCGTGGTTGTTCAGAATCTTGAAAAACAGCTTCATCAACGACTACCGGAAAAAAAGCAAAGAGCCGGCAAAAGTTGATTACCACGAGATTGAAACGTTTTACAATTCGGAGGAGGCCGATGCGGACAACATCACCACCGACCTGCGCGTAGAATCGCTTCAGGAAATGATCGGCGATGAAGTTGCCAATGCGCTGAATGCCTTGGCGGTGGATTTCCGCACGGTCATTATCCTTGCCGACATTGAGGGGTTCACGTATGAGGAAATGGCCAAAATACTCAACATCCCCATCGGCACGGTGAGGTCGCGCCTGCACCGGGCCAGAAACCTACTCAAAGAAAGCCTGCAGGGCTACGCCAAAAGCATGGGCTACGGGGACTGAAGCAAACCCGGATTTTTGGAAAACCGGCAAACCCGATTGCACGACACCCCGGCAAAACGTACCGGATAAACCTTGCGAAAACCACGACAACCATTACATGAGCACTATGGTTACATAAATTTTGTTATGGCACTTAACTTATAAAAATCATAAATAAACCAATATTTTTTTCGGTCTCTCCCCCATCACGGTTACTAATTGCCTGTTTGCCATGTCAACATTCAAGAAACTCCCTTCAACCATTGCCCAGCAGGAAGGCGTTGAATACCGCCACGAATGCAAAAACCGCCACGAATGCCTGAAAGCCATCCGGCAGATTCTGGATGGCGAGGCCACCGTTGAACAAATCACCCACTTCCAGGCCAACATTGACCAATGCCTCCCCTGCATTGAGAGCCACAACCTCGAAATCACCATCCGCCAGTTGCTTTGCGACAAGATTGAGAAAAAAGCTGTTCCGCAAGACTTGGTGGCCAGCATCCGCGCCAAAATCATGAACGGGGCGGCAGCCAAATAGAAACTGCCGCCGCGCGTCAGGGGGTTTGGTCTTTTCCAGCGATACTATTTTCCAAGCGGGCGGCAACGCGGCTGTTTTTTGCCTTTTTCTTGTTGCCGATTGAAATTACCTTTGCGGCGTTCCACCAAACGCACCTCCCCATCAACCCGAACATTCCCTTCCACGGCAGGATGATTATTTTCTCGGCACCTTCGGGGTCGGGCAAAACTACCATCGTGCGCCACCTGCTTGCCAAATACGCCAACCTGGGCTTTTCCATATCGGCCTGCACCCGCACCCGACGCGGCCACGAGCAAGATGGCGTGGACTACCACTTCCTGACCATCCAAGACTTTCAGGAACGCATTGGCAGCCAAGCCTTTGTGGAATGGGAGCAGGTGTATCCGGGAATGTATTACGGAACCCTGAAATCGGAGATTGAGCGGCTTTGGAGCCAGCAAAAACACGTGCTGTTTGACGTGGACGTGAAGGGCGGCATCAGCTTGAAAAACCACTACGGCAGCCGCGCCCTGTCGGTGTTCATAAAAGTGCCATCCATGGATTTGTTGGAGCAACGCCTGCGCCAGCGCGGCACCGAAAGCGAGGAAAAAATCAGGCAGCGGCTTGCCAAAGCCACGCTGGAACTGGCCTACGAACCCGAATTTGACGTGACGCTCATCAACAATGATCTGGAGCAAACCCTGCTTCAAGCCGGACGGCTGGTAGAGGATTTTATCCGCCAGCCGCTTGAATTATAGCAAACAAAAGCAGGTTTGGTGTTTTTTACAGATACTATTTCAATCCACAGCCGACAAATCCATGATCCACGGAATATAGTTAAAAAGGAAGCGGAAAAATGAATTTCCACTTCTCTTTTTATCACAGGACTTATACCAGATCCGCTGCAAAAGCCATAAAAGAAGGTTGTCCATCAATACAAGAAATCGCCTTACAATAGGCTGTGCCCTTAGGCTTTCACAATTTCCAACACGTGGCATTCCGTTACGTCCGGGTATTCAAACCGCTCGAACATATTTAGGATTTTTTGGCTTGGAACCCGGGCATCTTCTTCACGCCGTGCATTGTCAGCCAACGTTTGGTTAATGTCCTTGTGCAAATGGATGATATGGATTTTCGGCTTGTAAGGCATCCACATTCCAATCAGTGTCGCCCGGATCTTGGTGGTGATGTTGGTTGCATTCCACACGAAAGACTGCTTTTTACGGCAAAATTCTTTGCTCCGTTCCCGGCTAAGTTGTATCACTTTCCCTTGATCATCGGTTGCGTCAATATGCAGTTCTTCCCTAATCGCATCCAAATGCACGTGCGGCAGACCCGTCAGGTGCGTGCGCAGATACGTGTCTTTGCCAGCGGCGGGCAAGCCGCACAAAAGATAAATATCAAGTTGATAATCAGGATAAAGCTGCGTGTCAGGGTAACTGTCGTCGTTATTAAAATAATAAAAACGGTCGTAGTCGGAAGCGAATGTTTTAGCTTTTCCAAAGATACTATTTTCTTCACAGTACGCTTTGTACAATTCTAAGTTACATAGCATCTCATCGTGTGTATCACAGATGCGGCCCAGCAAATCGGCTTTCGCAAATATGTAGAGCAGTTTATTATCCGACAGCAAACTCGTTTTGATGGCATCACGCAACGGATTCATACGCTCAAAAATCCTGAACGGATAGCCATGAAACAGGATCAGATAATACACTTTGCAAATGAAGTCAAAGTCATATTTTTCCTTATCCAGTATCTGCCGCGTCAGGTTCGCCCCCTTTCGGGCGTGGCGCGGATGTGAAATACGACCCATTTGGCCCGGCCATATTTCCGTGGTATCCGGCTTACAGATGTCATGAAAAATGGCCGTATAGGTTAATATTTCCTGTTCCTTCTCTGTCAATACCTGATATTCTGGCATACCGTGCAGCGCGTTCAGCACCATTTGAGTGTGTGTATACACATCACCTTCCTGATGGTGCACACAGTCTTGCGGCGTTTGCTTCATTCGGTCAAACCGCTCCCAGTATTTACTGACAATTTTATAATCCGACAGGTTTTTGCAATTATTTTTCATGATTTTATTTCGTTTTTCACCGCGTATCTATTCAGATTTGCGCACAAATAAATCATGAATTATCTGTGCGCAAATCTGTAAAAGTCCGTGGCGGATGTTTAATTATTGAAAAATATTCACTCCCTGCGCCAGTCGATTCGGAATAATCGGACGATCAATCCAGTGGGTTTCCGAATCCAAAATGGAAGTCAGGAAATCGTGGCGCACAAACTTGAAACGATCTTCCACGACCTGCCCATTTTCCTGTTTGATATACAAACCTTCCATGATATTGCTTTTGTTGGTCTCTCTCAAAGCAATTTCGTAACGCAGATTCAGTCTTTCGCAATCTTCGCGCAAGCATTCCAGATGCTGGCCGTTGATAAAATACGATTGCGCGATAAAATCACGGAACTGTTCCTTGCGTTCCAACGCACCTTCATACAGGATTTTTACTGAGTGCATGAATGGCATCAGTTCCAACAAGCCACGCCGTTGCGCCGTACTGAGGAAAATCTCTTCAGTTTGGTCGTAAATGTCAAACTCAAGAAAATAATGCGGCAAATGCGTGTAATAAACCGTGTGTTTGGCATACATCCACTCACCATAAATAATGTAGCGGTCGCCGATGATGTCATACATCTGCGGCGCAAAGGTATTTGCCCACGTTTTCAGCAAATCAAAGTGCCGTTCGCGGTAGCCGCCAGTCAGGTAATGTCCGCGACTTTGCAGCCGCAACTCGCCCGCGTCAGTAAAACTGATGCCCGCGTTGGCACCGTCCATCTTTTCTTCAATCACCAGATATTTGCCTTTTACCTCTTCAAACGGGACACTTTTCAAGTCTTCATCGCCTTTTTGCAAACGAGAGCCTTCTATATGCCGCGTACGCGGATACTTTTTTATGGTCAGCATAAAATTTCGATTTAAAATGGGAATGCAATTAACGTGTGATTTTCCCTGCCCGTTTTCCGTCCGTTGATTGTTCTCACCGAAATGGAAATGATACAACCAGTTTCATTCTAATCGGCAGAATGGGCAAAAAGATAACCGCAAAGACTTTTGGGAAGGTCTTCGTGCCTGATAATTAGCCAGGCGAAAGGGGCGATTACCATATTAGAAGGCACGCATGATTGACAGATGCAACGTCGGGGTTGTGTGCGTGTTAATGACAACGCTGTCTGAAAGGTAACCCAAGCGGGTTTGGCGTTTCCGGAAGATACTATTTTCAAGCAACAGCCAACAATCCACGGCGAGAGTCCCCCTTATAGCTACTTTTGGGCAATCGGCAGTGGCAGGAAAATCCGTTTCCAGGATCTCACTTTTCGGAAACCCGCCAATTCATCACTACCTGCCCGTCTCAGCATACAGATTGACAGGCGAAGTAGCGAAACGGACAAATATGATGTTTCTAGGCATGTTTGACCATTGTTCTTTCACACGTGTGAAATCAAAACTTGCGTTTCCGGCACGTTTGTACCGTCCGTGTGGTTTGCGGATCAATTTGCCGGACGATAGCGGTAGCTTTGCAATTTCATGAAACCTCTCATTCAAAACCGATCAATCCTATGAAAGCAATCTTATCAGTATTTTTCGTCTTGTGCATTTGTCTTGCCGCTTGCACGGTGGTCACCCACAGACCTGTACCTCCGCCTACTGCCCACAAACACAAGACCAAGCCACTGCCTCCCGGACAAGCCAAAAAGGTGTACGGCACACAGTCGGCCAAGCCGTTTGC
>JANPIL010000051.1:0-7512 GCA_031424975.1 Sphingobacteriales bacterium
ACGTGCTGGAAGTGACTGGCTCACAAGGCAATTTCAAGGCTCGGCAGTTGGTTTACGCCACGCACATTCCGCCGGGAGTAAACGTCATGCACTTCCGCAATGCGCCCTACCGCAGCTATGTGTTGGCGGCAACGCTGAAAAACAGTGCTTACCCCGACGGGCTGGCCTACGATATGCACGACCCGTACCACTACTACCGGACGCAGGAAACGGACGGACAGAAATACCTGGTCGCCGGGGGCGAAGACCACAAAACCGCACACGGTGAGAATACCGAAACGCATTTCCGGAATTTGGAAAGCCACGTGAGGCGGCATTTCGACGTGGAAAACGTGGCGTTCCGTTGGTCGTCACAGTACTTTGAACCTGCCGATGGTTTGGCTTACATCGGCCACTTGCCCGGTTCGCCCGGCAATGTGTTTGTGGCAACGGGTTTTGGCGGCAACGGCATGACCTACAGCCACGCGGCCGCCCTTGTGCTGCGCGAGTTGCTCACCACCGGCGACAGCCCGTACAAAGACCTGTTTGCCCCCGGCCGCGTGAAGCCAGTAGCCGGATTTGTCAATTTCGTGAAGGAAAGTGCCGACGTGGTTGGCGAATTTGTGGGCAAGTGGTTTTCACAGTCAAAAATAGAGTCGCTGTCTGAATTGGCGCATGGCGAGGCAAAAGTGGTCAGTTACGAAGGCAAGTCCATGGCTCTGTACAAGGATGAGCAGGGCGGGTTGCACGCCGTCAACCCTACGTGTCCGCACGCCAAATGCGCGGTGGGCTGGAACTTGGCTGAGAAAAGCTGGGATTGCCCGTGCCACGGCTCCCGATTCTCGCCCGATGGCCAATTGCTGACCGGCCCCGCCCGCACGGATTTGGAAAGGATTGACCTGCGGGAATTGGAAGAAAAATGACGGGCAACGCATTGGGAACCCGGTTTTGGTTTCCATGATTTTCCACAATTGGCTTTGGCAAATAGTATGTTTTGAAAACACCAAACCCCGGCACTTGCAAGTGCCGGGGTTTGGCTTGTTTGGCAAAATGCCGTTTACATGCCGAATGCCGACTTCAGTTTTCTGGCGGCCAATGCTTGCGCCTCCTTTGCTTGGGGCACCACTGCCGCCATGCCATAAAACTCGTGCGTTACGCCTGTGTAGAGTTCATACTCCGTTTTTACACCGGCGGCTTTCAGCTTTTCGCTCAGCAATTTGCCTTCGGTTTGCAAGGGGTCTATTTCCGCCGCTATGATCAGTGTGCTGGGCAGGCCTTTCAGGTTTGCCTTCACTAAACTTATGCGCGGATCAGCCGCCTGCGCGGGGGTGTTGAGTGCGTTTTTCACGAACCACTCCATCATCGGCTTGCTCAATGGCTTTGCGGCGGCATATTTCACGTAGCTTTCGCTGTTCAAGTCATTGTTGGCAACCGGATAGACCAGCACTTGGTAGACCGGTATCTGGATTTTCTTGTCGCGTGCCATCATACTCACATTTGCCGCGAGGTTGCCGCCCGCGCTTTCGCCCACAACCGCAATTTTAGCGGCATCACCATTAAAAGAAGCCGCATTTTTAATTACCCACTGGTACGCATCAAACGCCGTGGTGTGGGCCGCAGGAAACTTCTTTTCCGGGCCTTTGGGATACTCAACCGAGACAACCACCGCACCAACCTGCTCGCACAAGCCTTGGGCGCTGGCACTGTACACCTCTATGTCGGCTATGACAAAGCCGCCGCCGTGGTAGTAAACGATTACCGGCAAAGGGCCGGTACTTCCCTTGGGCGTGTATATCCGCACGCGGGTGGTGCCGCCGGTAACGGGGATTTCACGGCCCGCCGTGTCGCACAAGGCCGGGGGCATTGCCATGTTGCGGTCTTTCATCAGGGCCATTACCGCGTCGGTGGGGGTGGGTTGGGTGCGGGCTTCCTTGGCGGTCAGGGTTTCAACGGGCTTGCCGCCCAAGCTGGCCAGCTTTTCCATCACAACCTGCATTTCCGATTTTATGGAAATTCCCCATTCCGGAGCCGGCCCGGCGGGCTTCAACTCCACTTCCCTGTTTTCGTCCACAATGCTGTCATTTGTTTCTTCCACCGCTTCGGATTGCGCCGTTTCGGAGGTCTGTGAATTGTTATCGCAGGAAATCATGGTGAGCACCAAGCTGCCCGCAAAAATCATCTTCGTGATGGTGTGAATTTTTCTGTGCATAGTGTCAGGTTCTGTTGGTGAATATTTGAACACGGACAAACCATAAAAAACTGTGCCTCTGGCAGTTATTGGAAATAGTATCTTCTGGAAAGCCCAAACCCGGAGCCTCCCCCCAACCCCCTCCGAAACCCGCCTGCCGGCGAGGCAGGGAGAGGGCTAAAAGATTCCCCTCCCTTTCGGAAGGGGTTGGGGGCCAAATAGTATGTTTTGAAAAGGCCAAACCCCGCGTTTGCCGCAGTTTTCCGTCAGAAAGGATAGCCGATGGCAATGTTCAGAATCAGGTTTTCGCGCCGCCAGTCGCGGCTGCGGAAATTGATTTCGTCAAAAACCCAGCGTTCATTGGCGGGCAGGTAGGGGCGGCGCACCGGTAGCGCGGCATCGAGGCGCAACACAAAAAACTGGGCATCAAGCCGCAAACCTACGCCCGTGCCTGCCGCCAGTTGGTTCAGGAAGGAATTGAAGCGGAATTCGGCTCCGGGGCGCGACTCGTCGCTTCTCAGCAGCCAAACATTGCCCGCGTCGGCAAAGACGGCTCCTTTCAGGTAACCAATGATTCCGAAGCGGTATTCGGCACTGTATTCCAGTTTTATGTCGGCCGTTTGGTCAATGAACAGGCTTTCGCGGCTGCGCGGCTCAAAATACGTTCCCGGCCCCACCGACCTTGCCCGGAAGGCGCGGATGCTGTTGGAGCCGCCCGCCGAAAACTGCTTGATGTAGGGCATCGTGAACGAGTTTCCGTAGGCAAAGCCCGCCCCGGCAATGAGCCGCGTGGCAAACTGGTTGTTCTTGTCGAAATCGTGGTAGTAACGCACATCCACATCGGTGCGCGTGTATTGCGAGTAGGGCGAGCCGAGTATGTCGTACGGGCGGGTACCTTCCGTACTCCCCCGCAAGGTGCGTTGCACCAAGGCCGCCAGGTTGCCCGATACTTCCACGTTGGCGTTGAAATACAGGTTGTCGGGCCGTTTTTCGCCTTCGGCCAGTTGCGAGTTGTACGTGAACGAATACCGCGAACCCAGGATGAACTGGTTTTGCAGGCTGCTGCGCAGGAAACGGTCGCGATTCAGGCGTTGCTGGAACTCGTCGGAAATGTTTCCCACTTGGAAAAAAACCGCGTCGGCCGGATACAATTGGTGGCTTTTGGTGGCGGTTTCGCGCCAAGCATAGCCGTAGGCCGCACTGAAAGAGTTGAGCCGGAAAAACGATTGCCGCTGCTGCAACTGGAAACCGAGCTTGATTACGGTTTGCGGCATATACCGGTGCGACCGGTACGGAATGTGGATGGGCGAGATGAAACGCGGAATGGTGAGCGAGGTTTCGGCACCCACTTCAAACGAATTGATTGGAGCTGCCCCGGTGTTTATCTGCACTTCGTAGCCGGTGTTGAGGCGCAATTGCAGCAGTTCGGCCCCACGAAACGCATTGCGGTTGGTGAAAGTGCCCGTCAGCGAAGGCCCCACAAAATTGTTGGATTTTGAGGTGACTTGGGCCTCCATCCGCAACGATTTTTTGAGCAGCGGCGTGAGCACAATGCGTACATTGAGCAGGCTGTCTTTGCCCTGCTGCGGGTTGAACCGCACATTCACGAATTTGAACACTTTTAGATCCGTCAACCGGCTGAGGGTCAGTTCGTGGTCGGCGCGGCGGTAGATGCTGTCCTTGCGCAGGTTCACGGAATTAAGAATGATTTCGGGACGGAAATTGTCGCGCCGGTACAGGTAGCGGTAGTTGCCGACAACCGTGGTGTCGAACTTGGAAACCGTGGAATCGCGCGACATGGTGTAGTCGTTGACCACCACCACGCGGTTGATGCGGTAAATGGTGCGGGTTTGGGCGGGCATACCGGCTTCAAAACCCATGAACAAGTCCACTTGCCGCTCGCCCACGGTGGTGTCGGCTTTGAAAATCAGGTAGCGGCTGTCGAAATAATAATAGCCGTTGTCTTTCACTAACTTTTCCACACGCTTCATTTCGGCTTCCAAATCCTTGAGCCGGTAAGGTTCGCCCGTTTTCAGCGCCGTTTCGCCACCGATACGCGGAACCAGTTCGCGGTAAGCCGAATCCACGCTCCGGAACGAGATTTCGCGGATGCGGTAGGGCGGCGTGGTCATGCTGGCTGTGTAGGTGATGGATGCGGTTTTCTCTTTTTTCTCCACGGACGGCACTACGGTGGCTTGGAAATAGCCGTTGTTGAGCAAGATGTTGCGCAGGTTCTGCGCCGTGCGGTCGGGGGTGGCATCAGATAGGAATACGGGTTTGCGGCCCAGTTTCTTGCGCACCCAATTTCCCAACCCCTTTTTCTTCTCTGGATTGCCGAATGCGTAATAAAACCACACGCCGGGCCGGATGCCGAGGTATTTTTTGTTGGGTTTGGGGCGGATGGCGGCCTCCATCTCATCTTCCAAGTCGCTTTGCTGCGAAACTTTGCCGTTGGTCTCGAATTTGAGTTTCGCCCCGGTATACAGGTGCTGTTTTTCGGGGATGAATTTCAGGCCCGAACATCCGGCAAGGCCGGCGGCAAGCAGCCAGAATAGTATGTTTTTAAAAGTCGAAACCATGCTTTTCAAGTCGGTTGTTTCTTAATGGAATACCGGAAACCGGGGAAAATAGTATGTTTCGGAAAGCCCAAACCTGCTTGTTCTCCCAAAAGCCGATGCCTGTTGCCGGTCTGACACACAGTGTCTGACCGGCGTTGGTTTTCATTCCGCATTCGCAAATCCTCATTCGGCATTCCAAAATACTCACTCACTCACCCGGCGCGTGAATAGTTCGCGGAAAGCGTTGTAGTCGCGCACGAAAATTACGCCCACGCCGGTTTCAGTCAGCTCGCCGCTCACCACGTCAAAGTCGCGCTGCCGGAAACCGAGCAGCCGCAGCCGCCCGTCGTCGGTGAGTTTGTATTCCAGCCGCAAGTCGCCCAGAAAATTGGACAGGTTGCCGCCGGTGGCGGTTGTCGAGGTGCTTTGGCTGCCTTCCAGATTCACATTGCCCGTCACATTCACCACCAGCCGGTCGTTGAGCAGTTTTTTAGACAAGCCCAGTTCCAGTTCGGTGCGCCCCTTGCCGCCCGACGATTCATAATCCTGGTACGAATTGACCCCGAAGTTCAAGTCCACACCCTTAATCTGGTCGGCCAGCCGGTTTAGCTGGTCGCTCAGGATTTTGCTTACGCTGCTGCGGGCACTGGATTCAAAGCCGCCGCCCGAACTTGCCAAGGGGTTTTCGGCAATGAACCGTTGCAGCAAAAACAGCGCGAATACCTGCTTATTCACCTCCGATTCGCTGGTGTTCAGTTCCTGGATTTTGGCATACACGTTGCCGCCCAGCGCATTGCGTTTGTCGGGCGGCATATCGAGGCTGAAACTGATTTCCGGTTTGGTAAGCCTACCCTTGATGTTCAGGTACACCAGAAACGGCAGCCGCTGCTTGTACTTGCTGTCGTCGGCGTTGCCCGTGAGTTGGCTCTGCACCAGTTCCATAGGCGAGGTAACGACCTGGTACACCGCCCGGATGTCGAGTTCGGCATTGTACGGGTTGCCCGACCATGTGATGCTGCTGCTCTTGTCCAAGGCGAATTCGCGTTTCACAAGGTTGTAAAACGACAGGTTATACGTGCCCGATTGCACTTGGTAGCGGCCCGTCAGGTCAATGTCGCCAGCCGAGTTTATGTTCAGGCTCAGGGTGGTTTCGCCTTTCACGCGCAACTGGTCGCCGGTAATCGGGTCAATGATGGCGGTGACTTGGGCACTCGAATCCACTTCTATATTGGCCGACACTTCAAAACCCTGCAATTCGCTTTTGGCGGTGTCCTTTTGCGTGGCGGCTTGCATCCGCTTGATGAACGGGTCGTTTTCCACATCTTGGTCAAAAAACTGCACCACGCCCTCCGAATCGCCCACTGTACCATCCGATTGCGGCACCACGTAAGTGATTTCGCTGCCCCGGTCCACTTTCAGGTTGGCACGTACAATCGGTTTGGACGAGTTGCCGGTAATGCGGACGCTGCTGCTCACGACTACCTTGCCGTAATACATATTATTGTCGTCGGCGGTGGTGTTCAGCAACTGGAACCGGTCGGAAACCAGGTTTAGTGCCAGTTTGAAACTCATGAAATCATCGGTGAGCACGTCGCCGCTCAAAGTTGCCGCGTTATTGGCCGGGTCTTGCATCTGGAATTTGGGGAAGTGGATGCCCGCCCCATCGAAAAGTATCCGCTGGCCGTCCACGCGCCACACCGTATTGGTGAATTTGGTGTTGAAAACCGTATTTTGAAACGCGATTTCGCCATCCACCTGCGGCTTGGCAGTGCTGCCCCGGATAGACATATTGCCGGTGGCCACTCCCGAAAACTCCTTCAGGAAACCCTTGACAAACGGCGCGAAAGTATTCAGGTTCAGCGTGTTGATGTCCACATCGAAATGCAGGGCGTTGGCCGCCGATTTGGTCAGGTAGAAGCCGTCCACCTCCATGTCGTTTCCGTTGCCCGTCAGTGCCGCCCGTACATCAAAACGTCCGGCCTGCCGCTGTCCGGCCATGAGCGTGATGTCGCCGACAGGCTTGCCCGTATATTGGAGCTTGGCAATGCGCAAGTCGGAGGTGAAAACAGTGTCGCGGCCTTGCCTGAACAGCCTTGCCTGCCCGTCCAGCAAGCCCTCCACCAAGCTCGTGTCGCGGCTCATCGCGCTGCCGAGGGTAGCCAGTTGGAAATTTTCAAAACCCACTTGGAGCGATGATGCCTGCCCGTCCACATTGCCGAGTAAGAGCCGTTGCGCCTGCGAGGCCAGCGACAGGTTGTCCAGAAAAAAGCCTTTTTTGCCGAACCGGATGGCATTGTTGGGCGGCACTTGCCACGGCTGGTAGTTTAGCTGCACGCTGTCGGGAGAGAGACGGAAAACGTATTCTTGGTTCACGTTTTGCAGTATCCCGGCAAGGAAGTACTTGCGCCGGTCTGCCGTGTCGCGGATGGCAAATTGAGTGTGCACGTGGTCATTGGCGACAATGGCATTGAGCGAGGTATGCCCCAGCCGGATGCTTCCTTGGCGCACTTCGGCCACGTTCAGGCTCGCCAGCAATTGACGCGCATCCGACTTTACGTTAAATTGCAGCGTGTCCACGTGGGTTCCGGCATACACTATCCGGTAAAATTCGGCTTGCAGGTTCAGGCGGGCTTGCTGGCTGTCGAAACTGCCGTTTATCTTGCCGGGGCGCAGCGTGTCCAAATCCGGAACCAGCACATCTGTCAGCAGCGAAGTATTGCGCAGTTGCAACTCGAAATCGAATTTCTGCGGTGCGCTTTTGGCCGCCGGTCCGGCCATCGGGTCGTG
>JANPIL010000052.1:0-14287 GCA_031424975.1 Sphingobacteriales bacterium
GAGGGCGGAATCATCCTGCAAAGCGTGCGCATGGACGACATTGCCCGGATTTTGGAACGCAAGCATGGCGTAACCGTCCAATTTGCCAATCCGGCAACCAAGCATTGCCGCGTCACCGCCAAGTTTGGCAACGTGCCGCTCAACAAGGTTTTGTTTGCGGTTTGCAGCGCGGTCGGTGCCACCTACAAAACCAAGGGCAAGGGAGTAGTAATCAAGGGCAAGGGTTGCGGGCAATGACACGGAAGCCAAAAGCCTCCGGCACGGACGGGGAGCGGGCAAAACCACTGGCGCAAATTTCTGAAACAGTATGTTTTGAAAAGGCAAAACCCGGCTTGCCGGAAAACATTGCGCATTTCCGTTCAGGAGCCAGGCAACTTAAAACCGAGTTTCCCACCAAACCGACCGTGCATGGATAAAAGCAAAACAATGTAAAAAAAGCCGGGTGTGGTACCAGCACACCCGGCCGAGTCCTGACAACCCCCGTGATTGACCCGTCTTCTGGCGAAGGCGGCACGGAAGCTATTTCCTACCTTAAAACTCGTGTTAAATTTATGAAAAAAACGGTATCCGTTCCAAAGAAAATCGTCAGAATCATGCAATGCTCCACGGTAATCCTGACGCTCAGTTGCCTGTTCGCGTCTTTATCGTATGCCGCCGACACCTTTGCGCAGGAGCTGCTCGAAAGCAGGGTTTCACTGCAACTCAACCGGGTTTCGCTGCGCGAGGCACTGAACCAGATTGAAAGGCAAACCAGCGTGACGTTTGTGTATGACGACCAGAGCGTTGCCACGGGCGACAAGATATCGCTGCAAGTGAAAGGCAAAAAACTCGGCTTGCTGCTGGATTTATTGCTGAAGCCCCGCAACCTGCAATTCCACTCCGTTGACAACCAGATTATCATCCGGCAAAAAGCCAGGCAGCCACTCGGCAATGTGTCGGGCAAGGTGACCGACTCCCAAACCGGCGAGACCCTGCCGGGCACGAGTGTGCTGCTCAAGGGCACTTCGGTGGCAACCACCACCGATGCCAGCGGAAACTACAACATCAACGTGCCCGACGAAAATGGCGTGCTGGTGTTTTCGTTTGTGGGCTACAACGCCGAGGAAGTGAGCGTGGGTGTGCGGACAACCCTAAACGTGACGCTGGTGGCCTCGCTCCAGTCGCTGAACCAAGTGGTGGTGGTGGGCTACGGCTCGCAGCAACGCCGCGACATCACCGGCTCGGTGGGCGTGGTTTCGGGCGAGCAGATACGTGCCAACCCCGTGACGGGCATTGACCAGGCATTGCAAGGCCGGGTGGCCGGTGTGCAGGTGACGCAAACTTCCGGGCAGCCGGGCGGCGGCGTATCCGTGCGCATCCGGGGCACCAGTTCCATCAGCGCGGGTAACGAACCGCTGTATGTCATTGACGGGATGCCGTTCTACAACTGGAACACCACTTTCAACCAAGGGCCGGCGGGCATTTTCGGCACCGGCCAACCCAGCAATGCGCTGAGTGCCATCAATCCGAACGACATTGAATCCATCACGGTTCTGAAAGATGCCGCCGCCGCCGCCATTTACGGTTCGCGGGCGGCAAACGGCGTGGTAATCATCACCACCAAACGTGGCAAGATGGGCAAAGGCCGGGTTGAGTTCGACGCATATTATGGCGTGCAGCAACTTTCCAAGCGCATTGATGTGCTTAATGCCCGCCAACAGGCCGAGCTGGTCAACGAGGCCCGTGCCAATGGCCGCGCGGATTTGGGCAACCCCGCCAACCCGACTCCGAATTTCCGTCCGGTTCCGGCCTTTGCCAACCCGGCGGCCTTGGGTGTCGGCACCGACTGGCAAAGCGAGTTGTTTCAGGCAGCTCCCATGGAGAGCTACCAGCTTTCCATTTCGGGAGCCGATGAAAACACGCAGTATGCCGTTTCGGGGTCATATTTTAACCAGCAGGGCATCTTGAAAGTCTCGGGTTACAAACGGTATTCGGCACGCGTGAATCTGGAACGCAAAGCCACTGAGAAACTCAAGATAGGTGCGAATATTGTTTTCAACAATGCCACCAACACCATCAACCGGGCTTTTGGGGAGGTGACACAGGGCGGGTTGATTTACGGAGCCTTGCAGCAAACCCCCGCCCTGCCGGTTTACGACGCAAACGGCGATTTCACGCGCTTGGATGTAAGTGGCAGCGGACGGTTTGTGGGCATGACACACATTGACAACCCGCTGTCGTCAGCTCTGGAATACTGGCATCCAATCAATACCACGCGCGTGGTCGGCACGTTGTTCGGCGAGTACAAAATCCTGAAAAACCTCACGTTGCGCACCAGCTTGGGCCTGGATGCCAACTACCTGAAAAACAACATTTTCATTCCAATACGCAGCAACGGAGCCGACACGGATGCCGCCGGAAATCCGGTTTCGGTGGCTCCCACCAACCCCAACACGGGTAATGGTTTCGCCTTTGCGTCACAGGAGTTGACTTGGCTCAATGAGAATGTGCTGACCTACACCACAACCTTCGCCGACCGCCATAAGATTACCGCCGTGGGTGGGTTTACCGCGCAGGGTTCCGGATTCGAGCGGATGATCAGCCGGGTGCAGAATTTCCCCAACAACCTGGTCACCACCACCAACGCCGGCCAGACCGACCTGACCAACTCTTTCCGGGAGGAATGGAAAATGGTTTCGTTCCTAGGGCGGGTAAACTATGCTTTCGACGACAAATACCTGTTCACGGCGGGCATCCGCGCTGATGGTTCCTCGCGTTTCGGCCCTGGCCGGCGTTTCGGGTATTTCCCATCCGTTTCAGTAGGGTGGCGTGTTTCCGGCGAGGAGTTCATGAAAAACATCCGCCCCGTAAGCGACCTCAAGTTGCGGGCCAGCTACGGAACCCTCGGCAATTCGGAAATCAACAATTTCGTGAACAGTTTCGCCAACTATCCTTATCTGGGACGCATCATCCCGACCAATTACACCTTTGGCCGGACAGTGGTCAACGGCTTGTCGGCCGGCTCACTTTCCAATGACAAATTGGGCTGGGAAACATCAGTCCAGTTCGATTTGGGCATGGACTTGAGCCTGTGGTCGGGCCGCGTGAACGTGATTGCCGACTATTACAACAAGGAAACCGTGGACATGCTCATCGGCGACTATCCGATTCCGTACACCACCGGTTTTTCCACCACGTTCCCCAATATCGGGCGGATGCGCAACCGGGGCGTGGAACTGACACTGAACACGGTGAACGTTGACCGGGGGTTCAAGTGGAAGACCGATTTCAACATAGCCTATAACCGTAACCGCGTGGCAAATCTGGGAGCCAACGTGCCGTTCATCCTTTCAGGAAACAGCATCACCCGCCCGGACGAACCGACCGGCTCGTTTTTCGGCTGGCAGACGGACGGCATTTTCCAGAACCAGCAGGAAATCGCCGCCGCCGCCGTGCAAAACGGAAATCGTGGCAACACCCGCCCCGGCGATGTGCGTTTCCGCGATACGGATAACAGCGGCACGGTCAATGCCGCCGACCGCGTGGTGCTGGGCAGCCCGCACCCGGACTGGGTATTTGGCCTGACAAATACTTTTTCGTACAAGGGCTTGGATCTGAACGTGTTTCTGAACGGTGTGCAAGGCAACGAAGTATACAACAACACCCGCGAAAGACTTGAAGGCATGGGCGGCAACTTCAACAACGCTGTTTCCACGCTGAACCGATGGCAGTCGGAACAGAATCCGGGCAATGGAACCATGCCCCGTGCCACCGCCCAGGATCCGAACAACAACCGCCGGTTCTCAAACCGGTGGCTCGAAGACGGCTCGTTCCTGAGGATTCGTACCCTGACCTTGGGCTACAACCTGCCCGATGCCCTGCTGCGTCCGTTGCGCATACAGCGGCTGCGGTTGTATGCCACCCTGCAGAACCTGTACACCTTCACCCGTTACACCGGTTACGACCCGGAGTTCAGCCGCAACAACGGCATTGTGAGTCCGCTCAACTTCGGGGTGGACGATTCCAACTATCCCGTGCCAAGAACTTACATGCTTGGCCTGAACGTGCAGTTCTGACAGGTGGGTTTCCCGTTTCCCAGAGATACTATTTTCCCAGATGCGCCGCGTCGAAAACACTGGCGCATCATTCATCCATTTTCCCGAAAAACCATGAGAAAGATTCGCAAACCTTTCATTTCGCTTGTCATCACCGGCCTGCTGATGTCTGCGTGCAACAGTTTTTTAGAAGTGCAGCCCGTTTCGGTAGCAAGCGAGGCGGTCTTTTACAAGACCTCCCAAGACGCAGTGATAGCTACCAACGGCTGCTACAATGCCCTGCTGGACATCTACCGGGGATCCACCATTTGGCTCTTCAGCGAAGTCATGGCCGATGATGCAACCGACCCTGACGGAGCCATTGACAATTTTACCTTTGATGCCACCAATGGCAATGTGGAAACGTTCTGGCGGCTGCATTACACCGGCATTACCCGCTGCAATACGCTTATCGGCAGGATTGGCAGCATCCAGATGGATGAAACCCTAAAAACCCGCCTGCAACTGGAAGCGCGGTACTTGCGGGCATATTTCTATTTCAACCTGGTACGGCTCTACGGCGAGGTGCCCTTGGTGCTTGAGGAAGTGAAAGGGCAGGACATTCCGTTTCCGGCCCGTGCCACCCTTGGTGATGTTTACCGGCAAATCACCGATGACCTAATGGCTGCCGAAGCGTTGCCGGTTTCGTATCCGGCCCCGGAAACCGGCCGTGCCACGCGCGGAGCCGCCAAAGCGTTGCTTGCCAAAGTTTACCTGACGCAGCGCAACTGGCAGCAGGCATCCGTCAAGGCCCGCGAAGTGATGGATTTGGCGGCGTACCGGCTGCTTCCCAGCTACGCCGACGCGTTCACCGTGCAAAACCGCAATAGTGCCGAATCCATTTTCGAGGTGCAATTCGGGCGTGGCGGGCAAGTGGGCACGGGCAACCCGGTGACCGGTTTCTTTTTCCAGCAGTTTGCCCCGGCGGGTTCGGGCGATATCGTGACCGGCGTCGCGGGCAGCAATGGCGAGGGGCGCATGATTCCGACCGACGGGTTCGTGAACCTGTACGAAACCGACGATCCGCGACGCGATGCCTCCGTACGCACGTTTTATGTGCGCGTTACCGGCAACCGCCGCGACACGGTCCGCATCAACCACACAATCAAATACCAGGATCCGCAGGCCACCGCCGCCGGGGGGGGGGCATCAGGTAATGGCAGCGAGAATGGCTGGCGGGTGCTGCGATATTCCGATGTGCTGCTCATGTATGCTGAGGCTCTTAATGAACTGGGCGGTGGCAATGCATTGGCATTTGAGGCGGTGAACCAAGTACGCCAACGGGCACGCGGAACCAATGCGGCTGCTGTGCTGCCAGACTTGGCCGGACTGGGCCAAGCCGCCCTGCGCGAGGCAATTTACCGGGAGAGGCGCGTGGAACTGAGCTTTGAAGGCCACCGCTGGTTTGACCTGGTGCGCACCGGACAGGCATTGGACGCGCTGAGAAGCAAGAACATCCAGCCACGCAACCTGCTGCTACCCATTCCGCAGCGCGAACGCGACTTGAACCCGAACCTGACCCAGAACACCGGGTATTAGAAGGTTTGGCCGTTTCAAAACAGTATGTTTTGAAACGGCCAAACATCCCTTGTCATGAATCTATTCGGCCGATTAGAGATAAACAGATTCTGCAACCAGCACAAATGAATTCAGTCAGTGACCAGGAAAGACCACTCGATTCTTATCATTTGACATCAAGGATGATGAATGATAACGCCCATACGCTTGGCTTTGTGAAGCGAAAAAACAATTACAATTCAACCGATTTCAATCTTTAACTAATCAATTAGAATTATGAAAAAGTCAAAATCAATCGCAGTTGCCTTTGCAGTAGCTGCTCTCTGCACGTTGGGCTTTACGGCTTGTAACAAGCAGGAGGCTGCTCCGAAACCGGATAAGTTTGCTGAAATTACCGATGCCAAGGCGCGAATGACCGCTTTGATTGACCTTGGAAGGAAGGAGAACGCAACCGAAGAGGAATTTGCCATATATGCCTCCGCAATCAAAAACTTAACTTTTAAAGAATCAGAAGTATACTTGCAGTTGGTCTATGAAAAAGGTTTGGCGGAAGCTACTGCAAAAAAAGATGTTTCACTGATAGAAGACATAGAACGCATTAACGCTTATAAGGTTGAATTAAACAACCAGTCCATGCTGAAGTTTAGCAAGCCATATATAAGTTTAGCAGGTGACCAATTGGAATCATTGGAGAAAGACATGGGCAAGCAGTTGGCCGGTGGCCGCTCTGGTCGAACAAAAGTTGTAATACCGGCCTTGAGTTGTGCTTTTGCCCAAGGAAGTTCAGGTAGTGCAACTTTCACGGCTACTGCTGTGGCCCCGATTCTTTATACAAACTGGCAGTGGGCTGACAATGACCAAGATATATTCACGCCTTGCGATTGCCAGTTTGCCTATCCAACCACCGATATCAGATATACCAGGACATTTGCCGGCACCGGCGAACCCGCCGCTCGGACTGCTCTGCAAGCAAGGCCCATTATCAGAAGAAGGATATTGTCCGGCGTAAGCACAGGAACTTATCTTCTTACAGGCACATCTACTTTAAATGCTTTCAGTAGCTGTCCTGATTTTGGTAACCGGATTCGATTGAGCAGGTAGACTGATTGCTTGAAAAAGCTTTACGGGCAGAATCGGATTTCAAACGGATGAAAAGCAAAAACGCCGGACCGGACTGGTCCGGCGTTTTTGCTTTGTGCCACGTTCAAGTATTGTAAAATTCTAATTTTCTCATTCAAGTGGATGGATTTTTACATTATTTAATGGTGCTCGAGGAGCAAGAGCACAAAGCGCTACTTTACCTGTCCAAATCAGCCTGTCAATCCTTGACATACCCGGGCTTTTTGCGTAGTTTTGTCAATGCTTATTCACCAAACGGTTTTCTGCCATGAACATTCATCTGACCAAACATTTCGAGGGGTACATCGCTGGCAAAGTCGAGTCGGGCAAGTATAACAATGCCAGTGAAGTGGTTCGCGCTGGGCTTCGCGCATTGGAGCAACAAGAAAAACTATATCAACTCCGGCTGGAAGAGCTTCGCGCTGAGATTACCAAAGGGTTTGCCGGACCATTTGAGGACTTTGACCCTCAGGAAATCCGAACGATGGGTCGTCAGATGTTGGTCGCCCGAAACAGTGAACCGAAGTTGTAATGGCAAAAGCCCTGCCTTCCTATCAACTCAGCCAGCTTGCCAAGCGTGATTTGGCTGGTATCTGGTCGTATTTGGTGGAAAATGCCGGTGAGCAAATTGCTGACCGGATGTTGTCCACTTTCACTGGTAGATTTGAGACACTGGCTAACAATCCGGGCATGGGTCGCCCTCGTGAGGAGTTGCAGCGTGAGGAGTTGCAGCCAGGTTTGCGCAGTTTCCCGCTTAAGCCGTATGTTATTTTTTATCAACTCATTTCTGAGGATACTATTCAGATTGGTCGCATTTTGCATCAACGTCAGGACTTGGACAGTGCTTTTCAATCCTAATGGTTAAACCGGTACGTCACCTTCCGGTTTGATGGCGAGAATGCCGACGACGTGGACTATGCGGACTACCACTGAGTAGCCGCCACTGGGTAGCCTCAAAACCGGTAGTTCCGCCAATTGCACACAATTACCGAACACATTCAAAATCCACAAACATGCCCATGTTCAACCCCGCCCATCCGGGCGAACTGATCCGCGAGACCCTGAAAGCGTTGCGGGAGGAGAGTGGCGGCAAGCTGACCGTCGGCGAAGTGGCCGACGATTTGGGCACCACCCGCAAGACGCTTTCGGCCATTATCAACGGCAAGCAGGGTGTCACGCCTGAAATGGCCCTGCGACTGGCCAAGGCATTCGGCAACACCACGCCCGGGTTCTGGCTGCGGCTGCAGGGGAATTATGATTTGGCCAAGGCCCGCCAGCGGGTGGATGTGCATTCGCTGCGGGCTTTCTGGCAGCCCGCCTGACGCGGAAGCCGCGTTCTGTTAACATACAAACATTGGATGAATCAAAAGCCCGTTAAGCCAATATCCATGCCCGGAGGCCGCATGACAACCGCCGAGGGGATTGCCCTAATGGTGGTTTTCGGCTGTTGCCAAACCCGAGCCACACCACCGGACTGCTCATCTGCCCGGCTGGTGGGTACGTGCATCTGGGCCAGGCTTTGTAATCGGGAGTCTTATGGCCAGACAGGCTTATCGAGGCTGTTATTTAAGTGGTACCTGCACGTTGTAGGAACTGGTCTGATCGATGGTGGTGGCCAGAAACAAAACGGCGGGTTTACCCTTTTCGAACCAGAGCTGCGGGCGTTCAAGGTAACCAACCGGCTCCACCGGCCCATCGGCCCAGTTGATCTGAAGCGTTGAAACCAGAGGGTGTCTGGCCAGATTCCAGTCGAATCCATCCCTGGATTCAAACAGCACCAGCGAACGGCCCGCCGGGGTAAACGCGCCGTGCATATCCTTGACAATGGCCCGGTAGCGGTCGCCCTGGTACCAGATAAACGGGTCTTCGGCCGGGAAATCAGTGCCCTTCGCGTTGAAAACCGTTTGGGGGTATTTGGTAAACGGCCCCGTCGGACTATCAGCCGTGGCTACCATATGAACGACCGGCCCACCAAATATACCCGGCCGCTTTTTGCCAACGGCTTTGTAGACCATCAGAAACCCACCGTCTGGCCGCTGCGCGATGGATGGATTGCTGGTCATCAGGGCGTCAGGGGCCAGTGAATCCGGGCTTACACCGATGAGCGGGGTATCGGTTCGTTTCCAGGGGCCGCCGGGTTTATCGGCTACGGCTACGCCAATGCGTTGGTTGTTGCGATGGGTGAAGTTGAGTGCTTTCATGTTCTTCCCGTCGCCGGTATTGCCCATATAATAAAGGTAGTATTTACCCCTGAACGCATGTACCGTTGGGTTGTGCGTACACAGGCCATCCCAGAACCGGGCTCCGCGGGCGGGCAGGGCAACATCCTGAAATGTGTAAGGTCCGAGTGGGTCTTTGGCCGTAGCGTGGGCAACCTCCGAATGAGTCACCCAGGCATTGAAGCCCAACGCACGTTTCCAGCGCGAATAGTACAGGTGACAGGTGCCATCCTGGCCGCGCACCATCGTACCACACCAGATGAAGTAAGCCGAATCGCGCACGACCGCGCTGGTGGGCACGGGCTTCAGCATGGCATTCAAATTGAAGTCTGCCTCGTTTCCTGACTGATCGGAAGACGCTGTCCGGCAGCCCGAAAGGGCGGAAAATCCTATAAAAAACAGTGCAAAAATTCGATAAGTAACGTTCATTATCAATGGATTAACGGATTTGAAGGGTTGTCTTGACGCCCAGCCCCCAATAACCATAGGAGGCGGTAAGCTGCCTCGTCCCAGCCGATGGTAGCTTGTAACGCGCCGTGAAAACACCCGAATCAGGCGCGGTTTCCGCTACAGGAACCTTAATGGTGTCTTTTCCACCGAGATGCACCAGCACCCAGCCGGCCTCGGTTTTTGTGGGGTCCAGGTTGAGTGCCGCCGTCAGTTCGAGCAGCACCGTTTGGCTGCCTTTGGCAGTTTGAAGGACTTTTTTGCCCGCCCCATCCAGCACCCGGATCCGGTATGTACCCAGCGGAGCAAAGGTGAGCGTAGCCATCCAGCCCCGGTTCGAGATGGCCCAGCCTTCGGTGGCGTAGGCATCCTGGCCGATGTGGTCGCCTTTCGTGGCTGTTGAGTCGGAGGTAGCGGACGACGTGCCTGGCCGGGGAAACTGCCCGTCGAGCGGGGTGCCGTCGAGGGTACCGCGAACCTTGCCGAGCCTGCCATAGCCGTTGGGGTGCGCTTTAGGCCAGCCATTTTCTACGCCTTCCCAGTAGCCATTTATCGCCAGCCTTTCGTTGCTCTTGTTACTCAGGTGCGCCCCAACGGGGTTCAGGCCAAAGACAAAATTGACCTGCGACCAGCCAATGTCGCGTAGTTCACGGTCGTTCAGCAAATGGGCCACGGCAAACATAGAGCCGCCCAGCGCGGGTGCTCCGCCCAGTTCTTTGGTTTTTGGGTGCGCCCATTCCGTATCACTATGCACCCGGTAATGCCAGAAGTTGGCCGTTTGCTGCTTCATGTGGTCGCGCCAGGCCATAAGCTTTTCGCGGGTGCCTTTGGGTGCTTTTTCGGGAGCAACGAGCAGAAAAAACGCCAGGGCCTGCGGGGTAATGTGTTCGGCATTCCGAATCCACCACATATGCCTGGGGTTGTTAAAATCCCAGTTTTTGATGATGTCTTCGGCACTTTCCTGCGCCCAGCGAAGGTACTGGCCGGGTTGTCCGTCTGCTTCTTCCTTTTCGGAGAGATACATGAAAAGGTTGCTGAACACCGACTGCCCGTATGCATTGCCCATCTCGCTGAACTCCTGAAAACCTTCATCGGTCCATTTCGTGCTTTGCGTCCAGCGGCGAACCACCTTGTGCCGGTCATAAGCGCGCCAGCGTTTGCGGCACTCGTCGCGGTATTTCATGTATGTTGCCCTGGGCAGATACGGCTTCAGAAAACTGTGGTAGCCCGCGCAAACGGCTGCCAGTTGGTCGAGCGTATTCCAGTAATCGTAGTTCATGCGCGGCTGACCTTCGTAGCCCAGTGTGCCATGCCGCTTGGCCACCGGGCCGTTGTACTCGACGTGGCCATAGGCAAATTCCCCATGCCAGAGAATCAGGTCAATCAGGTCAGCCGTTTTCTTGTTGCCCAGTTCAGTCGTCCAACGGTCAAATAAGGCGGGGTTGGCCGCATAGAAAAGCGTTTCAAAGGTTGTTTCCAGCCCGTATGCGCCCTGATCGCGGGAGGGCCCCCCACCGTACACTTGTGCTTCATTTGAGTGAACGGGGTCTTCGGAGCCGCGCACATCGACAAAGAAGTCGTAGGCCAGCTTGGATGAAATTCCTTCAATCAGGTGACCGGCAATGCGGAAAGGCACCGATGGCTCCCGCCCTTGCACCGACACCACATACTCGGCAGTAGCGTCCCTAGGGTCAAAATTCGAGAAGTCGCCCGCCCGGTTGCTGAGGGTTCCGGCATAAACAACCGCCTTGTCAGACAGGCGGATAAGTTGAAACGGGGTCCCGTCGGGGGCCTGGTAGCACACAAACCGCTTTGCCTCGCCCCGGTTGTAGCCTGCCTGGTTGACCAGCGGAATAGCCAGCGGATCATACTGCGCCAGGCAAACCGGACCGGCAACGAGCATAGAGACCGTCAGCAAACAGCGTAACGTCATTGTTTGTAAAGCCGCCCGTGACCTGGGCCAGGCTAGTTTTAATATCTTCATTTCAATTGGTTATAAATGATCAGGTACTGAATTGTACCGCTGAAATTTTTCATCTGCCGGCTTTCGCGGCCAGTTTTGCCAACCCGCACCTCCTTATCGCCAACGGCTTTGAAATCTTTTCGTGAAGATGGTTCTCTGCCTGTCAGTTTGGTTCCAAAGACAACCGTTCAGCAGTCAACAGTTATCGGGTAACAGAAGCTTGCAGCGTAATTTGCCAGGAGCAAGCACCAATGGCTTATTATTCGTAGCACCGTATCTCCAGCAATGACGCAGGGGCCGCGCCGGGTCTGGGTTTAATATGGACATGCAGGCTTCTGGTTTCTACCGGCTTGTCGAACCGGATGATTCGCTGGGTCAGGTAGTTATCCGTCTGTTCGTGAATGCGTTCATTCCGGTCGTTGCACAGCACAAAATCACGGACACAGAAGGGGACAACTGTTTCGGGATGCGTCATCAGGACGGACTCAAGCGGGTGGTCGAAATCGGTGTCAAAATGGAGCACCACTTCCCGGATCAGTTTCGGGCTGTCCCACTGTATGGTTAAGGTAGGGTTCGTATCACCAGTGTCAGCGACCCAGGCGTTGGGCTGGCGGGTGGGCCGCTGAATGCCATTGCGGATGTTGTCTACCCCAAAAGGCCGAAGCCCAGGTTCACATCGGAGGGCGATATTGTGGCCGTTGGGCCGGCGTTCAGGGGTCCAGAACTCAAAGGCATCCATGCCGATGTCATCCGTGGGGGTCTGCCTGCCATAGTTCGAGACGGCCGGATTAGTCTTGTTAAAGACCGATAGCAGCCCCGTAACCCGCAACTGACTGCCCTGCACCGAAACGGCTTCATTCTGCATAAAACAAATAAAGGCGTAGGTTGTATCGGTTATCGATGAGTCGAAGCGCAGGCTAACGGATTGATTGCCGCTACGAAGGATAATCTGTTTGGTTTCCAGCGTCACATCGGGCGTATGGTTGTCGGGACGGCTGCTCCGGCGGAGTTCGACGGTGAGCGTGGTGGCCTCATCGGCGGTAGCCCAAAATGTCAGTTGTGGTACGGGTCCGGGTGTCAGGGGCAGCATCTGGGCCGCCGGATGATGCAGCCGGATCAGCGGTCCGTCGGGCGGCAGTTCAGTCAGTACCAGTTCACTCGATGCCGACAACCGGGCCTGATGGACCAGATTGTGTTCATCCTTTAACCGAAGGCCGGGAATATGCTGGCCCGTCTTCATCAGTTCGGTCTGTAGCGTGTTGAGCCGGGAGCCGGTAAGCGCAGCCGGACCTACCTGATGCCTGGTGCAGATGGCCGCGGCCATGCCCACGGCCTGCCCCACGTAGGCACTCGTACCCATCACCCGGGACGAACCAAAAGCCACGTGCGACGCGCTGATGATGCGGCCCGCCAGAAACAGGTTAGCCACGTTGCGGCTATAAAGGCACCGGTACGGAATGGGGTAAATGCCTTTGCTATGCCACTGATTGCAGCCCGGTTTTTCGCTGAATACCCCATCGGCAGGGTGCAGGTCAATGGACCAGCCGCCAAAAGCCACCGCGTCGTCGTGGGTACGTTGTTCCACAATATCCTGCTGGGTCAGCATGTAATCTCCCTCGAACCGGCGGCTTTCCCGTTTGCCGGGAATCTGCCCGACCCATTCGAGGGTCAGGTTCCCGGCCTCCGGAAACCGGCCGGAGTTTTTGATGTAGTTCCAGACGCCGTACACTACTTTCCAGAGTTCCCACTTGATGGTTTCCGTGTCGTGAACCGTATCCAGCCGCCCGCCGTATTCAATCCACCACAGCCGGCAACCGTAATCGTTGACGTTGAAGGAGCGAAAGCGGGGAATCCGGGTAATAATGTCATCCAACGCGTAGGCCGGGGGCACAAACCGGACCGGTTTGCCCGTGTCTTTTGAATAGAAATACATCGAGTGGCCCAGCAGTTCTCCGTAATCGGCCGAAGGAGCAAACTTTTCCCCGAACTCCTCTTTCGATTCGGCCCCCATCCGAAAGGCCGCACCCGCCTGAAATGCCAGGATGCCATCGCCGGAAGCATCGCAAAAAAGCGGAGCGGTCAATTCGTAGGCAGTGCTGTTTTGTGAACAGAAAGCCCGCACCGAGCGGATGGTATTGCCAGTTGTGCCCTGGCCGGATATACCCATCTCCACCTCATACACCGCCGTATTGAGCAGGAGCGTGATGTTGGACTCCGCCATTATTTTTTCGAGCAGAATGGTATCGTAAATCAGGGCGTTGCCTTCGGGATTCCGGAAGAGGTTTTCGAGCAGCATTTCGTCGATAACGCCCCCTTCCCGCGCCCAGCGGTTGTTGTTGCCCATGTGCGAAGTGGCACCCAGCACCCACAGCCGAACCTCGCTCGACGAGTTACCGCCCAGCACCGGTCGGTCCTGCACCAGTAGGACCTTAATGCCCGCCCGGGCTGCCGTTAGCGCACCACATACGCCGGAAAGTCCACCACCTACCACAATCAAATCGGCCTCGTGGCGAATGGTTTTTAGTGTTCGTTTATCAGTTGCTTGTTCGCGTATCATTGTATGGGTCAATCGTTTAGGCAAGAATTGAAAAACCGGTTGGTCTGATGACTTAGACTGTCAATGTTTTGTCGGAATCACGTACCGGAAGGGTGGTATTGGCGCGCTGACCCGGCCGTAAAACAGGTTTAATTAGCAGGATTATTTCCGTTTTCGGGCCGTTTGGGCGTAAAGCCCTTTACTGTTGAATAACTTCCTGAATCAGGGGCACATGTGCAGTATGTACCTGAATCCGTTGCGCGGCAAACCACGAAAAAACGGCGCCACCCAAAATCAAGCCGGCAATGAGTGCCGTGACAACCGCACCCTGCGCCGTCAGTAGGCTAAGGCCCAGCAGCATAAGTGCCGTGAAGGCCAGCGCACCCGCAATCACCTGGAGGCCAAACCGGTT
>JANPIL010000053.1:0-3078 GCA_031424975.1 Sphingobacteriales bacterium
CGCCCACCATCCACGGGATGAACTCGCCGCGCAGCCGTCCGTCGCCGTGCTCGCCGCTCAGCGAGCCGTCGTATTGCTTTACTAACCGCGCAATTTCCTCGGCAATGGTGCGGAAAAGCCGGTTCCCTTCCTCCGTTTTCAGATTGATGATGGGGCGCAAATGCAACTCACCCGAACCCGCGTGGGCATAATGCACCGAATACAAGCCGTGCTTTTTCAGGATCTCGTTGAAATCACGGATATAAGCGGGCAGGTCAAGCACATCCACGGCGGTATCCTCAATCACGGCCACGGGTTTGGCATCGCCGGGCATATTGGTGAGCAGGCCCAAGCCGGCCTTGCGCAGCGTCCACACTTTCTTGGTATCCTCGCCATACAGCACCGGAAAATGATAGCCCAGCCCGGCGGCACGCATTTCGGTTTCCATTTCGGCGGCCAGTTGTGCCACTTCTTCGTGCGTGTCGCGGGCCAGTTCAATCACCAAAATCGCCGCCGGTTCGCCTTGTACGAAGAAGCGGTTTTTGTTCTGTTCAATGTTGTCTTTGGTGCATTCAAGGATGTAATGATCCATCAGTTCGCTGGCCGACGGGCGGTATTTCAGCGCAATCAGGTTGGCACGCAGCGCCTCGTCAATCGTGTTGAAATGCACGCACACCAGCCCCGTTTCCGTGGGCGGCAGCGGCACGAGGTTCAGCGTTATTTCGGTCAGGAATGCCAGCGTGCCTTCCGAACCGGCCAGCAGCTTGCAAAAGTCAAACGCTTCTCCGCCAGTCGTAAACTGCTCACTGTCGAGCAGCAAGTCCAGCGCATAGCCGGTGTTGCGCCTGGCAATGGTGCGTTTGGGGAATTTGGCGCGGATTTCGGCGGCATTTTCCCCGTCCGAAAGCATTTCGGCAACCGAACGGTACAGGCGGGTTTCCAAATCGTCTTTGGGTTTGAAACCGCGCGGAATTGCACTGTTGGCGGGCAGGCCGAGCGTTTTGGCTTCGAATGCATCGGCGGTCAGGGCGCGGAATTCGGCTTCCGAACCATCGCTAAGCAGGGCTTTGACCGAACGCAAGTGTTCGCGGGTGCTGCCATAGACAATCGAGTTGGAGCCGCACGAGTTGTTGCCCACCATGCCGCCCATCATGGCGCGATTGGCGGTGGAGGTTTCCGGCCCGAAAAACAGTCCGTGCGCCTTCAAAAACATATTCAGTTCGTCGCGGATTACGCCGGGCTGTACCCGCACCCAGCGTTCGTCGGCGTTGAGTTCCAGAATCTTGGTGAAGTGCTTGGACACATCCACAACAATGCCGCCACCCACCACCTGTCCGGCCAGCGAGGTGCCCGCCGTACGCGGAATCAGCGATGTTTTCTCCTGCCGGGCAAAGGCGATGAGTGTCTTGAGGTCGTCAATGGTCTTGGGCATGGCCACGGCCAGCGGCATTTCGCGGTACGCCGACGCGTCTGTGGCGTAAAGCGTGCGCATGGTCTGGTCGTGGTAAAATTCGCCTTTGAGCCGGGCGGCCAGCGCGTACAAATTGGTTGGGTTCATGCAGTCGGTTGTGGAATCGGGAACGCGGGCGGTGAAACTGGAAACCGCGCTCCGTCCCGCAAAAATACAACTCGCCGCCGAACAATAGTGTTTTGTGAAAAAACAATGGGCGGGAAATAGTATCCTTGCAAAAGCCCAAACCTGCCGCTGCGGAAAGGCTTTCAAAACAGTATGTTTTAAAAGCACCAAACCTGTTTTTGAACAATAGTTTAATTTCGGCCTGAGCTTTTTGGAAAATCTTATTTTGAAATATTACTGATTGAAACATCACCGTAGACTGTCAGGAAAAGCTAGACCGAACTCTTTGAAATCGTCAGGCTCAATCAAAATTCGGCAGTTTGTCGGTTCTTTTCTTGAATAAACCACCGGAAAACGGTGGCCTAAAACCCTGCGACTGGAAACCAGTTGGGAGGAATTGTAGAAAGATGTATCCACACTATATCTAAAATAAGCTTTCAACACACCTCCTTTGGAACCTCCTCTCAAAACCTTCGTAATTTCGCCATAAGCGACCCCCATATTTCCTCTGATTTGTTTTCCTTTGTACTTTTCAAAGAATAATCCATCAAAGAGGGCAAGACACACAGCCACTATGAGTATTAGTCCGCTGATCACACTGGTGACGGATTTCAGGCTTCGGTTTGTTTTCTTTGTCTCGTTTGTCATTTGTCTTCTCCGTCCAAATAGTTGTTTATGGCCTTGCCAGCAGCCGAGCCAGGCTGGTCTCCAAACTGGTTGCTGAAATACTCCGCCCTGAACTTGGTGATCCCTTCATCAAAGATAACACACTGAAACCGGTTCAGTGGTCGCGGCTGGCGGCATGGCAAATAAGTATCATTCCGGAACACCAAACCCCTGCAAGGTAAGCGGATTCACACACGGACGCTCGGACTGGTTTCGGTTGTCGGTGATAATAAGGGGCAGAGAAATAGTATCTTTGCCAAAGCCCAAACCCAAACCTGCCATCCCATGAAAACAATCCACAGTGAGCAGGCACCCGCAGCCATCGGGCCTTACTGCCAAGCCATTGCGGTCGGCAACTTGGTTTTCTGCTCCGGCCAAACGCCGCTGGATCCGGCCACGATGCAAATAATCGGTACCACGATTGAAGAACAGACGCGCCAAGCATTGAAAAACCTCGCGGCCGTGTTGCAAGGTACCGGCCTGTCGTTGTCGGATATTGTCAAGACAACGGTTTTTCTGAAAAACTTCGCCGATTTTCCGCGTATGAATGCCGTGTATGCCGAAACGTTCGGCACCCACCGCCCCGCCCGCTCCACGGTAGAAGTGTCGCGCCTGCCCATGGATGCGCTGGTGGAAATCGAGTGCGTGGCGCAGTTGCACGAAGGGTAGGGGCATCCGCTTGTGCACAAACCGCAGGTTCTGCCTTGTTGAGATGTTCAGTACACTCAAAAATGCAAAAACCCCCAAATCAGTGTGATTTGAGGGTTTCGGGTGGACGCGTAGGGAGTCGAACCCCAAACCTCCTGATCCGTAGTCAGGTGCTCTATCCAATTGAGCTACGTGTCCGTGTTCTTGTA
>JANPIL010000054.1:0-4983 GCA_031424975.1 Sphingobacteriales bacterium
CTGGCCTTGATTGCCTGCGTGTTGTCCATGATGCGGTAATGTGGGGGTTTGATGTTTTTGAAAGATACTATTCTGTCCAATGACGAATTTTGAATGACGGAATAGAAATCGGAAGTGGAAATCCTGAATTCCACACTCCCAAATCCCCATTCCCTTTCACCGGTCCACTTCGCCCATCACCAAATCAAGCGAGCCAATGACCGCAATGAGGTCGGCAAGCAAGCCGCCGCGCGATATTTCCGAAATCACCGACAAGTTGTGCAAGCTGCAAGCCCGCGCCTTGACCCGAAACGGAATGTCGGATTTGCCTTCGGGATCGGTGCGGAAAAAGTAGCCGAGTTCGCCTTTGGTCGCTTCGCCACGGATGTAAAAATCCATGGCTTTGGGTCGGATTTTGCGCGGAACCGCTGCCTGCGGATTGAAATCGCGGGTGCGTTTGTGTTCGCCGAGCAGTTTTTCCAGGCACTGCCCGATGATTTTCATTGACTCGTGGCATTCGCGCACCCGCACATTGTTCCGGTCCCAGCAATCGCCAAGGGTTCCCATCTCGCCAGTGCCGATAGGAATGTCAAAATCCAGTTCGGGATATACCGAATAGCCGTCCACGCGCCGCAAATCCCAGCGCAGGCCCGAGCCGCGCAGCACCGGCCCCGTGCAGCCATAATTTATCGCCATAGGCAGCGGCAACACGCCCACGTTGGCGGTGCGCTGCACAAAGATTTTATTTTCAATCACAAGCATCTGCAGTTCAGCGAGTTTGGGCTTTAGGTATTTTACAAAATCCCGGCAGCGTTCCTCAAAGCCAACCGGAAAATCGTAATACAGGCCGCCAATCCAGATATAATTATAGAGCATCCGTGCGCCGCACACCCATTCCAGCAAGCGTTGAATGTGTTCGCGGTCGCGCATGAGCCACAAAAATGCCGTGTACGATCCAATGTCCAGCGCGTACGTGCCGATAGCCAGAAAGTGCGAGGCAATCCGGTTCAGTTCGGCCACCAGCACGCGGATGTATTCCACGCGTTTCGGAATGTCGTTTTCAATGCCCAGCATCCGTTCCACGCCCATCGCCCACACGTGTTCGCTGTTCATGGCTCCCATGTAGTCCATGCGATCCACAAACGGGATGGTTTGGTTGTAGGGCAGTGATTCGGCGTGTTTTTCAAAGCAGCGGTGCAGGTAGCCGATGTGCGGCACCACATCCACAATGATTTCGCCATCGGTCACCACTTCCAGCCGCAGTACGCCGTGCGTGGACGGATGTTGCGGCCCGATGTTGATGACCATTTCCTCCGAACGCAGGTTGCCGGCGTGGTACTTTCCCGGCTCGGAAACGGCCAGGTTTTCGGGTTTGTATTGGTATTGGATCATTTGGAAACCGGAAGGTTGAAGTGCCGGGTAAAACGGCAAGCCCGCACAAAAATACGCAAAAACAAAGGCTCGCCGTGTGGCAAGCCTTGGGAAAACAGTATGTTTCAAAAAGCCCAAACCCCTCCGTTCTCCCTAAAGCCGATGCGCGATACCGGTCTGACACACAGTATCTGACCTGCGTTTTGGCATTCCCGAAATAGTATCTTTCAAAATGCCCAAACCCGCCCTGTCACTCAGGCAGTTTGGCTTCTATTTTGTCCAGTTGCGCATCCGAATAATTGCCCGCCGTCTGGTACACTATTTTTCCGGTTTTGTCCAATAAAAACATATACGGCACATCCTTGTTGTCCATGCGCAGCGTTTTCTTGTAGTCATCAATATCGCCTTGGTACAGCACAAAATGCTTTTGGTAACCGGCCTGGATGCCTTTCTTGAGGTTTTTTTCAATCTTCCCGGCAATCAGCGACTTGGCTCCGCTAATCATCGGCACCACGTACAGGTTCATGTCATAATCAGGATCCATCATGAAATACTCGTACAGGCCGTCGAACCACGGGGCAATCTGTTCCGATGCCTTGGCCGAGTATGTCAGCACAACCATCGTGTACTTGCCCTGCGTCTGCTGCGGAATGCTGATTTTCTTGTCTTCCAGCGTCATGCCCGAAAGTGAAGGAAAAGTCTGGGCGTGGGCAAACGCCAGCGACAGGCAGAAGATGGCGGAAAATGCGATTTTTTTCATGCGGAAGTTGAATTGGGTACGCCTTTCAAACGCGAAAAACCCCGATAAGTTGCCAGCCGGACGCGCGGCGTAAGAAAAATCAGTATTCCACCTTCAATCCGTGGTACAATTCCTGCTCCTTATAATCCTTGCGCAGCGGAAAACCCTGCCAGTCGGCGGGCAGCAGCAGGCGGCGCAAATCGGGATGGCCGCTGAAATGGATGCCCAGCAAATCGTAGGCTTCGCGTTCGTGCCAGTCGGCGGTGCGCCAGATGTGGCTTACGGTGGGCACTTGGGGTAATTGGCCGGGTTCGGCGTTTCTGGAACATACTATTTTCAGCACCAGCGCGTGTTCGTACGGAATGGAATACAGGTGGTAGATCACTTCCATGGTATTCTTTTCCGGGCCGTTGTCCAAGGCGGTCAGGCATTCGAGCAAGTCGAAATAGGTGTCCGGACTTTCGTGCAGGAACCGGCAGATTCCGGCGATTTCCGCAACCGGAACGGTCAGGCTCGGTTGCATGGCGGCGGGGTGCTCGTGCAGCACTATGGCTTCGCCAAACCGTTCAATAAGCAGGGCTTTCAATTCGGAAAAGGTCTTTTTGTTTTCCATCGGATTATCAGGGAATGATTGTCACGCTTGCCCGGTTGCCGGTTGCTGGCCGCCTGACTCCATCATCCGCAGCAAGGCAACGGGAGCCATCAGGCTTTCGGCGCGGATTTTCTCCTGCAATTTCAAGATACCGCCAATCAACGCTTCGGGGCGGGGCGGGCAGCCAGGCACGTACACATCCACCGGAATAATCCGATCCACACCCTTGACCACGTGGTAGCCGTGCTGCCAGTACGGGCCGCCGCAGTTGGAGCAGTTGCCCATCGAAATCACGTAGCGTGGCTCGGCCATCTGTTCGTATAGCCGCCGGATGCGGTCGGCCATTTTAAAAGTTACCGTTCCCGAAACTATCATCACATCCGACTGGCGCGGCGAGGGGCGCGGAAACAGCCCGAGGCGGTCCAAATCGTATCCCGACGCAAAGGCCCCTATCATTTCCATGGCGCAGCAGGCCAAGCCGAAACCCATGGGCCACAGCGACGACAGCCGCGCCCAATTGACGAGGTCGTCTACTTTGGTCACGATTATCTCGCCCGATTGGAATTGCTGGTCTATTAAACCCATGGATGAAGGGAAAATGAGAAGTGTATGGTGAAATATTGCTGTGGCTTTCCCGAAATTGATCGGAGAAACTATTTTGTGCAGTAAACACCAAAAAGCGGTGGCGGGTTTCGTGTTTTCAACGGATACTATTTTTTCACGGCTTGCGGGGCATTCCGGCCATCACCGCTGACGGAACATGGTTGGGAAGGATGACCGTGAATTGCGTGCCTTTGTTTAATTGGGACTGGACATGGATGCTACCGCCGAGTTTTTCGACCACCTGCTTGGTAATGTAAAGCCCCAGCCCCGACCCGTGGGTGCCCAAGCTGGCGCGGAAAAACATATCGAAAATCCGGCCGATGTACTGTTCTTCAATGCCCCGGCCATTGTCTTCAACCACGATTTCGGCCTGTTCGCGGTCTGCCCGGATCACTACCCGCATATAGGCTTCAGTATCGGGCCTTTGGTATTTGATGGCGTTGGAAAACAGGTTTTGCAGGATGGTTTCGATGCGCGAATAATCGGAGTGGAAGTCGTTCTCGATTTGAATGTCCTTCATCAGCATAATGTCCGGGGCATTTTCCAGGTATTGCAAATCGTTCCAAACCTTCTTGACCGACTTTTTGAAATCCACCGGTTCCTTTGACAGTTCCAAGCGGCTGTTGCGCGAGAAATCGAGCAAATCCGAGAAGAACGTGTCGAGTTTGTCCACGCTTTTCTCAATCAGTTTCAGGTATTCGGCTTTTTGGCTTTCGTCGGTTTCCATGCGGCTCAGGTTCACCAGCCCTAGCACTGACCGCAGCGGTGCGCGCATATCGTGCGAGGCGCGATAGACAAAAGTGTCCAGTTCGAAATTGGTGCGCACCAGTTCATTCTCGGCACGTTTGCGTTCGGTAATATCGCGCGAGAACACGGCCACGCCCGTCACGTGGCCGCACTCATCCTGAATCGGGTTGTAGATGGTCTCGTACCAGGTGCGGCGGCAGTCGGCGTTGCCCATTTCCTCGACCACCAAAAACTGCTCGCCTTGCGCGGCGCGTTCCAGATGCGCCAAAACCAGCGCGGTATCATCTCCGAAATGGTTTCCGTCGGCGATATTCATGCTGCTGCCCATTTTCACGCCGTAGGCCGAAAGCAGGTTTTTTGCGTGTTTAGAATTGGCTGTCAGGTAGTTGTATTCCAAGTCCACGGCAAAAATCGAACTTTGGGTGCTTTCCAGAATGCCGCGCATCTGTTCGTTTTGCCGCTTGATTTTCTCGTCGGCCAGCTTGCGTTCCGTTATGTCCGATGTTATGCCTTCCAGCCGCACGGGTTTGCCTTCTTCGTCGCATACTATTTTGCAGCGGTCTTGCAGCCAGCGCAATTCGCCGTTTTTGCGCACCACGCGGTATTCAAGCTCGTCCGATCCTTTCTTGTATACTTCCGCTTCAAACGCTTGGTAATCAGTGCGGTCGGCGGGAAGCACGGTTTGCAGCCAGTATTTTTTGTTCCCGTAATAATGTTTGTGCGGAAACGCAAATACCCGTTCCGAGGCGGCATTGATGTACAGGATGTCGCGTTCGGGCAGTGTTGCCGCCCAAACCACTTCGTTCAGCGATGAGAGAATGCTGCTCAGGTTGGCTTCCGACTCGTCGAGCCGGGTTTGCGTGTGGTACAAGACCGTGATCAGGTAAATGATGCAAAACCCGATGATGCCGATGGAAAGAATGAAGTTGGCGGCGTAGAAAGCGTGTTGCGT
>JANPIL010000055.1:0-2674 GCA_031424975.1 Sphingobacteriales bacterium
TGCGAATTGAAAAAAGGCTCGAAAGCCGCCAATGTGTACGGCAAAACCAAGATTTCGGAACGGCACCGGCACCGGTTTGAATTTAACAGCCATTATGCCGAGGCATTTGAAAAGGCGGGGTTGATACCCACGGGCATCAACCCCGATACGGGGCTGGTGGAGATCATGGAACTGAAGGGCCACCCGTGGTTTGTGGGTGTGCAGTTCCACCCCGAACTCAAAAGCACGGTCATGAACCCGCAGCCGCTGTTCGTGCATTTTGTGAAAGCGGCCATGGAATACGCCACCGCCAAGCGGCTGGTGGTGCGTTGAAATGGCCCCCGGCCCCCTCCGAAAGAGGGGGCTTTTAAACAGGAGGTTTTGGCTTTTCAAAAGATACTATTTTACATACCCCCTCTAAGCCCCCTCCTTCGGAGGGGGTTGGGGGGAGGCTTCTTTTTTTAACATTTACTCAACATTAAATGGATCGTAACAACATCATTGGGTTTGCGCTGATTTTCCTGATTCTGCTGGCCTACAGCGTGTATTCGTCCATGCAGCCCCAGGCAGTGCAACCCAAGCAGACGCAGGTGCAGGTGCTGCCCAAGGCCGCCCCGGCTGCCGTGGTTTCGGCGGCTCCCACCGATTCGGTGGCGGCACGCCAGCAGTACGGCGACTTTGCGGCGGCGGGTTTGGGCGTTGAAAAGGATATTGTCCTGGAAAACAAGGACATCCGCCTCACGCTCAGCAACCGGGGCGGACGCGTGAAGGAGGTGCGGCTGAAAAACTACCAGACCTACGACCAGAAGCCGCTGATTTTGGTTGACGAAAAACACGGTTCGCGCACCCTGACGCTGCCCACCCGCACGGGCGATGTGAACCTGACCAACCTGTATTTCACCACCGCCGATGCCGGAAAAACAATTACCAAAGGAGATTCGGCGCGGGTCACGTTCCGGTTGGCCTTGGCCGAAAACCAGTTCGTGGAACAGACTTACACGCTGAAAGGCTCCGGCTTTGAGGTGGATTATGACCTGAAAATCAGCGGGTTGGACAACCAACTATCCAACGCGCCGATGCAGTTCTATTGGAAGGAGGATTTGCAGCGGTTTGAAAAGGACGTGCCCACCAGCCGCCTCTATTCCACAATCAATTATTACGGGGTTGATGAGGCATTCGACTACCTGAGCGAAACCTCCACCGACCCGCAGGACGAAACCATTGCCGCACCACTGCGCTGGGTGGCCCTGAAACAGAAGTTTTTCCTGGCGGCCTTCATTGCCAAAGGTGCGCCGCTGGCCGCCTCGCAGTTCAAGAGCAGCGTGGATGCCAGTGACCCCAACGACATCAAGACGCTGGAAGCCAACCTGAAACTGCCCATCGCCGACCTGAAAGCGGGCAAAGGAAGGTATGAATTCTACTTCGGCCCCAACGACTACCGCAGCATCGAGAACGTGACCGACGGTTTCCGCAAAAACGTGTATCTCGGCTGGCCCGTTATCCGCGAAGTAAGCCGGTTTGTGATCCTACCCATCTTCCACTTTTTCGAGATGTTCATCCGCAACTACGGCTTGCTCATCATCGTGCTGGTGCTAGTGGTCAAGACGATTTTGTTTCCGCTGGTGTACAAATCCTATATTTCGATGGCCAAAACACGCGTTTTGCAGCCCGAAATCGAAGAGATAAAAGCCCGCAACGACGGCGATATGCAAAAAGTGCAGCAGGAGCAAATGAAGCTTTACAGCCAAGTGGGCGTGAACCCATTGAGCGGCTGCGTGCCGGTATTGCTGCAAATGCCCATCCTGTTCGCGCTGTTCAGCCTGTTCCCGAACCTGATTGAGTTCCGGCAGAAAGGCTTTTTGTGGTCTAACGACCTTTCCACGTACGACGCGCTGATTCAGTTGCCCTTCACCATCCCGTTCACTGCATCGTCGCACATCAGCATGTTTGCCGTGCTCATGACGCTTTCGTCGCTGGCATTCACGTACTACAACAGCCAGACCAACGTATCGGCGGTGCCGGGGCCTTACAAGACCATCCAGTACGTAATGCCGGTGTTCATCATGTTCGTGCTGAACTCGTCGCCAGCGGGCCTGAATTTTTACTACTTTGTCTCCAACCTGGTCACCATCGGGCAGCAACTGGCCATCCGGCAGTTCGTGGACGAGGGCGCGATACGGCGCAAGCTCGATGAGAACCGCGAGAAGAACAAGGACAAGAAGACAACCGGATTTCAGGCGCGGCTGCAGGAGGCGATGCGCAAGGCCAACGAAAACAAACAGGAGGCGGATGCCAAGAAATTGGCTCCGGGCAGCACAACCAAGCGGCCAAAAAAATAGTATCTTTTGGAAAGGCGAAACCCGTTTTGCGTTTGCCGTTTGGAACTGTAGAAACGTTGCACCGCAACGTCTGCTGCGCAACGCCAGCGTTGGCACCAACAGGAACTTGAATCTGGAACATCTGGATTGGAAACAAAGACGTTGCGGTGCAACGTCTCTACAATGCCGCAACGTTTTTAAACGGCAAACGGTGAACGCAAAACTCCCCCTCCGGAGACTGAAGGGGATTTTTGGAGGATAACCTTGAAACCGCTTTTCCGTTTAACAGCCAGTTCCACCGCCACTCCGCCCGCCATGAAGCCACTTTCCGCCCTTTCCCTGTTTTTTCCGGGGTTGCTGCTTGTTATCCAAACGCT
>JANPIL010000056.1:0-2655 GCA_031424975.1 Sphingobacteriales bacterium
GGCAAACGCGCCAATTGAGTCGCAAGATGCCGTTTTTCAATCGCTTATCCGCGATGCCAAGGCTACGGCTTTCGGGCGCGAACACGGTTTTGCGTCCATCCGCACGCACGCCGATTTCAAACGCCAGGTTCCCATCCGCGACTACGAGGATTTGAAGCCGTATATCCAGCAAATCATTGACGGCCAGCGTGATGTGCTTTGGCCCGGACAGCCAATCTACTTCGCCAAGACATCGGGCACGACCTCGGGCGTAAAGTACATCCCGATCACCCAAAAATCCATCCCGAACCACATAAATTCGGCCCGGAACGCGCTGCTCACATACGTCCACGAAACCGGGAAAGCCGCTTTTCTGGACAAGAAACTGATTTTCCTGTCGGGCAGTCCGGTGCTGGATACCAAAGGCAGTGTGCCCACGGGGCGGCTGTCGGGCATTGCCAACCACCACGTGCCGGCCTATTTGCGCACCAACCAGATGCCCAGCTACGCCACCAACTGCATTGAGGATTGGGAAACCAAACTGGACAAAATCATTGACGAAACGCTGACGGCCGATATGTCGTTGATTTCGGGCATTCCGCCGTGGGTGCAGATGTATTTTGACCGCATCACTGCCCGAACAGGCAAAAAGATTCAGGAGGTTTTCCCGAATTTCTCGCTTTTCGTGTACGGCGGCGTGAATTTTGAGCCATACCGCGCCAAAATATACGAATCCATTGGCCGGAAAATTGATTCCATTGAGTTATTTCCGGCTTCGGAAGGTTTTTTCGCCTATCAGGATAAACAAATACACGAAGGTTTATTGTTGCTTTTAAACAGCGGCATTTTCTACGAATTTATCCCGGCAGACGAGTTTTTCGGTGAAAACCCCACGCGATTAAGCATTGCCGAAGTGGAACTGGGCAAAAACTACGCGATGATCATCAACAGCAACGCCGGTTTGTGGGGCTATTCGCTGGGCGACACGGTAAAGTTTGTTTCCAAAAACCCGTACCGGCTGGTGGTTTCGGGGCGCATCAAGCATTTTATTTCGGCTTTTGGCGAACACGTGATCGGCGAGGAAGTGGAACGCGCCATGCAATATGCCATGCAGCAACACCCTGAAACCGAACTGATTGAGTTCACCGTCGCGCCGATGGTCGCGCCGCCCGATGGTGGTTTGCCGTATCACGAATGGCTGGTGGAATTTGCCGTGCCACCGCACAACCCGTCCGCTTTTGCCGCTGCACTCGACCAAAAACTCGCCAAACTAAACGTGTATTACGACGATTTGATTGCGGGCAACATCCTGCAACCGCTAAAACTCACAATGTTGCAACGCGATGCGTTCCGCAGTTACATGAAGTCGCAGGGCAAGCTGGGCGGCCAAAACAAAGTACCCCGCCTGGCCAACAACCGCAAACTGGCCGATGAACTGAACGGGTTTCGGATTTAACAGTAGCACACGCTTTAGCTTGTGCGGAAAGCGCAGGTTTTGTTAGGCGGCGTAGCGTTGCGGATTCAAACTCCGGCGACGCTGTTCGGGACGGCAAATATTGAACCGCATTTAATTCCAAGCAGGTTTCGCCCTTTCAAAAGATACTATTTTCCCACATGGACAATCCCAAGAAACGAATCGCCATCCTTGGCTCCACCGGCTCCATCGGCACGCAGGCGTTGGAAGTGATTGCCGCGCATCCGCAATCGTTTGAAGTGGAAGTGCTTACGGCGCAGAACAACGCCGATTTGCTCATCGCGCAAGCCATTGAATTCCAGCCCAATGTGATCGTGATTGGCAACGAAAACCTGTACGAAAAAGTGGCGGCGGCCTTGGCCAACCAGCCCATCAAAGTCTATGCGGGCGAAAAATCACTGGCTTCGGTGGTGCAGATGGAAAGCATTGACTTGGTGCTGACGGCGTTGGTGGGCTACGCCGGACTGCTGCCGACACTCAAGGCCATTGAAGCGGGCAAGAATATTGCGCTGGCCAACAAGGAAACGCTGGTGGTGGCCGGTGAACTGGTGACGCAACTGGCCCGCGAAAAGGGCGTGGACATCTATCCCGTTGATTCGGAGCATTCGGCCATTTTCCAGTGTCTGGCGGGCGAATGGCACAATCCCATCGAAAAAATCATCCTCACCGCCTCGGGCGGGCCGTTCCGGGGCCGCGACCGCGAGTTCCTGCGCACCGTTACCAAAGCCCAAGCCCTGAAACACCCGAATTGGGAGATGGGAGCCAAGATTACTATTGACTCGGCCACGCTGATGAACAAGGGCTTGGAAGTGATTGAGGCCAAGTGGCTGTTCAACCTGACTGCTTCGCAGATTGAGGTGGTGGTGCATCCGCAGTCCATCATCCACTCTTTAGTGCAATTCCAAGATGGCAGCCTGAAGGCACAAATGGGCCTGCCCGACATGAAACTGCCCATCCAGTACGCTTTCAGCTATCCGCAACGCCTGCCCACCAGCGCGCCGCGCTTTGATTTTGCCAAGTATCCTTCGCTCACTTTTGAACAGCCTGACAAAGAGACATTTGTGAACCTGCAACTGGCCTACGACGCGCTGGCCAAGGGCGGCAATATGCCCTGCATCGTCAATGCGGCCAATGAAGTGGCGGTAGCCGCGTTTTTGCGCGAGGAAATCGGGCTGCCGGAAATATCCGATTGGATTATCCGT
>JANPIL010000057.1:0-5576 GCA_031424975.1 Sphingobacteriales bacterium
TTTTCGGGCTTTGTCGGGCGTGCCACTGACCAAGGCCGTGAGTTTGGCGTGTTTGCAGTCTTTGAAGTTGGGCATGATCTGCTCGGTGGCATATTTGCCCAAGCCGACAATGGCAAAGCCGAGTTTCTTGTTTTCGTCAGGTTGCATGGCGGTGATGTGGGGTTTGGTGGATGGAAGAGCGGCAACCGGCTGCGTGATGGCGGCAAACGCCGCGCCCAAACCGGCTTTGCGCAGGAAGTGCCGCCGTGAATCGGATTGCTTTTTCATGGATGTGGAATGTGGTTGCACCATGAAACCACAAAAACAGTGTGCCCGGAGCGAGTGGGGTTTGGTGTTTTTGAAAGATACTATTTTGCCACGGTTCAAGCGGGAACGGTTGAATCAGTGGGGATGATGGGATTTCAGGATTCCGGTTTGAAAATTTAAAATAGTCAGGACTTACGCAAAAGCAGGCCGGAGGCTTGGCAATAACGGTCGCGAGGCGGCGCCTCGCGCCAAAAAACGCACTTTTGCGCAAGTCCTAATAGTATGTCCTGACAATGCCAAACCCGGCATCGCCAACTTGGGAAACCGTGTGCGGCAACGCAGACTTAAACTAAGCAAGCGGCGGGTTGCGGAAGCAAACGCCAATAACTGGCGATGGCTTCGTCCAAGCTCGACATCAGGATTGCCTTTTCGCTGGACATGGCCGTTGAAAGGGTGGTTTTGCCCAGCGATTTTTCCTGTTGCCGCCGGTACCAGTCCTCAATGCCCGTTTTTTCGCCGCCCGTCTGGTGCGCCATTTTTCGAGCCAAATCAGCCCAGCTCACTTCACCCACGTTGGCCAGATGCCATATTCCGTAGGCTTCGTCAAGCAGCAAGTCCAGACTGTGGTGGATCACTTCGGGCAGGTATGCGGGCGAGATGCGCCGGTGGTCGGGAAGTTCCAGCGGATGGTTGTGCGAAAGGTTTTGGAAGTTTGCTCCGATCAAAGCATCGGGATGCCAAGGGTTCAGCAAAATGCCGGTGCGGACAATCAAAGCCCGCGCCAACGTGTCTGAAACCAGTTTTTCCGCCATTGCCAGACTTTCGCCTGCCACGCCCGCCGGACAAACCAAATCCGATTCCGTGTAAGGCTTTCCTTTAGCCCCGTCAAAAACGGAATCGTTGGAAAAGGCCAGCAACGGTATATCGTGGTGTTGGCATACCGTCACCAAGTGCGTCAGGTTATGCGGTTGCGCGGCCCCGTGCAACTGCCAAGCCGACGAAGTATGGGCAACCGGCTCACAAACCGCGATGATTGCCCAAGGACGCAAGGAAAGCACCAGCGAATGCGTATCGCCAGCCGTTTTTAGGGAATCGGCGGAAACCACACGGCAGGCCAAGCCTCGCTGCTCGCAGACAAGGGCGAAAGCCCGGCCCATTGACGCGTTGTCGGTGAAGACCAGCAGGGTTTTTTTGGTGATTTGCCCACCGTCCGGCGGTTTTGCGTGCTGCCACCAACCCGGCTCGGCCACTACCGGATGCAAATCCGTTTCCCGCCCAACCAGTTGCCTCACCAAAGTGGCCAGAGCCGTGGGGCGCGGTTCGGGCGAACGAACATCAAACAGTCCCGGCTCGTAATGGTTGGTGTCGCGGGTTAGCAGGCTGTTCCAATCATAAGAACCCAGCATGGCCCACGCCGTGACGGCCCGGAAATCCACACCCTTGGCAAGCAGCCGCTGGCCGGTCTGGTAAGACTGGTAAAACCAGCGCAATTGTTCCTCGCGCGTGCAGCCCAAATGTGCCTCCGTAACGGCCAATGGTATGCCATAACGCTGCCAAGCCTCGGTGAGCAGGTTTTCGGCTCCCGCCATCTTGGCTTCCGGCACGCGCACCGCCTCCACATCCACATACGTGTGCCAGTCGTTGCCGCCGACCAAGTGTGACGGGTATTTGTCAGTGTCGTGATCCAAAAACCGTTCGCTGGTCAGGTAATAATCCATGCCCAGCATATCGGGCGGACACGGATGGGCGTGGAAAAAATCCAACTCCTCAGGCTCCACACCCGAACGCATCAAGTAATTCCAGAGCGGATGCTGCCTGCCCACCTTGCCGCAAAGCAAGTCGAAGCCAAGCCAGCGGCGGCGGTTTTCAAATTCGGCCTGGTAGCGCAGCGGTTCGGTGCTGTGCGTCATGCCCAAATCCTCGGTCTGGATCAGTTGCGCATCCGGATTCACCTGCCTGATTTCGCGCATGGCCAGCACAATGCCTTTGCATTGGTTCAGCAGTATGCGGCAGAAGGCCCTGTCGTCGGTTCCGTGCGGATACCAGAAGCCGTACAAACCCGCAAAACGAGCCGTGGTGAGCGGCTCGTTGATGGGGTTGTACAGCGTCAGCCAAGGATACCGTTCGGCAACTTGCCGTGCGAACCGGGCAAAGGTTTCGGGAAAATCCGGTTGGTCAAACGTGCAGTAGCGCGGGCCGCTGCCGTGGTGCAGCAGTCCGGCAATTGGGTTGATGCCTTTTTGGCGCAGCAAGCCCAGCCTTTCGTCCGTCCACCGCCAGTCAGGCTGGCCGGGGTGGTCGGGTGCGATGCGTTCCCAAACCACCGGATAACGGATGGTCTTGATGCCGAGCCGGGCAATGGCCTCCAAATCGTCGGGACGCGTTTGGTGACCGTTTTTCAGCAATTGGTCGTGGTATGCATCGCCCACGCGGTTTACCGAACATTCAATGCCGCCCCAGATTTCAAGAGGCTTTCCGGATGGCCGGTATTCCGCTGCGGATGGCCGGGGCGGATGCGAATATTTTCGGGGTTTGGGCATGCTTTCGTTCGATTTTGGTTTCCGACAGTTCCCTTTTGGGGTTCACCACGGCCTTCATGGATTTGCCATCGGTAAGTTTTCCGTAGAGCGTGAGGGCCTGAGCCACCACTTGATCCATGTTATAATAGCGGTAAGTGCCGAGCCTGCCCGCAAAATGCACGTTTGGCACGGCCTCGGCCAATTCCTTGTACTTTTGGTAAAGGGCCGCGTTTTCGGGCTTGGGAACCGGATAGTACGGATCACCTTCCCACGAAGGGTATTCGTAGGTGATGCTGGTTTTGGCGTGTTGTTGCCCCGTCAGGTGCTTGTATTCGGTGATGCGTGTATACTCGTGGTCGTTGGGGTAGTTTACCACGCCCACGGGCTGCATCCAAGCCGTATCCAAGGTTTCGTGCTTGAACTGCAACGAACGGTAGGGCAGTTTGCCATGGCAGTAATCGAAGTATTCATCCACCGGCCCAGTAAAGATCAAGTTCTTGTAATCCACGTATTTCTTGATTTCGGCAAACGTCGTGTCCACCGCGATGTCAATGTTCGGATGATCCAGGATGTTCTCAAACATCCGCGTGTAGCCGTGCAGTGGCATGAACTGGTACTCGTCGGTAAAATACCGGTCGTCGCGGTTGGTGCGTGTCGGTATGCGCGACGTGACCAGCTTGTCCAGTTCCGACGGATCCATGCCCCACTGCTTGCGCGTGTATCCCCGGAAAAACTTTTCGTACAGGTCGCGCCCCACTTGGCTCACCACCACGTCTTCCGACGTGCGGATGGTTGCCACCGGTTCCTTAATGCGTGCGAAATACTGCTCCAGTTCATCCGAAGTGAAATCGTAGCCATACAGGCGGTTCACCGTGTCCAGGTTTATCGGGATGGGCAGCAGCTTTTCATCCACCGCCGCCAGCACCTTGTGTTCGTAAGGCCGCCAAGCGGTGAATTGCGAGAGATAGTCGAATACTTCGGAAGAATTGGTATGGAAGATATGCGGCCCGTATTTATGGATCAGGATTCCGTCCTTGTTATGGAAGTCATACGCATTTCCGGCAATATGGTTCCGCTTGTCAATGATCAGAACCTTGTTGTTGTCTTTGGCCAGGCGTTCGGCCAGCACACTGCCGGCAAAGCCAGCGCCTACGATTAAATAGTCGTACATTGTGTTTGCGGGTTGGGTGGTTGTGAATTGATTGGAAAAGCCGCTCAGCGGATTGGCTGTCTTTCAGCGGTATTACGGCTTGCAGTGGCGTGTGCCTGCTCTTCCAGCAGGCTTTTCATTCGCTGCCACGTCAGGTCCCAGGAATTGGTGGACAGGAAACCGTCCACATTTTCCTGCCACTCGGCATCACCGGCCATTTGCATTGCTTTTTCTATGGCGGCTTCAAACTCATCGGCACTCTCGCCAATGTGAACCAAGCCCGATTCGCCGTACGGATGCACCACGTCGCGGATGGGCGTGGAGACCACCGGTTTGCCTGCCGCCAGGTATTCGGGGGTTTTGGTCGGGCTGATGAAGCGCGTGGATTCGTTGCGGGCAAACAGCAGCAAGGCCACCGTCCAGCCGCTCAGGTAGGCGGGCAGTTGGTCGTAGGTTTTCATGCCCAAGTAGTGGATGTTCAGGTTTTGCGGCAGCGACAGGGCATCTATTTTCACCACCGGGCCGATAATCACAAAGTGCCAGTCGGGGCGGCGGTTGGATAGTTCGCGCAGTAAGTCAAGGTCAAACCGTTCGTCAATCACGCCGTAAAAGCCCATTTTCGGGGAGCCAATGCGGCGTTGGTCTTCCGGTTCATCCATGCTTTGTTTGGCCTTCGCAAAATGCTCGCGTTCTATGCTGCTCGGAAACGCATGGGCGTTGGAGTGGCGTTCGCGTTTGGCCTCGTACAGGCTTACCCCGCCAGTAAATACCACATCTGCCATGGCAAATAGGTCGTTTTCCCAGCCAATCAGTTCGGGTGGTGCGCCGCTGAACGCCGACAATTCGTCCATGCAGTCGTAAACCGCCACGGTTGGCTCCAAGTGCTGGCTGAACGCCAAGGCCATCGGCGTGTAGTACCAGCACACGTAATCGGCGATTTCGTATTGTTTCACCAGCGTGTCCATCAGGTTTTGCTGCTCCTGGCGTATTTGTTCGGCAGACAGCGTGGCGGGCAGGTGCGGGGTGATTACGTGCAGTTGGCCTTCGTGTCTTTCTTGAAAGGTGGCCAAGGCCAAATCTTCGGAAAAAACCGGTTCCTCCACAAAAAACACGCGCCAACCCTGCGCGGCACGGGTCATGAGGTGCTGCGGCCGCTGGAATACGAAGTTCCACCGCAGATGGCTGAAGCAAATGAGGTCGCGGATGGGGGAGGCCGCCGGGGTGGTTTTGGCTGGCTGTTTTTCCAGTATCAGTTCGTTGTCTTGTAATGTGTTTTCGATGTATTGTTCGGTGGTTGCAAACGGTGTTTTGTAATCGGGAAGGTTGTCCATTGCATAGGTGGATTGTGGTGGTCTCATGGGCTGAATCGGGGTTAGGAAGTCGAGATTTCAGACTGGCTTGCGCCGCCGGGAGGTATGCCTCGCGGACTCGGAAATAAAAATAAAAAAACCGAACCAACACGGGCAATGCGCTGAATGAACCGCCAATCTGAAACGCAAACCGATTGTTGGGGAAATAATACCTCGTTCCAGCCAAACTGTGGTGGCCTGTTGTGCCTGCCGTCTTGCAGATGACGGGAAACAAAAACGGCAAATCCCCCGCCACAAGCGGGGGATTTGCCGTTTTACAAAATAGTATGATTTGAAAAGCCCAAACCTCCC
>JANPIL010000058.1:0-2604 GCA_031424975.1 Sphingobacteriales bacterium
GAAATCAACCACATCTGGCTGCACGATGTGGCCGCCAAGGAAGCGGTTTTTTGGGCGGGAAAAAAGAAAATCAGGGCCAAGGTGAAAGTGGAAGGCATGGCGGCACGCAAATTTACAACGTACAACATTGTGGGGTATGCGCAGGGTAGCGATGCGAAGCTGAAAGACGAACACATTGTTTATTCGGCTCATTATGATCACATTGGCATCGGGAGAGCCAATGCCGAAGGCGACACGATTTATAACGGCGCACGCGATAACGCCGTAGGGACAGTGACCGTGCTTTCGGCAGCCGAAAACCTGCCAGACACCCGACCAAACGTTCGGCGTTGTTCGTGCTTTTCACGGGTGAAGAAAAGGGTTTGCTCGGCAGCAACTGGTTTGTGGAGCATCCGCTGCTGCCCCTGAACAAGATGGTTTACTGTTTCAACAGCGATAATGCGGGCTACAACGACACTACGGTGGCCACCATTATCGGGTTGGGGCGCACCACGGCCGAGGGTTTTATCAAAACGGCCTGCCAGGCGTATAATCTGACTGCCATTGACGACCCGGTGCCGGAACAGAATCTTTTTGACCGTTCGGACAATGTGAGTTTTGCCAAGAAAGGCGTTCCGGCTCCTACGTTCAGTTTGGGCCTGACCGCTTTTGATGGCGAGGTAACCAAGCATTACCACCAAGCATCCGACCAGTGGAACACGCTGAATTACAATTACTTGTACCGGTTTTTCGGTTCCTACGTGTATGCCTGCCGCCTGATTGGCAATGCGCCGGAACGTCCGTTCTGGAAACCGGGCGACAAATATTACAGTGCGGGCATGGAACTGTACAAATAAGCGTGTCTTCCTGAAAAACAAACCGGCTTGCCTTTTTGACCTGAACTGATTCCAAATCCAACCCACTACTTCCCATGAGAACTGTAAAATTCGGTGTAATCGGCCTTATCGTGATCGGGCTGCTAATTGCGATTTATTTCCTGTTCGGCAATTATAGCGACGGAACCCGTGCCGGGACCATCGTGAAACTGAGCCACAAAGGCTACGTTTTCAAGACTTTGGAGGGACAACTCAACTTGGGCGGACTCACGCAGGAAAGCGGAAGCCCGGCCTCCTCGCTCTGGGATTTTTCGGTGAGCAAGGATGACGCGCAATTGGTCAAAGACTTGGAAGATGCCAACTTGAACGGCCGCCGAATCAAGCTTTATTACAAGGAAAAATACTACACGTTGCCGTGGCGCGGCGACACGAAATATTTCATTTACAAGGTCGAAAAATCGAACTGAACCAAAAACACAAAACCCCCAGGCATGAAATTCCGGGGGTTTTGTGTTTTTGAAAGATACTGTTTTTTCCGGCCTGTGCGCTACATCTCGTTATTCTGCTCAGCCGCCTCATCGCTTGTTCTGGCAATGGCGTTGCTCGAAGCCCCGCTTTCCACTTCGTGGCCGTAACGCCGCTGGAATCCGGCGGCACCGGTGGCGGCGCGGGGCAGCAAACGATTGGTCAGGCTGAAAACATCGGCTGTCAGTTCCGGCAACACCTCATTCATCAGCGACAATAACTTACCGGGCAGCGTAGTGACCAACTCCGCCGTTCCCTTTTTCATCGCCCCGATAATCTGGTCGGCGGTGGCTTCGGCACTCGCCGAAAGCAATGGCATTGAATCGGCGGTCTTGAACCACGCGTACTCCGCCTCGTGGTTGCCTTTGACGGGCACATTGCGCGGACTGCCCGTGCGCACCAATCCCGGAAACACGGTTGTGACCACAATCCCGTGGCGGCTCAGTTCCGAACGCAAGCCTTTGGACAGGCCGCCCAGCGCGAATTTGCTGGCACTGTAGGGCAGCATATGCGGCAGGCTCACCTTGCCGCCCACCGATGATATGTTCACGATACGCCCCTGATGGCGGTGGCGCATATGCGGCAATACCGCCATGACCGCGTACAGCGGGCCGTAGAAATTCGTGTTCATAGCTTCCTCAAAATCGTGCAGCGACAGGTTTTCCAGCGGCCCCACCTGAATGATGCCCGCATTGTTGATGAGCACATCAATATGCCCGAAATGCGACTGCACCCGCTTGACCATCCGCTCCACGTCCGATTGCACGGTCATGTCGCAGTTGAGGGCAAGCACGTCGGCTCCGGCTTCGCGCAGTTCGGCCTCCGCGCGATCCAGTTGTTCGTCCTGACGGGAACAAATGGCGATTTTGGCATTCTGGCGTGCCAATTGGCGTGCCAGCACCAGACCCAGCCCGCGCGAACCGCCCGTAACCAGCACAACCTTGCCATCCAGATCATAGGCTCGCTTTTTCCGGATTATTGTCCGGGCAGCCAGTACCAAACCAACGCCAAGCGCCAGCGGAATCAGTGAACCTGTGCCTTTTTTTGTCATTTTGCTTGCCGTGAAAGTGTAAGCGGAAGTTTAAAAACACTGTGCCAATGCGGGATTTAAGTGGTTTTTGAAAGGACTTGTTTAGTTGAATTTTGTCCTTAGGTTAATCAGACTCGATGCCAAATACAACCAGGATTTGAAGTTCTGCGCTTTGTATTCAAACCGTATCAAGATTCGTTTGTAGCTGTCCATCCAGGCAAAAACAGTCTCTAT
>JANPIL010000059.1:0-2399 GCA_031424975.1 Sphingobacteriales bacterium
ATAGAGACTGTTTTTGCCTGGATGGACAGCTACAAACGAATCTTGATACGGTTTGAATACAAAGCGCAGAACTTCAAATCCTGGTTGTATTTGGCATCGAGTCTGATTAACCTAAGGACAAAATTCAACTAAACAAGTCCACATACTATTTCTAGCCCGCCCCACAAACACGCACGGATTCCGGGCCATCCGTGCGTGTCCGTAAGGCAAGCAATAGAAGCAGGTTTCGCCTTTTCAAAACGTACTATTTTTTTGCGCCTTTCTTCGGAAAGAAGGCTTTCCGCTTCATTTCCTTGGCAGCAGCGCCATGTCTTCCGCGTCCAGTTCAATGCTTGCCGCCGCCGTGTTTTCCTCCAAGTGCGCCACCGACGAAGTGCCGGGAATGGGCAGCATTACGGGCGAAACCTTCAGCAGCCACGCCAATGCCACCTGATAGTCAGTGGCTTGGTGTTTTTTCGCCACCTTTTTCAAGGCTTCGGCCTCGCCCAGCTTGCCCGCATCCAACGGGTACCACGGTATGAACGCAATGTTGTGTTGCTCGCAGTAGGCCAGCACATCGTTCCAGCGTTGGTTGCCGAAACTGTACATGTTCTGCACCGACACCACTTCAATCATTTTCCTTGCCCGCTCAATGTCGGCCACCGACACTTCCGACAGGCCGATGTGCCGGATCAAGCCTTTGGCCTGCGCATCTTTCAAAAAGCCCAGCGTGTCTTCGGCGGGCACTTTTTCATCGAAGCGGTGCAACTGGTACAGGTCAATCCGTTCCAGTTTCAGGCGTTTCAGGCTGCCTTCGAGTGCTTGTTTCAAATGGTCGGGATGCGCGTTTACGGGCCACTGGTTGGGGCCGGTGCGCGTCAGTCCGCCCTTGGTGCCGATAACCAGCCCCGCCGGGTACGGGTGCAACGCCTCGGCAATGATTTCCTCCGAGATATACGGGCCGTAGCTGTCGGCGGTGTCAATGAAATTGATGCCCAGTTCCAAGGTTTTTTGCAGTACGCGGACGGCTCCGGCGTGGTCTTTGGGCGGCCCCCAGATGCCGTCTCCGGTAATGCGCATGGCTCCGAAACCCATTCGGTTCACGGTCAGGTCGCCGCCAATGGCGAATGTGCCGGCACTGGCGGCAGGTGTTGTGTGGGTGTGCATGAAGGTTGGTGGTTTTATGGATGGGAAATATGGGCGGAACTTTGTTCTTTTACAAGCGTGACGCGGCAAGCCCGTCCGGAAACAGGCAATTTTTATGCCCGTCCGGGATTTTTACCGTATCCGCTTGCCAGAAATCCGGCAGCCGGTGCAAACGGGTTTGGGGTTTCTGGAAGATACTATTTTTGAAACGGTAGGCGGACTTTCCAAGTCCGGCGGATTGGCGGCGGGCGGCGCAATGTTCTGCCACACGCGTCGGAGATACGAACCCGCAAACACCCCGATTGCCAATCGGGGTGAGCGGGTGAAGGCCGCACCTCCGGTCAGACACTGAGTGTCAGACCGGAATCGCGCATCAGCATTCGGGAGAACAGGCGGGTTTGGGCTTTTTGAAACATACTGTTTCTTGTCATTCCGACGAAGGAGGAATCTGGCGCGAATCGCGTACCAATGCCCGGACTTGCGGGCAAGTGAAGGCCCGATTCCTCCTTCGTCGGAATGACAAAGAGGTTTGGGCTTTCTGAAACATACTATTTTGCGGCGTGAGAGACGTTGCATTGCAACGTCCCTGCATTTTCAACGCCAACCATACAGACACAAAACGGCAAACGTCTTAACCACTTACACGTGAGAGAACAAGTACTCAACGCCATCCTGCAACTGCTCGCCATCAATGCCCGGATTGACGGCATCTCGGAGGAGGAACGCGAAACCATCCGCAAGTTCCTTTACGAAAACGTGGACGACGACTCGGTGCCGCTCTACGTCCGTTCGTTTGAGAAATACCTGAAAACCTCCGAACAGGGGCCGGATGAGATTCTGCGCATCTGCGCCCAAATCAACGCCGAACTCGAACTGCGGCAGAAAATCATCATTGTGCTGCGCCTGATTGAAATCGGCTTGGCCGACAACCTGTTCTCATCCGCCGAAGATGATTTCATGCGCACCGTTTGCGGGGCGTTGCACGTGGACACCGACATTTACACCAGCATCCGCAGTTTTGTGGAAACGCGCGACATCTACGGAATGCCCTCCGAAAACATCCTGCTCATTGACTCGCACGAGCCGCCCGAACAGTACGCCACCAACTACATCCGCAAGCCGGGGGTCAAAAGTACGCTGGGCGTGCTGCGGCTGCCGCAAGTGGATATGTACCTGATGGGTTCGGCGCACCCCGCCGATCAAGTGTACCTGAACGGGCAGCAGCTCAAGGCGCACTACGTCACGCCGCTCACGAGTGGCAGTGTGGTGCGGGC
>JANPIL010000060.1:0-12418 GCA_031424975.1 Sphingobacteriales bacterium
TGCGGATTGTTTTTTCCTTCCGTTTTCCGTTCTAATTTTAGCCCCGACAAAATAGTATCTTTTAGAAACACCAAACCCCCGTTTGTAACCGTATGAAAATCACCGTTGTAGGAGCCGGAGCCGTGGGAGCCACCACCGCCGATAATATTGTGCGCCGCGAACTGGCCGAAGAAGTAGTGCTGCTCGACATCAAGGAAGGCCTGAGCGAAGGCAAGGGTCTTGATATGTTCCAGACGGCCACGCTGCTGGAATTCGACACCAAAATCACCGGCTCCACGAACGATTATGGCAAAACCGCCGGTTCGGATGTGGTGGTCATCACGTCGGGCATTCCGCGCAAACCCGGCATGACGCGCGAAGATCTGATTGGCACCAACGCGGGCATTGTGAAGGGCGTAGTGGAAAACCTGCTCAAACACTCGCCCGATGCGGTCATCATCATCGTCTCCAACCCCATGGACACCATGACCTATCTGGCCTTGAAGGCGGCGGGCGTGCCCAAAAACCGCATCATTGGCATGGGCGGCATTCTGGACAGTGCGCGTTTCAAGACCTACCTTTCCATGGCACTCAACTGCTCGCCCAACGACTTGCAGGCCACGGTGGTTGGCGGCCACGGCGACACCACCATGATTCCGCTCACGCGCCTTGCCACGTTCAACGGCGTGCCGGTAAGCCAATTCCTGACTGAAGAGCAACTCAAGCAAGTGGCCGCCGACACCATGGTGGGCGGCGCAACGCTGACCAAACTGATTGGTACTTCGGCTTGGTATGCCCCCGGAGCCGCCAGCGCATTGCTGGTCGAGAGCATTGTGCGGAATCAGAAAAAGGTGTTCCCGTGCTGCGTTGCCTTGGATGGCGAATACGGCCAGAAAGACATTTGTCTCGGCGTGCCAGTGGTGATTGGCAAAGGCGGTTGGGAACGCATTTTAGACTATAAACTTGATGCCGCCGAGCAGGAAGCCTTTGGCAAGTCGGCGGAAGCGGTGCGCAGCATGAACAGCGTGCTGGATACGCTGTCACTGTAAGCATTCGTTTTGCGGAGAATGCTACGCCAAAAGCCTTCCAGAGGGAAGGCTTTTGGCGTTTTCGGAGGTTTGGCGGCTCAAAAGGATACTATTCCGTGCGCATATTCACCAAGTACACGGTTTCCGTCTTGTCCGTGATTTTAAAACGGTTGTCAATCCGCATTCCGGCAATCCACACAATGTCGTCGCCCGATAGCAGCACGTGCGTGCGTTCCTTAATATTCTGCGGCACCTTGGCATCAATCAGGAAGTCGCTGAGCTTTTTTTTCTGTTCCATTCCCAGCGGACTGAATTTATCGCCCTGCCGCCAAAGCCGGATTTTGAGCGGGAATTTCAGCAAGCCATAATCCAGGGCCGCAATCTTGGGCGAAGTGGGAATCTTAAAACCGGTGGCAGGCAGTTTGTGCATTTCCAGCGATACTATTTCATTCGTAAAACCGGATTGGCCCGCACCGATGGTGGCCGGAATGAAGTCGTGCAGCGGCTTGGGCGTGATTACCAAATCGGTGCGGTCTTTGACCAACCGGTGCGTGGGCGAATCGAAATGGCGGCCCGGTTCGGCAGCCAGCACCTGCCAAATGTCGCGCGTTTGGGTGTACGTGAAGTGAAACGGCTTGAGCAGGTATTCCAGCTTGGCAACGGGTTCTGTTTCGGCTTGCAGCCGCCCGAAATCAATGAAATGCACGTCGCTTTCCTGCCGGCAAATTTGCGTTTGCAGCCGTTCGATTTCCGAAAATAGTATCTTTTCAATGGCCAAAACCCGCTCGGCAGTGCGTTCAATGGTATTTTCCAAGTTCGGGTTGATGGTCTTGAGCAGCGGCACCACTTCGTTGCGGATCAGGTTGCGCTGGTAATGCGACGACTGATTGGACGAATCTTCGCGCCAAGCCAACTGGTTTTCAACCACATACGCGTAAATCTCCTCGCGGTCGGCAAACAGGATGGGCCGCACGATACGGCCGTTTTTAGGCTGGATTCCGTGCAGACCCGCAATGCCCGTGCCTTTGGCCAGGTTCAGCAGCACCGTTTCCAGCGTGTCGTTGAGGTGGTGCGCCGCCGCGATATAGTCAAAGCCACCGGCGCGACGCACGGTTTCAAACCATTCGTAGCGCAGCACGCGGGCGGCCATCTGCACCGAAATCTTTTCGCGGTCGGCAAAAGCTTGGGTGTCAAACTGCTCCACGAAAAACGGAACCTTGTATTTTTTGGCGAGCTTTTTTGTAAACTGTTCATCGGCCTCCGATTCTTCGCCGCGCAAGCCGAAATTGCAGTGCGCCACCGCAAAATCCAGTTTGGCTTTCAAAAACAAATGCGCCATCACCACCGAATCCATGCCACCACTGACGGCCAGCAGGATTTTTTCGGTCGGCACAAACAATGACTTTTCGTTAATGTATGTTAAAAACTTTTCCAGCATCGGTTTAAATGAGAACTTTGAGGAAACAAATTTGGCGGGATTTTTGCGCCAAAGCAAACAAGTCTCTCCCCGACCCCTCCGAAAGAGGGGGCTTTTGAACGGCGGGGTTTGGCAATTTTGAAAGATACTATTTTGTTTTGTCCTTCCGACGAAGGACAAGGGGGTTTGGCTTCTTTGAAACATGCTATTTTGGCCGCCCCGCGTCCGTATCCAGAACCTGATTATTTTCCATTCAATGCGCCTTCCGTTACAATTTATCTGTTTGTTGGTGTTGGTTGGCGGCGCGGTTCCGGCATTGGCGCAAAAGGAAAAAGTCAATCTGGAATATGCCGACAACCTGTTTGGAACCGTGAAAGACGGGCAGGAAACGCGGCGGCTGGTGGGCAATGTGCGGCTACGACAAGGCAACACAACCATCAACTGCGACTCGGCCTACCTGTACAACGCCCGCAATTTTGTGGAGGCTTACGGTAATGTGCGCATTGTGGAAGGCGATTCGGTGACGATAACCGGCAACAACGGCACGTACAACGGCCAAACCAAGCAATCGGAAATGCGCGGCAATGTTGTGATGAACGACGGCACCAAGATACTGAACACCGAAATACTCGATTACAATATGCGCACCAGCGTGGCGCACTACCCCGACAATGGCCGCATTGTGGAAGGTAAAAACACGGTTACCAGCAAGCAGGGCTATTACAACACCCAAACCAAGGTGTTTACTTTTGAACGCGACGTGGTGATGGTGAACCCTAAATACACGCTGACTTCTGATAGGGTGGTGTATGCCACCAACTCGAAAACCGCGTATTTCACCACCCTCACGCGGATTGTGGGCAAGGATGGCACCTTGGTTTCGACCGATGGCGAGTACAATACGGTGACGGGCGTTTCCAATTTCCGGGCGCGCAGTTCCATTGAATACTCGACCTACATACTCACCGGCGACCGGCTGAATTATGACAAACTCAAGGAGAAAGGCGTGGCAACGGGCAACGTGGTGCTGTATGCCAAACAGGACAGCGTGGTGGTGGAGGGCGATACGGGGCGGTATTTCGGCGAATTTGGGCTTTCAAAAGTCCACGGCAGGGCACTGATGAAGAAAATAATGCAGCAGGACACGCTGTACATCACCGCCGACACACTGGCCTCGGTGGAAAACAAGGAGACCAGCGTCAAAAAGATATTTGCCTACAACCACGTGAAAATCTTCAAGAAAGACCTGCAAGGCAAATGCGACTCGCTGGTGTACAACCAGTTGGATTCTCTCATCCATTTTTACCACGATCCGGTGTTGTGGAACGACCAGAGCCAACTCATGGCTGACACCGTGCGCATACAACTGGCCAACAACAAGATGGACCGGATGTTTCTGAAAACCAACTCATTCGTGATTTCGCTGGACACACTTAAAAACTACAACCAGGTGAAAGGGCGGCAGATGGTGGCGTTTTTCAACGGCAGCGACAGCAAACTGGAACGGGTGACGGTAAACGGCAACGGCGAAAACGTGACGTGGGTACTCAACGACCTGAACACCGACATCCGGGGCGTGAACAAGGTTGAATGCAGCAACATGATCATTAACCTGACCGATGGCAAGGTGAAGCGGGTGGCATTTTTGAACAAGCCGGACGCGATATTCATACCGCCGCACGAAATTGCCGAACCCGACACGCGGCTGCGCGGGTTCAAATGGCGGGATGCGGAAAAACCGGCCCGGAAAGATGTGATGGTCAGGAAGGAAACGCCTTTGCCGGTGCCGAAAAAACCGAGGAAAAGCGAACCCAAAACAACGGCCAAAGCCAAAACAACAGCCAAGGCCGCAGCCAAATTGAAATCGGGATAGCCGACACGCAAGCCGCCGGTGCGCCAAGCAGGCCAAAACAGGCACGTTTTTTTATGCGTGCATCAGCAAGCCGGACACAAGCCCAAGCATGAATAATTACCATTTGCACCCGAAAAGATACAATTCATCATAAAAGCGGCAACTGCAAACGATTATTTCAGGTATATTTACCAAAACAAAGAAACAGCACTAACACTGTGCGGACAGGCGGCAACAGGCCGACCGAAAATTCCAATCTATGGGGCATTTCTAAACCAGCCAGACATGAAGCATTTTTTACATATTTCCCTACTCATTTACTTTTTGGCGTGTTCCCTTGGCGTTTTGGCCCGGCCACGCACCGCGCCATCCACCGACGCACCTTCGGTGAGGCAAATACGGAACGTTTTCCAAAACGGCAGCCCGGTTTTCTCCAACGACAAGATTACCGTTTCAGGCGTGTTTCCCAACCCGGCATTTGCCACCGCCACCTTGGAATATGAAATCACGGGCGAATTGAAAGAAGCCAAATTTACCCTCAGCAACGTGCTGGGCAGCTCCGTGGCCGAATACAAACTGAGCAGGGAATCGCGCAAGTTGCAGTTTGCCGTCACCGACTTTGCGCCGGGCATCTACTTCTACACGCTTTCCACCGATGGCAAAAGCCTGTTTACCCGCAAACTCATCATCCGGCATCCGTCTTAGGTTTCGCCTCTGCCAAACATACTATTTCCGGTACGCCGCCGTTTCATTATCAGCCACCTGTGGCCAACGGACTATTGCCGCGCATTGTGTTGCGGTTCCGCCTTCTATTCGTTACCTTTGCGCCCTCTATGCAAAAAAACAGATTCATTCTCGCACTACTTTTGCTTTGCCTGGCATTTTCGGGATGCAGCCCGTTTGAAAAGCTCCGGAAAAGCACGGATGTGCAGAAGAAAGTGAAGGCCGCCTTTGAGTATTACGCAAACAAGAAATACTCCAAGGCCGACATTCTTTTTGAGGAAGTATTGCCACTGATCCAGGGCGCACCGGAAGCGGAAAAGGGCAATTTCTACCACGCTTACTCCAAGTATTACCTCCGGGACTACATCCTGAGCAAATACCAGTTCCAGAAATTCTACGAGACTTACGCCCGCAGCCAATACGCCGAGGAAGCCATGTACATGTATGCGGTTTCGCTGTACGAGGATTCGCCCAATTTCAACTTGGACCAGTCAAGCACCATTGATGCGTCGGCGGCGTTGCAAAACTTCATCAACACCTACCCCGACAGCAAATACCGCGAGCAATGCACCAAGCTGATTGATGAATTGCGCAGGAAACTGGAGAAGAAAGCCTACGAATCGGCCATATTGTACGCCCGCATCGGCAACCACAAGGCCGCAATGGTGGCTTTCAACAATTTCCAGCGCGGCTTTCCCGACTCTGACTACAACGAGGAAATCGCCTTCCGCAAGATTGAGAGCGAGTTTCTGCTGGCCGAACAAAGCATAACCGCCAAACAGAAGGAACGCTATCAGGAAACCATGAGCCTGTACGAGACTTTTTTGGACAAGTATCCGCAAAGCCGTTTCCTGAGAAGAGCCGAAGGGTATTATGGCAAGAGCATGGATGCCATCGGTGCGGTTGGCAAAGACCTGCAAAGCCAGAAAGCCCAGGAACAGTAGGAACAGCCCTTGTGGCCGCCCAAGAATTTCATGGCCACCCAAAAAATGCGCTTGAAAATTTCACATTCAGCATCCAAAACATCCATACCATGATCAAACCCAACGCACTCTCGTCCATCATGACGCGCGACAATGACAAGATTGCCGCCCCCACCGGCAATGTCTATCAATCGGTAGCCATCATTGCGCGCCGGGCACGTGAACTTTCCATGCGCAACAAGGAAGAACTGAACGGTAAGCTGGCCGAATTCGCTTCGACGGTGGACAACTTGGAAGAAGTGTTTGAAAACCGCGAGCAAATCGAGATTTCAAAGTTCTACGAACGGATGCCCAAACCCGCTTCGGTGGCCATGGACGAGTTCTTGGCGGGCAAACTGTACTTCCGTTTCCGCGAGGAAGAGGAAAAAGCACCGGAAATCTGATTCCAAGCATCCAAATGGCATCCAAACCCGCAAGGCTTCAAGGCTTGCGGGTTTTCACATTAAGCTCGAACCCGTTTTATGCTGGCAGGCAGGAAAATACTCTTGGGCGTTTCGGGCAGCATTGCCGCCTACAAGGCAGCCTTGCTGGTGCGGCTGTTCATAAAGGCCGGTGCTGAAGTGAAAGTCGTTTTAACGACTTCTGCCGCCGGGTTCATCACCCCGCTCACGCTCGGTACACTGTCCAAAAATCCGGTTCTGACGGAGTTTTCCAACCATGAAACCGGCCAGTGGAACAACCACGTGGAACTGGGTCTGTGGGCCGATGCCTTGGTTATCGCCCCAGCCAGTGCCCACACGCTGGCCAAATGCGCCAACGGATTGTGCGATAACCTGCTCACCGCCACGTATTTGTCGGCCAAGTGCCCGGTGTTTTTCGCCCCGGCCATGGATTTGGATATGTACCGGCATCCGGCGGTACGGGCAAACTTGGCGAAACTGCAATCGTACGGAAACCTCATCATTCCTGCCGAACACGGCGAACTCGCCAGCGGCCTGACGGGCGAAGGCCGCATGGCCGAGCCGGAACACGTTGTCGAATTTCTGAATTCCGAATTTGGAATGCAGAATGCGGAAATAGTATCTTTTGAAAAGCCGAAACCCCAAGCTCAGGAACAAAATTCGGGATTTGATGGTGTTTTGACCGGCAAAAAAGTACTCATCACCGCCGGACCCACCTACGAACCGCTGGATCCGGTGCGTTTCATTGGCAACCACTCAACGGGCAAAATGGGTTTCGCCATCGCCGAAAGCATGGCCGCCCACGGCGCACAGGTGCAACTCGTGGCCGGGCCCACGCACCTGCAAGCCACGCACCCGCGCATCCGCGTGACGCGTGTGACGAGTGCGCAACAGATGTATGAGGCCGCCGCCGGTTTTTTTCCGGAATCCGACATTACGGTATTGGCTGCCGCCGTTGCCGATTACCGCCCGGAAACCCAAGCGGAACAGAAAATTAAGAAGAATGAAGACCATTTCAGTTTGCCGCTGGTGAAAACCGTGGACATTGCCGCCACGCTGGGCAAGCAAAAACAGCCGCACCAGTTAATGGTGGGTTTTGCCTTGGAAACCGAAAACGAACTGGCAAACGCGCAGGAAAAGCTGCTCCGCAAAAACCTTGACATGATTGTGCTTAACAGCCTGAACGACAAAGGCGCGGGTTTCGGACACGATACCAACAAAATCAGCGTTATCCAAAAGAGCGGCAACGTCCGGTTTTTTGACTTGAAAAATAAATCGGAAGTGGCGGCGGATATTGTTGGCTTGATCGCCAAAATGGTAAACGGCTGACCGTGTGCCGGCCACGGATTTTGATGTAATCGCGTTGCAAACGCAAATCCGGCCGTCACGCGTCGCAGACGCGCAACAGGTACTGTCTGGATAAAATTCACTCATTCCATCATTCACTCATTCAGAAATAGTATCTTTCCCATGCGCCAAACCTGCCTTCTGCTTTTGTTCCTTGCCGTTTGCGCTGGGCTTTCCGCGCAGGAATTGCGCTGCAACGTCAAAGTGGTTGCCAACAGCAACCAGATTGTCTCCAACATCGGCGCGATTACCGACAAACAGATATTCACGGAAATGCAACGCGCCATGTCGCAGTTCATGAACAATACGCGCTGGACAACAGACAATTTCAAGGAAGGCGAACGCATCAACTGCAACATCGTGATCACCATCACGCAGATTCTGGCGGTCGGGCAGTACGAGGGCCAAGCCGTCGTCCAATCGTCGCGTCCGGTGTACGGCACTGATTACGAGTCGGTTGTGGTGACTTTTGTGGATCGTTTTTTCCGGTTCAGCTACAATCCGGGCGAGCAGATGAACTACAATGAGGCGGCTTTCACCTCCAACCTCACGTCGCTGCTCGGCTTTTACGCCAACACGGTTATCGGTCTGGATTACGACACCTTCGGCAAGATGGGCGGCACGGCTTACCTGCAAAGGGCTTTCAACATCGCCAATGTGGCCGGGCAGGAAACCCAGGATGCGAGTTGGCTGCCCAACGGCGACACGCGCAGCCGCTACTGGCTGATTGAAAACCTGAACAGCCCGCAAATGCAGACGTTCCGCGAAGGCCTGCACGCCTATTACCGCCAAGCCATTGACAACTACGCCACCAACGGCGACCAGTCGCGGACGCAGATTCTGGAATTTTTGAACAATGTGAAGCAGGTGAACCAGATACGGCCAAATTCAATCTGGACAAACACGTTTTTCGATACCAAGGCTACCGAACTCATCAGCATTTTTTCGGAAGGAAACCCGCAGGACAAGGTGAAAGCCTACAACCTGCTCGTGGAACTGGACCCAACCAAAGCCGAACGCTACCGCAAACTGACTCGGTGAACAGCCCCCAACCCCCAAAAGGGGAGTTAAAAAAATAGTATCTTCTGCAAAGCCCAAACCTGCTTACTTCCATCCAAATGGGCAAACGCCAAATGCGCATTTTTCAGCGCGACATTTTGCCGCAAGCCGCAGCCCTGACCGGCAAGGAAGCGAACGTGGTGCTATCCAACCACGCCACGCTGCACGGCGTAGTGCTTGAAATAACAGACAATAACTTGGTAATCAGGGATATGCGTTTTAAAAAACACACCGTTCCGCTGGCGCAAATCAGTGAGGTCACGCTGGATTACACCGCCGAATGGTGAGCAGGTTTGACTGTTTCAAAAGATACTATTTGCCCCCGCATTTTTCCCTCCCATGCTTCATTCAATCCATCACATCGCCATTGTTTGCGCCGATTACCAAGTTTCCAAGCGGTTTTACACCGAATTTCTGGGCTTGGAAATTGTGCGGGAAACCTACCGTGCCGCACGCGATTCGTGGAAACTCGACTTGGCCGTAGGCGGCACATATCAGATAGAGCTATTCTCGTTCCCCAATCCGCCGCCCCGCCCGTCGCAACCGGAGGCGCAGGGTTTGCGGCACTTGGCTTTTACGGTTACCGAACTGGAAACCGCAATCTTGGAGTTGAACAAGCACGGCATTGCCACCGAACCCATCCGCACTGACGAACTGACGGGCAGACGCTTCACCTTCTTTGCCGACCCGGACGGCCTGCCGCTGGAACTGTATGAGTTGTGAAGCGGGTTTGGGCTTTTGTGGCGATACTATTTTCCATTTACAATCCATGTGCCTACTTTACGCCGGATATGGAATTACAACTGAGATTTCCGCCAGCCATCACGTTTGTTTTTTGGGATGTATTACGATTCAGGATTAATTCCAGTATCGGGAAAGAAGAAATACTGCGCTGCTTTGAAAGCGATTTGACGGACTACTACCCGGAAATCGACACTTTCCCGTTTGAATACCGGTATTTTCTGATTAGCTTTGATAGGATAAGCAGGAAATTCATCGTTGTCAGATTTGAATATTTCACAGACAAAATCGCCATACTCGATGCATACCGACCCGATAAGAGAGAAATTGAAGATTATTTTGGCTTCTGAGTTCGGCATTACTAACGAGGATGAAATCAATCGGCGTATTGATGATATGCTCGAACCCAAACGCGACCTGACAAAATATGCGGACAAGGCGCAGAAAGTCCATCCGACCGCCAGCGGTTTCAAAACCGCGGATGAAATGCGGCAGTTGAAAGAAGACATTAAAAAGAAATACGGATAGAACAGGCATTCAGCCTGTTTTTTTTAGCCCCAAATTCCAAAGGGGCGTTGTGTATTTCACCGTCAAAACGCGTTTCCCGTTCCGGTTTGCCCCGCCGGAATTTTCACATTGCAGCCTTGCGGGAATATTCGTAATTTAGTAGGCTGATTGAGAAGTAACTTTTAGCTTCCCCCCCACGATACTATTTCCTGATATTATTTCCCCTTGTAATGCTCATCAACCTGCTGATAAAGAATTACGCGCTGATCCGGGAACTGGCCATGCAGCCCCACCCCGAACTGAGCATCATCACCGGCGAGACTGGAGCCGGAAAATCAATCATGCTCGGTGCCATCGGGCTGCTGCTCGGCAACCGCGCCGACACCCGCGCCCTGTACGACAGCGGCGAAAAGTGCGTGATTGAAGGCACATTTGAAGTTCCCGGCCACGACAGCTTGGCGCACGTGTTCGAGGAAGAGGAACTGGATTATGACACGACCAACATTGTGCGGCGCGAAATCAGCCCGAGTGGCAAGTCGCGGGCGTTTGTCAACGACACCCCCGTGACGCTGGACACGCTGCGAAAAATAGGCAGTCTGCTCGTGGATGTGCATTCGCAACACGACACGCTACAACTCGGCTCCAACGACTACCAGTTGCAGATTATTGACACATACGCCCAGAACCAGCCAGTATTGGACGAATACCGGCAGGCGTACCGGCAATACCGCAAGCAGCAGAATGCCTATGACGACTTGGTGGAAAACGCCGGTTCGCTGCGTAAGGAACTGGATTACAACAAGTTCCTGCTGGATGAACTCTCAGAAGCCGACTTGACCGCCGACGAGGAACAAGGCATCTTGGAAGACCAACTGCGGATGCTGGAAAATGCCGAGGAAATAAAAACCAAACTCAACACGGCCATTGACACGCTGGCCAATGCAGAAACGGCGGTAAACATCGGCTTGCGGCAGGTGGTGGGTATCCTGGGGCAGTTGAGTACGCTTTCCGTAAAGTATGCCGGTCTGCGCGAACGTACCGAAAGTGCGCTGATTGACCTGAAAGACGTGGCCGCCGAACTGGAAACCGAGGAGAGCAGCATTGAATTTGATGCCGAACGCATCAATCAGATTCAGGAACGGCTGACCATGATTTACCGTCTGCAAAAAAAGCACAACGTGGACAGGATCCAGGAACTGCTCACGATTCAGGAAATGCTGGAGGCAAAAGTGGGGCGGGTGCTTAACTTCGACGATGCCATTGCCGAAGCCCGCAAGGAACTGGACAAAAGCACGGAGGCACTGCTGGAACTGGCGCGGCGGCTTGCCCAAACCCGCGCCCAAGTGCTGCCCAACATTGAAAGCGAACTGATGGAACTGCTGAAAGACGTAGGAATGCCCAACGCCACCCTCAAGATCAGGCACGAAACCGTAAAACCGCTGCCCAACGGTACGGATGCGGTCAGTTTCCGGTTTTCGGCCAACAAGGGCATGGCCCCGCAGGAACTCAAGAGCGTGGCTTCGGGCGGTGAGTTTTCGCGGCTGATGCTGTGTGTCAAGTACTTGCTGGCCGACAAAACCTCACTGCCCACCATTATCTTCGACGAGATTGACACGGGCATTTCGGGCGAGGTTGCCATCAAGGTGGGCCGCATGATCAAGCGCATGGCGGAGGCCAAACACCAGGTGCTGGCCATCAGCCACCTGCACCAGATTGCGGCCAAAGGCAACGTGCACTACTTTGTGTACAAGGACAATTCGGCGGAAAAAACCGTGAGCAAGATCAAGAAACTGACCGATGCCGAACGCATCAGTGAAATCGCCAAGATGATTGGCGGCGAAAACCCGTCGGCCAGCGCGATTAAAAACGCCAAGGAAATGCTGGCAACAGTGTAGAAAGCCCCCCAGCCCCCGAAGGGGGAGCCAAAAACTCCCCCTTCGGGGGCTGGGGGGCCGCTACCCTTCGGGGCTGGAGATTTTAAATTCACCTACAAAACAACTTATACTCATGCTGACAGTTGCCAATCTTTCCGTACGCTTTGGAAAACGGATTCTTTACGAAGACGTGAACCTGAAATTCAGCCCCGGCAACTGCTACGGCGTGATCGGCGCGAACGGCGCGGGCAAATCCACGTTCCTGAAAATCATCTCCGACGAAACCGACCCCACCACCGGCTCGGTGAGCATCACGCCCGGCGAACGGATGTCGGTGCTGAAACAGAACCACTTTGAATTTGACGAATATCCGGTGCTGCAAACGGTTATCATGGGAAACCGCAAACTGTATGACATCATGCAGGAGAAGGACGCGATATACATGAAACCCGATTTTTCGGATGCCGATGGCGAAAAAGCCGCCGAACTGGAAGGCAAGTTTGCGGA
>JANPIL010000061.1:0-1994 GCA_031424975.1 Sphingobacteriales bacterium
CAATTACCACTACAACTTTTTCAGCCCGCAGTCCTACGAAAACTCCGAAAACAACGCCAGTTTCGGGTATGGTGAGGGTTCCGGGTTCGGCTACAACTGGACTTTCACCAATACGGCAAGGTATCTGGCCAAATTCGGCGAGCACTCGGTGGATGTTTTGACTGGCATGGAGGCGTTGGCGGGCGGTTTCCGGTCAATTGACGGTTTCGGCATCAACCCTTTCTCTACTGATCCGAACTACATCACGCTGACCACCACCAGCGCTACCGGCCGGGTGGTGAACAGCAACAATTTTCTCGCACCCAGATTCTTCTCGGTGTTCGGAAAAGCCCAGTATGCCTTCCGTGACAAATACATTGTAACGGGTGTGCTGCGCCGTGATGGCTCGTCGCGCTTCGGTGCCAATACCCGTTACGGTGTCTTTCCGGCCGTTTCCGGTGCTTGGCGCATTTCGGGTGAGGAATTCATGAAGAATATTCCTTTCGTGACCGACCTGAAAATCAGGGGCGGCTGGGGACAGATGGGCAACTCGAACAACGTGAATCCCAACAATCAGTTCAGCTTGTTTGCGGCAAGTGTGGGCCAATCGTCGTACGATATCACCGGATCCAACTCAAGTTCGGCCGAAGGTTTCTTCCGGTCGCGCATTGGCAACCCCGATGCCAAATGGGAAACCAGCACTACCACCAACATCGGTCTGGACGGTGCATTCTTCAATGGAAAACTGGAATTGGTGTTTGATGTGTGGCGGAAGAATACCACGGATTTGCTTTACACCTTGGAAACCCCGGCAGTGGTGGGGCCGGTGGCCAGTGCCCCGGCCATCAACATCGCCAGCATGCTTAACCAAGGCATTGATGTGTTGCTTGTCAACCGTGGCAAGATAACCGGCGATTTGGGCTATCAGGTTGACCTGACCGGCTCATTCCTTAAAAACCAAATTACTTCACTGGCTCCCGGTGTTCTGAACTTCCCTGCCGCAGGTTCCCGTATCGGTGATTTGATTCGCAATGAAGTGGGAGGCCCCATAGCATCCTTCTTCGGCTACAAAGTGGCGGGGCTTTTCCAGACACAGGCGGAAATTGATGCCGCCCCCAAGCAGGATGGCGTGCTCAAAACGGAGGATGCCGCCGCGTTGAATGATGGCACCAAAGCCAACGGCGTGGGTCGTTTCCGGTACACGGACATCAATGGTGATGGCGTTATCACCTCGGCCGACCGTACTTTCTTGGGCAGTCCCGTTCCGGCCTTCACCGGCGGCGTCAACCTGAAACTTACCTACCGCAATTTTGAACTCGAAACCTTTCTTTACGCATCCTTGGGAGGTGAGATTTACCGGTTTGAGAAGTGGTACACTGATTTCTATCCTTCATTCACGGGGGCAGCAATCAGCAGGAATGTGCTGAATTCTTGGACGGTCGAAAGAGGCGGCAATACGGTTCCGATTTTTGAGAATGTGTCCAATACCAGCACCAACAATGCCTCCAACTCATATTACGTGGAGGATGGCTCGTTCATGCGCCTGAGAAACCTGCAGTTTGCCTACAACCTGCCCAATACCGTCCTGAGCAAGATTGGTTTCAACCGGGCAAGGGTGTATGTGCAAACCACTAATCTTTTCACCCTTACCAAATATTCGGGACAAGATCCGGAAGTTGGCGGGGCAGTTGACACAAGCCTTGGAATTGACATAGGCAACTACCCGATTACCAGGGGATTCAACATTGGGGTCAATCTCGGCTTCTGATTGTGCGTTACCGGAATGTCTGAAATGGAATCTTCTGCTTTTTTCAAACATTCCGGTAATACAAATATTTTTAAAATGGAAAATAAACCAACCAAAAAACTCATCGAAATGAAAAACGTATTCGGAAAAAGAACCGCGATTCTGTTAATCCCGGTATTCATGCTGGGTGCTTTCGCCTGCAAGGACAGTTTCCTGGATGTCCCGGTGACGGGGCAATTGACGGAAGAAACGCTTACTTCGGCAAAGG
>JANPIL010000062.1:0-4255 GCA_031424975.1 Sphingobacteriales bacterium
TAGCCGAACACCGAGGCATCAACGGTTTTTACTTCGCCCGCTTTCCAGCCTTCCACATCCACGCCAAAAACCTGCGCCGACTCGGGGTTGTCGCCCACTTGGTCGCGCGGTTCGGACTTGTCGTTTTTGGCAAGCATGAGCAGCAGCCGCCCATCAAAAGCGTCCTTGCCCAAGCTGTCGCTGAAGGTGATGGCAAACCGGGCGGATTCCGATTCTTTTTTGGCTGGCTGGCAGGCTTGGCAAAATAGTATCGCCAGCAAAGCCGAAACCTGCCAGGCGAGTGGGGTGTGTTTTTTCTTCATGTTCGGTCGGGATTCAGTTAGAAAAAAGGTTGCGGACAACCAAATAAGCGATTATTTCCGGTGACATCCATTTGCAATTCCTTTTTTTCGTGGCGAAACTTGCGCAAGACCTCACCCCCGGCCCCTCTCCTGCTGAGAGGGGTGAAAAAAAGAGTCCCTGCTCCCCCCCCCTTTCGGGGAGGGGCTGGGGGTGGGGTCTTTAGACACACAAAAATCATGGAAACCACGCTTTTCCCGCATCAATATTTACAGGATTTCACCCGGCGGATTTTCCTCAAACTCGGCTGCCCCGAAGCGGATGCCGAACTGGCCGCCGCCATTCTGGTAGCCGCCGATCTGCGCGGCATCGACTCGCACGGCATTGCGCGGCTTGGCGGCTACGTGCGGCTCACCGATTTGAAGCGGCTCAATCCGCAGCCCGATATACGAATAGTCCACCAAACGCCCAGCACCGCCGTTGTGGATGGCGATGCTGGTTTGGGCTTGGTAGTTGCGCCGAAGGCGATGCAAATCGCCATCGAAAAAGCGGCGCAAGTGGGCACGGGCTGGGTCGCCATCCGCAACTCCAACCACTTCGGCATTGCGGGTCACCACGCCATGCTGGCCTTGCCCCACGACATGATCGGTTTGGCCATGACGCACGCTGGCCCGCTGGTGGCCCCGACTTTCTCCAAGGATAAGCTCTTGGGAACCAATCCCATAGCCGTTGCCATCCCTGCCAACGAAGAGCCGCCTTTTGTGCTGGACATGGCCACCACCACCGCCGCCTACGGCAAACTGGAGATTCTGCAACGCAAAAACCAGCCCGTGCCCAGCGGCTGGGTGCAGGATGCCAACGGCGATCCCGCCACCGATGCCCACGCCGTGAAGCAGGGCGGTGCGCTATTGCCCTTGGGTGGCGACCGCGACCACGGCAGCCACAAAGGTTACGGCCTCGGTGCTTGGGTGGATATTTTTTCGGGCGTGTTGTCGGGAGCCAACTATGGGCCGTGGGTGCCGCCGTTTGCCACGGCTGGGTTCATGAATTCGGCGCAGCAATTGGTGGGTGCGGGCACGGGGCATTTTGTGGGGGCCATGCGCATTGATGCTTTCCGCCCGGCGGACGAGTTCAAAACGCACATGGACAATTGGATCCGGGCTTTCCGGCAGGCCACGCCCACTTTCGGGCACGCGCAAGTACTCATTCCCGGTGACCCGGAACGGCTCTTAGAAGCCGAACGGCGGCAAACCGGAGTTCCGCTGCTGCCGGTAGTGGTAGAAAACCTGAAGGAATTGGCAGCGCGTTTTGGCGTGGCGTGGCAACCCGGCTCAAAGTACGCGTGAGGAGCCGGGTTCGGCGTTTTTGGAAGATACTATTTTGCGCACCCTTTCAACCCGACAAACCCGATTGAAAACCTGCACATTCAGCCAGCGATTCGGGCTACGCGCCAGCCGGGCAACCGGCAGCATAAGTCAGGTTTTGGCCGAAATGATAAATTTTTTTCGAAACACGGTTACCTTTTCTTACGTAAGTGGTATCAAGAGTTGAATAACAACGATTATTCATACACCTGTTTAACACTTATTTTGTCTAAGAAACCCTTTTCGTCCTGCGGAAAGGGTTTTTCGTTTTACCCTTTTCCTATTGCGAGGAACTGACGGTCAGGCTTTTAATATTCAAACAGGCAGGTTTCGCCTTTTCAAAACATACTATTTTCCGCACCGGAATTCTTCAAATTCCGGCTTTTTATTTCATTGGCGGCGGCTTGCGAATTTTCCTTATTTTTGAGTCCGTGGCTCTTTTCTCATAAATTTTAAGGTAATGGAATTTATAATCGTTACCAAACAGGCAAAACCTTACGTGGCGTTGGTGCAGCTCAACCGCCCGCAGGAATTGAACTCCCTGAACACGCAACTCATGCGCGAACTGCGCGACGCGCTGCAAGAACTTGATGCGGATGAAGCCGTGCGGGCCATTGTAATCACTGGCAACAGCCGTGCGTTTGCCGCCGGAGCCGACATTAAGGAAATGGCCGGCAAGACGGCCATGGAAATGTTGGCGCACAAGCAGTCGGGCGTTTGGGAAGACATCAAGAACATAACCAAACCGCTCATCGCCGCCGTTTCGGGTTTTTGTTTGGGTGGCGGCTGCGAACTGGCGATGACCTGCGACATGATTGTGGCTTCTGAAACGGCGCAGTTCGGCCAGCCGGAAATCAAGCTCGGCATCTTGCCGGGGGCGGGCGGTACCCAACGCCTTACCCGCGCCATCGGCAAGGCCAAAGCGATGGAACTGATTCTGACGGGCAGATTTATTTCGGCCATCGAAGCCGAGCGTTGGGGTTTGGTAAACCGGATTGTACCCGAGGAAACGTATCTGGCCGAAGCCCTGACGCTGGCCGAAACCATAGCCAAAATGCCGCCGCTGGCCGTGCGCTTGGCTAAGGAATCAATCCAAGCGGCGCACGAATTGGGCTTGTCTGATGGCCTACGGCTGGAAACCAAAAATGCCGCGCTGCTCTTTTCCACGGAAGACCAAAAGGAAGGGATGAAGGCATTTGTGGAAAAACGCAAGGCCGATTTCAAGGGGAAATAATGCCCGCATCCGGTAGAGACGTTGCGGTGCAACGTCTCTACCGGATGCGCGTTGAAGTCCGCGAAATCACTCCATCACGTTCATGTATTTCTCCCACTTGTCCAGCACGGAGGCGAAATCTTCGGGCAGTTCGCTGTCGAATTGCATTTTCTGCTTGGTGCGCGGATGGATGAAGCCCAGCGATTTGGCGTGCAGGGCTTGGCGCGGCATGATCTTGAAGCAATTATCCACAAACTGGCGGTATTTGGTAAATGTGGTTCCCTTCAAAATCTTGTCGCCGCCATACGTGGCATCATTGAATAGCGGGTGACCCAAATATTGCATGTGCGCCCTGATTTGGTGCGTGCGGCCCGTTTCCAGGTTGCACTGCACCAACGAAACATAGCGCAATTGTTGCAGCGTTTTGTAGTGCGTAATGGCGTGGCGGCCAAAATCGCCATCGGGGAAGGCGGCCGTTACGCGGCGGTCTTTCAGGCTGCGGCCCAGGTTCACGTTTACCGTGCCTTCCAGCGGATTCAGTTCGCCCCACACCAGCGCGTAATACGTGCGTTCAATGCTGTGGTCATAAAATTGCCGCGCCAAATGCGCCATGGCCAGTTCGGTTTTGGCAATCACCAGCAAACCCGACGTATCCTTGTCAATCCGATGCACCAAACCGGGCCGCCCCTCGCCATTTTGCGAGGTCGGCAGGTTTTGCAAATGATATGTCAGCGCGTTGACCAGCGTGCCGCTCCAGTTCTGGTATGCCGGATGCACCACCATACCGGCGGGTTTGTTGAGCACCAGCAAATCATCGTCTTCATAAATGATGTTGAGCGGAATGTTTTCGGGAACCACGTCCGTGTCGCGCGGCGGCTCGGGCAGCGCAATCACGATTACATCCAGCGGCCTGATTTTGTAGCTGGCTTTCACGGGTTCGTCGTTCACCTTAACCGCCTCGCTTTCAATGGCTTGTGCGATTTTGTTGCGCGTCGCGTTGGAAATCCGTTCGGTCAAAAACTTGTCAATCCGCAGCGGCATTTGACCTTTGTCCACCACAAACCGGTGGTGTTCGTAAAGTTCCTCGTCTTCGGGCAATTCGGCATTTTCTATGGTTTCGTTCATGGCTTTTGTGGGTGGCGCAGGGCTTCACCCTTGATGGATAACGCCCTTTCAGGGCTGTTGGTGGGGGTTTGGGGTTTTTCAAAGATACTATTTTCAATGCCTGATAGTTGCCCGTAGAGACGTTGCACCGCAACGTCTCTACGATTTTGAACGCCGGATGGGAACGTTTTGGGTTTGTGCTTTTTAAAACATACTATTTCATCCCCGCTCTTTGAGCATCCGTTTCAGGTCGGCCATGTCGTCGCGGTGGCGGGCGGCTTGCATGAAATCCAAG
>JANPIL010000063.1:0-2928 GCA_031424975.1 Sphingobacteriales bacterium
GCCATGTAGGTCAGCGATGGGTTCTGGCAGGGCGACGAGGTCATGGTCGCGCCATCGGTGCAGAACACGTTTTTGACAGCGTGATGCTGGTTGAATTTATTGAAGACTGAATTCTTCGGACTGGTTCCCATCCGGGCCGTCCCCATTTCGTGGATGCTTAGTCCCGGATGTGCCTGACTGTCAAAGCCTTCAATGTTGCTGAAACCTGCTTTTTCGAGCATCAGCACCGCCTGTTCGTTCGCATCTTTCCGCATCAGGGTTTCGTTTTCGCGGTAGTGAACGTCCATTTTCAGAACGGGCTGCCCCCACTTGTCCGTGACTTCGTTAGTCAGATAAACGCGATTGTCTTCATACGGCATACACTCGCCGAAAGCGTCGAGCGTGATTTTCCAAGTGCCGAACTGCGTGGCTTTTTCCTTAAAATCAGCGCCAAAACCGTCTTCGTCACTGGCATGCTCCCAGTTTTCGCGGTTGGTGTACACCTCGAATCCATAACCCCGTTTGAACGCCTGTTTGTCCTGACCGGGCAGGTTCCGGAAGCGCGGTACGTATAGCCCCGCTGGATGCCGACCGTAGTAATGTTTATCCAGATCGTGGTCGTAGTCAGCCGTAGCTCCGACGTGGAAATGGTGGTCCATCAGGTTTTTACCCAACTGCCCGCTATCATCCATACCGTTCGGAAAACGACCGGATTTGGAATTCATCAGAATATAGGTTGACCCCAAGGCCGATGCATTCAGGAAAATAATGCTGGCGGTAAACTCGTGCCACTCGTGCGTTTGCTCGTCAATCACCCGAACGCCCGTTGCCTTCCCCGTTTTTTCGTTATAGATGATCGAATTGACGATAGAATGGGGCCTGACCGTGAGCCGTTTGGTTCGGCGGGCAGCGGGCAACGTAGCGGATTGCGTGCTGAAATACGCCCCATACGGACAACCCCGCATACAAAGATTCCGGTACTGGCACTTGGCCCGCCCCAGATTCATCTGCTCCTTGGTGGGGGCCGTCAGGTGAGCCGCCCGCGCCGAAATTACGTTCCGGTCGGGGAAACGAGCGTTCACGGTTTTCCGGAAATGGTTCTCCACGCAGTTGTCGGGCAGAGCGGGCTGAAACTGACCATCCGGCAGGTGCGGCAATCCGTCGCGGTCTCCGGCGATACCGGCGAACTTCTCGACATAATCGTACCAGGGCGCAATGTCTTTATAGCGGATCGGCCAATCCGTCGCGATACCTTCTTTGGCGTTGGCGGCAAAATCAAGGTCCGAAAACCGGAACGAATACCGGCCCCACATCAGCGACTTACCACCTACCTGATACCCCCGAATCCAGTCAAAAGGCTTTTCTTCGACGTATGGATTTTCCAAGTCATTGACGAAATGGTGATGCGTCGCTTCAGTGATGGCAAAGCCCGTTCGGTTCTGCACCGGATAGCGTTTCAGCAACTCGGCGGGCATTTCGAGGTTGTGGTGCGGGAAATCCCACGGGTTCATGGTAGCGGTGTGGTAATCCGTTACGTGCTCGATCATGCGTCCGCGTTCAAGGAGCAGTACGTTCAGCCCTTTTTCGCACAACTCCTTCGCCGACCAGCCCCCGCTGATACCCGACCCAACAACGATGGCATCAAACTTCTTCCCGTTTGGAATGGGTGACTGCGTAGCGGTGTTGGAGCGGGCCATGACGGTTTCAATAAGAGTTAATTCTACAAAGATTGTATTCAGCCGATTGGTGGGCTTGACGATTAACAAACATAACCCATATGTGACTTTAGAAATCAATTTCCTCGCCGACAATACAAAATATGAACTTCGTATTTTGTATTGTCATAGCGATTAGGCAGCAAAACGCAACTCATGATAGTGTGTATTTCTTTAGGCTAAAATATAAGTTAACTAATTGAAAATCAGATACTTATAATTTTTAAAAACCTATACTATGAATTATATTCGTTAACAAAAGACGCCGAAACATGCGTATATATACGAGTTAGCTGTTATTTTAACCGACCACTCTGCAAACATCAACTGACAAAAAAATATTTTCAACATTCTGTCCAATTTTGAAAAAGTCAACCGTCATTAGGGAGTAACAATTAATTTTAACAATTTAAAAAGTAAAAAAATGAAAGAATTTATGATGATTTTCAAAAGTGAAATCAACGAATCGTTTGGGCCTTCAATACAACCAAACATTAAACATTGGAATGATTGGATAGGTGGTGTTGCTGCTCAAGGAAAACTTGCAGGTGCAAACCGTTTGAGTTTTGAAGGAAAAACATTGAAGCATAATAATGTAATTGCTGATGGTCCTTATGCAGAAGTAAAAGAAATTATTGGGGGCTACCTAATTGTAAAAGCTACTACCATTGATGAAGCGATGAAATTGGCAGAAGGTTGTCCTATTCTTAACCACGGAGGCAACGTTGAAGTAAGAAGTATAATAGCAGTTAACAGTTAATTTGAACGAGAAAGAATTAATTTCACAACTTTTCAAAACAGAGTACAGAAAAATAATTTCTGTACTCTGTAAGTTGTTTGGTATTGTTCATATTGAAATTGCAGAGGACATTACAAACGATACTTTTTTATTAGCTTCTGAAACTTGGGGATTAAAAGGCATTCCCGAAAATCCGACGGCTTGGCTTTATACTGTTGCTAAAAACAGAACCAAAGACTACTTGAAACGACATAAAACATTTTCTGAAAAAATAGTTGTTGATATTAAACAGAATCAAAAGCAAAGTGAAGAAAATGAAGTTGATTTATCTCATAAAAATATACCTGACAGCCTATTGCAAATGATTTTCACAATTTGCAATCCAATAATTCCAGCAGAAGCACAAATTGGTTTAGCATTGAGAATTCTTTGTGGTTTTGGAATTGATGAAATTGCAGAGGCATTTTTGACCAATAAAGAAACCATCAACAAACG
>JANPIL010000064.1:0-13853 GCA_031424975.1 Sphingobacteriales bacterium
CATCACGCCGCCCAGCGCGTCGCTGCCGTACATCACCGAACCCGCGCCGAACATCACTTCCACGCGGCTTTGGATGTTGGGGTCAATCGTGATTATGTTCTGCAAGTGCCCGGCGCGGTAAATGGCGTTGTTCATCCGCACACCGTCCACGACTATCAGCACGCGGCCGGCCTCAAAACCGCGCAGCACCGGACTGCCGCCGCCCATCTGGCTGCGCTGCACAAACACTTTTCCGGTCTGCTGCAATACGTCGGCGGAGGTCTGGCTGTTCCACGAACGGATGTCGTGCGCTGAAATGGCGGCAACCTGCACGGGCACACCGGTGCGTTTTTCGGGCAGCCGCCCCGCCGCAACCACCACTTCATCCAATTGGAGCGTGTCTTTTTCAAAGGATTGCGACTGTGCCCAAAGCCCGTGGCAAATGAAAACGGCTACAATCAGGGGAAGGATTGTCCTCATGGGGTAGGTTGGCTTGGGAGGCGGGGTTTGGCGGTTTGGAAAGATACTATTTTGGAAAGGGTAGCCGAACTTTTCAAGTCCGGCGGGGTGGACGGGGTTTTACGGTTGGCAAAGATATTGTTTTTGTCTTCCCGTCGCTGGTGTTTTCACCAACCAAAAGGGTGCGGGTCAAGCTTCGGTTCCGGAGTATGCCCAGGCTTTCTTGTTGGTGAAAACACCGGCAAATGGCAGTGTTGCGGGTGGTGTGTTTTGCTTCCGAATCACTTGTTAGTGAACCCCGGTTAGTGAACCCCGGTTTCGTTTGGACACAAATGCAACCGGGGTTTGGCTACTGTTTTGAAACCTGACCGGTTTGCCGCCGAAAGGTGTGAATATCAGTGGCAAGCCGCTCTGCCCGACTTTAACGTCGCAGCCATTTGAAACGAAGGTGTCCTTTCAGCAAACGGTTAGCTGAGTGTGTAGGCCGGTGATATTGGAATTATTTTCGCTTGATAAGCAATGGGTTAGATGGCATCGTCTGTCTGAAAAACCAATGATGCCGACCGGTTTCTGTTTTTTTGCGGAAACAGGGTTTCGGGGTTTTGAAAGATACTGTTTTCCGGCGGCTGAAAGTTTGCGAATGCTTGATTGTCAATTGGAATGAATTCCGTTGCTTCTGATCCGTCTTCATACGTATTAATAATATTTATTGGTGCGGACAGCGGTTTTCAAGTCGGGTCATGTTGGGATGGCCATGCTGAAAGGGACGAAGGAATTTTCGCCATGCTTGTTCAAGTCAAAAAAATCAGCCATTATTGGCTTGGCACGGCCTCCGGCTCGGAATTGTTTGGACACTTGCGAGCCATGGGATGCGAGCCATGTGGTTAAAATAAGGAATGGATGTTCCAACACTGCGGCCCATGCCGTCATTTCATCAAACCAAGCCCGCAAATACGCAGGCAGTCGGACAAAAAACTTAAACAACCCAGCTCCATGCCGTCCCGCCGCCATTTTCTCCGCCATACGTCCTTGGCCACCGTTGCCCTGGCACTTGCCAACGTTTTGCCGCCGGCTGCGGCCGGCCGTACCCGCCCGCAGCCGCAGGTGGTGGGGCATGGCTCCCACCGCTACCGGGTTGATAAAAACTGGTGCAAGGCCAACACCCGCCAGACACCGGTTTTCAACTGCCACGAAATGGTGCAGGACTCCGGCGGAAGGCTGATCATGATCACCGACGAAGTAAAGAACAACATCCTCGTCTTTGACACCTCCGGCAAGCTCCTCGATGCCTGGGGAACCCGCTATCCTGGCGGCCACGGCCTTACGCTCTCTGCCGAGGGAACCGAAGATTTCCTGTTCATCACCGACTGCGGCTGGTTTTTTGGCAAGGACCGGCAATGGCACCGGCAGGCGGGCAGCGTCAGCAAAACCACGCTTGACGGCAGACTCTTGTTCACACTGGGCCACCCGGCCACCATCGGCGTTTACAAACCCGGCCAACCATTCATGCCCACCGAAGTGGCCGTGGCCCCCAACGGCGACTTTTACGTGGCAGATGGCTACGGCTCGGACTATATTCTTCACTACAATGCGCAGGGACAATACATCCGGCACTTTGGCGGCCATCAGAATGCGAATCCCGACCACAACCTCAACAATGCCCACGGTGTGGCCGTTGATATGCGCAACCCGGCCAACCCCCGGCTCATCTGCACCTCCCGCGATGACAACGCCTTTAAATTCTTCAGCCTTACGGGCGAATACCAGGAAACCGTGCATTTGCCCGGTGCCTACGTTTGCCGTCCCGTATTGGACGGGCAAAACATTTATGCGGGCGTATGCTGGTCTAACAACCCCGCTACGGGCAAGCGTACCGACGGATCTGGCTTTGTAACCGTTTTGGACCAAGCCAACCGTGTTGTTTCCAATCCCGGCGGCTCCGAGCCGACCTATCAGAACGGGGTGCTTCAACCCATGTTCCAGCAGGGAGACACCTTTGTTCACGGGCACGATGTGTGTGTTGATAAAGACAAGAATCTGTATGTTTGCCAATGGAATGCCGGTAAAACCTATCCGGTGAAACTGGTGCGTATATGAGATATTGGAAGATGTAAATTATTGAGGGTGAGTTTGTTGAAATCCATAAAACACGCCGCGTATAAGCGGGTCAAAAAAACCCAGCCAAAACTCATGAACCGATTTTTCTCGATTTTTTTCGTTGCCTGCCTGGTGTCCATCGCCGGTTTGGCACAGCCGAAAACCGCTTCCGTGCCACTGGAGGCGGGCATGAACCAAGTCTTTTTTTCCACGCCCGACCCGGCCTTGCAACAATTGTTCGATGTGGCCGAAAAAAAGGCGGCCGACAATATCAAGGTTTTTTCGCCCAACTGGTCGGTGCTGGTGGAGGGGGCGGAATACCCGTACGTGTGGGTCGAAACGCAGCCCATGGGCGGGGTCATGTATGCCAAACGCAACCTGGCCGTTGCCTACCAAAACATGGTTATATTCCTCCAAAACCAGTTGGAAAGCGGCCGGATACCCGGCATGATTATCCCGATGAACAACAATATGTGGAACCTGACCGACCTGACAAAAGCGGATGATGGACGCCTGGGACTGTTTTCGCAGAGTTTACAGGGGTTTTTTGTGCCCGGCCCGGCACTGGAACTCTACTACCTGCTTGGCCGCGACCGGACTTACCTGGATATCCTTTACCAATCGCTGGAAGCCTATGACGCTTACTTGTGGCGTTACCGCGATTCGGACGGCGACGGTTGCCTGGAAGCATGGTGCCAGACCGACAGCGGGGAAGATAACGTGGTTCGGCTCGACCACGCTCCCTTCCTGTGGCCTTTCGACTACCCGCCCACGGCGGCCAACATTCCCCGCGACACTGTTTTCCTGAAAAATTTCTGGACACCTTCCCAGTACCGTTCGTTTACGCCCGAAAAAAACCCGATGCCCGTCGAATCCATGGATGTCATGAGTTATTCGTACTCCTGCCGCGATGTGCTGGCAAAAATATCGGCCATTCGGAAAGATGGCCGGGAAACCCACTGGCGGACAAAGGCGCAGGCCGTTTTACGAAAAATGATCGGTTACCTGTGGCTCCCGGAAAAAAACGCCTATTTCTACCGCGACAAGGCAAACAAACTCATGCCCAGCCTGACCCACAACACCTTGCGGGCCATGTATTTCAGAGCCATGACGCAGCCCATGGCCGACGCTTTCATTCGGGAAAACCTGCTGAACCCGGACGTGTTCTGGACTCCCATGCCCCTGCCCAGCACAGCCGCCAACGATCCTTTCTTCCGTAACATTTCCAACAACAACTGGAGCGGCCAACCGCAGGGACTTACCTACCAGCGGGCCATCGGTGCGCTGGAAAATTACGGACACCGGGCCGAAGTAACCATGATTGGAGCCCGGCTGCTGGGTAAAACAAGCCAAACCAAGCGTTTTACCCAGCAGTTCGATCCGTTTACAACCGTTCAGAACGGTAGCGACGGCTACGGCCCCACCATCCTGGCCACGCTGGAGTATTACACGCGTTTGTTTGGCGTTTATCCGCAGAACGATACTCTTCATTTTAGCGGCATGGCTGCCCGCCAGCCCTACACCTACACGCAAAAACTAAAGGATAACCAGTATAAGCTGGTTCAGGACAAAGGACGGCTGACGGGCTACCTGAATGGTCGGGAACTGTTCAGCAGTACGGCGGGAGTTGATGTGATGACCAGCCCGGCCGGCAAAATACTGGGTCTGGCCGGCATTGACACGGTGGCGCGAAACGTGCAGTTCAAAACAGGCGGCAAATCATACCAGGCTACCATTGAACCCAATGGCCACTACCGGCTGACGGCCAGCGGCATCCGACTGTTGCGAAAAGTTCCTTTCGACTTTCCCTACCGAAAACGCAAACCTTTGAAAGCCAGCAATTTGTGAAGCCGGTGTTTTGCTGCTTTTTCCGTTGCCGGTGTTCTCACCAACAACTTTTCACCAACAACCAACGCGAATTCAAGCGTCTCGGCTTTGACTTGTCCGGTGGGTTTGGGGTTTCCGGAAGATACTGTTTTTGGGAAGGGTAGCTGGACTTTCCAAGTCCAGTGGCTGGGCTCATGGGGAACAGCAGGTTTCGGCTTTTCAAAAGATACTATTTTTGGGATGTCGGTGGCATTTGCCCCTCCAAATCCTCCAGGTTTTCCACCCGCACGCCGGGCAGCGTCTTGATGGATATTTCGCGCTGGGCAAACGGAATCCGGATGCCGTTCTCCTGGAACAGGCGGTAAACCGTGAAGCGGATCTGGCTCTTGCTGTTCTCGATGCGCCACACGTTGTTCGTCCAGAACAGCAAATCGAACTCCATGGCCGATTCGGCGAACCCTTGCAGCCGCACAAACGGGGCCGGTTTCTCCACCACAAACTCGCTATGGTGTTTCACGGCTTCCAGCAGCACTCTTTTCACTTTCTCGGGGTCGGTTTCATACGAGGTATGCACTTGTATCGAAAACCGGGTCAGGGTGCGGTTGTTGCTCCAGTTGATTACATTGTCCACGATGAACTTGGAGTTGGGCACGATGATGGTCACCGCGTCGCGCGTCTCGACCTTGGACGTGCGGATGCCGATGGAAGTGACCCGCCCGATCAGGTTGTTGATCTCAATGATGTCGCCCACGTTCACGTTGCCCTCAAAGAGCAAAATCAGGCCCGAAAACAGGTCGTTGAACGTCTGTTGCAAGCCCAGGCCCACGCCCACCAGCAACGCCGCCGAACCGGCCAGCACCAGCGACAAATCAAGCCCCATGAACTGGAACGCAATCAGAAGCCCCGCCAGATAAATGAAATACTTGACCAATTGCTTGGAGGCAAACCGCCGACCTTCGTCAACCTTCAAACGGCTGAACACCCGCCGTTGCAGCAGTTGATGGATAAACCAGACCAGCAACCGGCTCGCCGAAATAATGAGCACAACGGCCAGCACATCAAAAATGGTGATGTCGAAGTACTTGATTTTCAGCAGGCTGAATTCCAATATCCGGGTGAGTCGTTCTTTCATTCAGGGTATGGGCTATGGAAAAGCCCGCCAAGATAGGGCGGGTTTGGTGTTTTTCAAAGATACTATTTTCCCCGCCAAGCCGTCATGGAAACACCCCCTCAACGTGGTTCCGGCCAATCCACACTTCCCGGCCATCGGTGAGGCGCACTTTGAGCCAGCCCGCAAACGCATCCGTTTCGGTGAGTACCGAACCTTTGGGCAGGCGGGCAACCGCCCGGGCGTTGGGGCTGGGGGCGTAGCGGCCTTGGGCGGCGGCAACCACAACGTAAGCCCGGTTGGTTTTCCGGTAGTGCCGGATAAAAGAACTTGCTCCCAGCAGTGCCATTCCTAAACCTAACAGAACCAAGCCGATGCGAAAAAGGATGGCCGAATTTCGCTCTGATTTGCTATCCGCTTCATTGTCAGGCTCGTCAAATTCATCGGCCCACATGACCTTATATCCCAGCCATGCCATGGCAAGCATGCTGGCCATGCCGGTACACAGGCACGCCACAGCCAGCCACGCCACGGCATCGGTGTCAAGCCGCGCGAGGATGGTTGCCAGCGGCGGTGCGGCGGAGGCGGGCAGCCCGTTTTTTTGCCGCAGTTGTTGCAGGCTGCGGGCAATGAGGGTGTCGCCGGGAGCCAACCGGCGGGCCTTTTCGTAGTTCAGCACGGCACGGCCGGTTTGCTTTTGTTGGGCGTGGATGTTTGCCAGGTTATTGTAAATGGCCGCATCCGAATAGCCTTGCCGCACCAGGTTTTCCAACAGTGCCGCCGCCGAATCAAATTGCCGCAGCCGGTATTTGTTTTCCGCCTGCCGGTACAGTTGCGGGTACAATTCCGCCGGAGTTTGCGCTGTGAGGGGCGTTGCGAAAAATAGTATCAGGAAAATAGGCGAAACCCGCACATTGTCTGTAAAAACGGATTTTCTGACAGACACCGGGGTTTGGTCTATTTGAAAGATACTATTTTTCAATGCCACGATTTCCGCCCCGTATTCAATGGAGTCAGGTGTATGGCCAAAACGTGTTTCGTTGTACAGTTGCAAGGTTTGCCGCAATGCTGCGATGCTGGTTTCCGGTACGCCGCATTCGCCCAGCAATTCGTGCAGCCGGTGCCCGTGCCAGTCGGCGGCCGATACGGAAAACCGGCGGGAGAGGTACGTGAACAGGATTTTTTCCAGTTGCCCGGCAAAATATCCGGTTGGCATTGGCCGGTCGAGTTGTTTTTCAAGCCGTTGCAAGCTCCGGATAGCGGCGCGGCGTGGCCGGTGCGGTGAAAACCGCCGCCCTTTTTCCCGGCGCAGCCAGCCAAACGCGGCCATTGACACAACCACCGGCAGGGCGCAGAGCATCCAGAACAGTTGCGAGTTTAAAAAATCCACTTTCCTGCGGAAATTTGGTGGCTGGGTGTGCCAGGCGGGCAAATCCGAAGCGTTTGGCGGGGCGGGGGTTTGGCCTGTGCGGGAGATACTATTTTGGCCACCCGCTACGGCCAGCCGCACCGAATCGGTTCGTGTTACATATTGCTTTTTCAGCGGATCGAAATAGGGGAAAGCCAACGGCAGGGTGTAGTTTCCGGTTTGCCCGCCTACGAGTGTCTGCACGAAGGCGCGGCTGCCAGCCATGCCTTTCGCCGTCACCTGCCACGTGTCAACGGTCTGGCTGTCAAAACCTTCCAGACCGGCGGGCAGCACAAAAACCGGTGCGGAAATGAATTTGAGGTTGCCATTGCCGCTCACCAGCCACGTTAGCCGGATGGGCTTCTGCAACCCGACTGAATCCTTATCGGCCCGAGCCCTGAACAAGAATTGCCCCACGGCTCCCGTAAAACCGGCGGGTTTGGGCTCGGGTAGGGATACTATTTTCAGCGCAAGTGCCGATGCCGTGAGCGGTTGGCTGATGGTCTGTTCGGTCTGGAAAAAATCGTCGGGCTTGGGCGGCACGGTTACCTTGATTGTGACGCGGTAATCCGGTATGGTCAATGTTCCGCTTTTCTGCGGAATAACAAGGTATTGCCGCAGCGTGACCGTGCCGTACATTTGCCCGCCGATGCGTTGGCGCGTGGTCACGGATTTTTGCTTGATTTCCTGCACCCAGCCGTCCGGTATTTCGAGTTTGGCAAAGTCTTCCGGTGCGGAAACGTTGCCGTTGTAATACATTTTCAACTGCAACACCAACGGTTCGCCTTGGTACACGGTGGTTTTGCCGGTTGTCCAGCGCACAAAGACCCGCGCACTGTCGGGCGGGGATGGCGGTTTGCCTTGGGCGGCCAAAGACCACAGGAAAGCCAGCACGAAAAAATATTTCCCCGTCATCAAATACTGTTTAGCGATGTTCTTTTGTCATTTCTTCTGTAGCGGCACGGAAAATCATGTTTCCAACTGATTTTACATAAAAGTTCACCCAGCCCGTCATTGCGAGGAACGAAGCAATCTGCTGGGTTCCGTCGGCTCGCAACGTTCCCGTCGGGGCGTGTCCGGCCCGAAAACAGCCTTGCGGGGCGGCTTTCGGCACGCCTGCCCGTGGACGGATTGCTTCGTACCTCGCAATGACGGTTCTCTTAATCACTGCGTAACATCAGTTGTGTAACATCGGTTACCAATCCTTTTCCTCCGCTTTCACGTTTTTTTCGGCTTTCGCTTTAGTCGCGCGTCCGCGAATTTGTTTTTCGGCTTGGTCGAGTTGTTTCAGCAGGTTTTCCATGTCCGGCTGGCTCAATTGTGCCTGTGGCGATTGTATCTGGCTTTTGGACTGGCTGCTCGATTCGGTGGCTTTGCTGTCTTCCGGCTTTTGGGCGGATTCGTTTTCGGCTGGCTTGTTGTTTTTCTCCGCAGGGTCGCCCGGTTTTTTCGGGGCTTGCGTTGCGTTGCGAATCACATCTTTTCTACGGGTTTGCGCCGTGATTTTCAATAAAACATACGACAGGTTTTTTTGCGCGTTCGTGAATCCCGGATGCAGGCGCAGGGCTTGGCGGTATGCATGAGCTGCTTCGGGCAGCCTGTTCAGTTGCAACAGCGCATTGGCCTGGCTGTAATGCACCTGCGCCCATGCGTTTTGTGGTAGGTTTGGCTGCGCCTTGCGGTAGTATTCCAGCGATTCGGTGTAGCGTTGCTGCCGGTAAAGCGCGTGGGCCAGGTTGTAGTTGGCCTCCGCAAAGCCGGGGCGGATGGCCAGTGCCCGCCGGAAACTCACCTCCGCCTCGCCGTACTCGCCGTTCCGGTACTGCGCCACCCCGCGCCGCAGCCAGCCGCGTTCGGGCAGCACGCCCGGCGGCGGGCCGGAAAACAGTATCGCCAGGAAAATGAAAACCTTGGCCATGGCGGTTTTTTTCGGGGCAATGTAAAGACAAAACGGGCGGAAACGAAACCACAGGGTTCTGCCTACCCCAGCATCGCGGCAAGTGGTGTGGCGGCACGGCTTGCTTGCCGGGAAAATAGTATATTTTTGTAACGGCAAACCTCCCGGCTTCCCCGGCGGTTATCCATGTACGCCCCAAATCATGGCCGCCGAAATGTGGCGGAAACCCGCACCCGAGCAACCCGACAACCCGATACCGAACCTTGTACGCAATCGTTGACATAGAAACCACCGGTGGCCATCCCGACCGCGACCGGATCACCGAAATCGCCATCGTGCTGCACGACGGCACGCAGGTGGTGGAGCGTTATGAAACGCTGGTGAACCCGGGCCGCAGCATTCCGTACGAAATCACGCGGCTCACGGGCATTTCGGACGAGATGGTGCGCGACGCGCCCAGGTTCCACGAGGTGGCCCGCCAGATCATCGAATTCACCGAAAAGGCCGTGTTTGTGGCCCACAACGTGCGTTTCGATTATTCGTTCGTCAAGTCGGCCTTCAAGGATTTGGGCTACACCTACCAGCGCAAGACGCTCTGCACCGTGCGCCTGAGCCGCAAGGCGTTTCCGGGCTATCCGTCGTACAGCTTGGGCAAGATTTGCCACAACCTCGGCATCCAAATCAAGAGCCGCCACCGCGCCATGGGCGATGCCGAGGCCACGGCGCAACTGTTCGGCATGATTGTGGCGCAGCAGGAAGGTCAGGAAGGCGAAGAGGCCGCCGAAGATGCCAACTGGCTCACCGACGAGATAAAATCGCAGACGCTGCCGCCGCGCATCAGCCGGGCGCAGGTGCTGGCACTGCCCGAAGCCACGGGCGTGTATTATTTCCACGATGAGTTCGGCCATGTGATCTACGTGGGCAAGAGCATCAACATCCGCAAGCGCATCATCCAGCATTTCCAGGTGGATTACAAAAGCCGCAAGTCGGTGGAGTTCAAGGGCAGTATCGCCGACATCACCTACGAACTGACGGGCAGCGAACTGGTGGCGTTGCTGCTGGAATCGGACGAGATCAAGTGCATCAGGCCGCGCTACAACTCGCAGCAGAAACGCAGCCGCGCCGTGCCGTTTTACGGTCTGTTTGAAGAGGCCGACGAGCAAGGCTACATCAATTTGCGCGTGGAGCGGCTACTGCCCGGCATGGAACCGCTCACCACGCTCGATAGCCTGATGAAAGCCCAGCAGTTTATGTACCGCCGCATCGAGCAGTTTTCGCTGTGCCTGCAAAAATGCGGGCTGCACAAAACGGGCGGGCCGTGCTTCAACCAGCAAATCAGGCTTTGCCACGGAGCCTGCACCGGGGCCGAGCCGCCCGAAGCCTACAATGCCCGCGTGCGGCAGGCTATTGAGCGGTTCAGTTTCCAGAACGAGAGTTTTTTCATCGTGGGCAAAGGCCGCGACGACGGTGAGCAATCGGTGGTGTGCATTGAACGCGGGCAGTACATTGGGTTCGGGTATTTCCAGCCCGAGTTTTTGGCGGCCACCCTTGAAAACCTCCGCGCCAGCATCCGCCCGTATCCGCACAACCGCGACATCCAGCGCATCATCTGCGCCTGCCTGCGCACCAACAAGCACGACAAGGTGATTGCCTACAACTCGAAAAACGGCATCGCACCGGCGTAGCCGGATTTTTCAAGTCCGGTGGGGATTGGCGTGCGGTTTTGCGCCGCCGGGGGTTTGGTGTTTTCAAAAGATACTATTTTCCGTAGGTCGGCCCGCCGATTGTGGTTAGCTTGGAGGCGGCAAACCGCCCGAACCAACCAATCATCCCCATGAAAATTGCCTTTTTTAGCACCAAGCCCTACGAGAATCCTTTTTTTGAACAAGCCGCCCAACCCTACGGACACGAGTTCCGGTTTTTGGAGGCGCGGCTCGACGCGCACACGGCCGGCTTGGCCAAGGGAGCCGACGCGGCCTGCATTTTTGTCAACGACAAGGCCGATGCCGCCGCCATCGGAGCCTTGGCACAGGCCGGCATCCGAATCATCGCCCTGCGTTGCGCGGGCTTTAATAACGTCGATTTGAAGGCTTGCCAGCAGGCGGGCATCCGCGTGGTGCGCGTGCCCGCCTACTCGCCGCACTCGGTGGCCGAATACACAATCGCGCTGATCCTGACGCTGAACCGCAAGACGCACCGCGCCTACAACCGCGTGAAGGAAGGGAACTTCTCGCTGGACGGGCTAATGGGCTTTGACCTGCAAGGCCGCACGGCGGGACTGGTGGGTTTGGGCAAAATCGGCACGGTGACGGCGCAGATACTCAAGGGTTTCGGTTGCCGGGTGTTGGGCTTTGATGTGGTGCAAGACGAGGAAGCGGTGCGCACCGGCGTGGAATACACGGACATGGAGCGGCTGCTGGCCGAATCGGACATTATCTCGCTGCACTGCCCGCTCACGCCCGAAACGCGGCACATCATCAACAAAAGCACCATTGCCCGCATGAAACACGGCGTGATGGTGATCAACACCGGGCGGGGTGCGTTGATTGATGCCAAAGCCGCCATTGCCGGACTGAAAAGCGAGAAAATCGGCTACCTGGGTCTGGATGTGTACGAGGAGGAGGGCGACCTGTTTTTTGAGGACTTGTCAAGCACCATCATTCAGGACGATGTGTTCATGCGGCTATCCACCTTCCCGAATGTGCTCATCACCGGCCACCAGGCGTTCTTTACCAAAAACGCCCTGCACAACATCGCCGAAACCACGCTGCAAAACCTGCAAGAGTTTGAACAGCAAAAGCCACTGACCAATGAGGTGAAGTGAAAGCGTTCCGGGCATTGGGAAAATAGTATGTTTCAAAAAGCCCAAACCCCCAATCCCGAAGGAGCGAAAGCCGCAGAGACGTTGCACTGCAACGTCTCCTGTCGGATTCCCCGTGCCTTGGAATGACGAAAAATAGTATTCCCGCCTTTGTCGGGATTTTCAACTTTCAAAAAGCCCAAACCTACTTGCTCTTCCCGAATGCCGCAACGCCGGTCTGACACATAGTGTCAGACCGGCGTTGCGGCATTCTCAAAATAGTATGTTTCAAAAAGGCCAAACCCGCCTATCTGAGCAGCACTTCGCCGGTCCGGCTGTCGAGCAGGTAAGTCGAGGCCGGGGGCATGGCAAGTTTGATGTCTTTGCCCCCGCGCAAATGGATGGTGCGCGGGCCACCCCCGGCGGTGTGCAGCAGCAAAAGCCCGTTGTTGGCGTAGGTGAAATCGTTGTTGTCGTTGTACACGTGGCAGCCTGCCTGCCGGAAAATGGCCCGGAAACCATCGGTGCCATTGAGCGGCAGGGCGCAGAAAACGGAGGTGTGCGTGGCGAATTTGCGGCGGGCCATCACCACCCCGCCGCCGTCGGCCAGCCGGGCGAGGGGTTCGGTGTTTGGATCGGCAATGACAACGGCCGGATCAACCGGAGCGTCGAAGCGGTACGTATATTCGGGTTGCAGGAACCGCACTTGCTGGGCGGTTTTGGGTGTTTCCACGCGTTGCAGTTTCATGCCCGCCAATTCCCGGACAAAGTCCAGGTTCAGCCGTTTGCCGTCGGTGAAGCCCGTCAGGTAGTTCCACACGAGGGTGCGGCCGTTTTGGGCCACCCGCTCCCGGATAAATTTTTTTTGGCGGCCGGTCAGGGCGTACACGTTCATGAACACTACGGCCTGGTAGGGAGCCAAATCCATGCGTTCGAGGTCAAAATCGTAGATGTGCGTGCCCGACGTGCCCGAACGCAGGGTTTCCTCCGCCGAGTGATCGAGCACGTTCATGGAGATGGGCAGCCAGCCGGACTTGAGGTAGTAGAACGATTCCTGGCTCCAGACGTAGAGCACATCGGCTTCGGGCCGGGCGGGAGCCGCCAGCCGCTGCCCAGCCAGTTCCTTGATTTGCCTGACCGATTCCAGATATCGCGGGTTGTCCCACCAGCCCCAGCCTTTCTGGATGCCGAAATCGTAGTACCAAAGTCCCGCCCCTCGCATCAGCGGCAGCCACGTGCTGCGTTTCTGGATGGCATGAAACACCGAATCGTAGCGTTCGGTGTAGTGCACCGGGTCGGGGGCGTGGTTCTTGTGTAGGTAGCCGTTGTCCAGTTCGTCGAGCCAAAGTTTGCCGTGGAGCAGCGTTGATTCGACCAATCCGCGCGAGTTGCCGCTGCCGCCCGCCTCCCGCGAGGCTCCCCAATAAGTTTGCGGAGCGGCCAGGTAATCAATGTATGGGCTGTCGAGAATCGGCTCCACAAACAAGTGGCCGCCCACCGTCTGCCGGTTGAAAGTCATGTGCAGATAGCCGTAAAACACGCCCGTAACCAGTTTGCGCCCCCAGTTTTCCTTGGCCAGACGGCAGAAATAAACCATGTCGTCGGCCACCACTTGCTGTTGGGCGGTGAAATAGTCAATCACGCGCCGGTCTTGCGCAGGGTCTTTGAATGCCCCGTCGTGGGTGGCCAGCCGTTCTTCCTTGCCGGGAACCGTGGCGTTGCCAAGCGTGTGCCGGCCGCTTTTCCAAGCCGTTTGCAATGCCTTGTCCGTCTTGTACTTGTCGCGCAGCCACTGCCGGAAGTAGTTCGTCATGGCCGGGCCGGTGTCGGGGTCGTGTTCAATGAAGCCCCAATAATGCCATTCGCCGTAGATGCCGCCAGACAAGTGCAAGCCAATGACGGCCTGGCCTTCGGGCGTACCGGACAGTTTTTTGCAGAATTCAATTAATTTTTCGCCCGCCTGCTTTTTCCACAAGGCCGATGCCAGACTGGCGCGGAGCGGCCGGTCAACGTCGAACTGCTCGTTGTGGTAGGGTGGCCCGGATTTGAGTTCCCTCTGCACTGGCCCGTCGGCATATTCGGTACATTCTTCGGGGTGGGCCTCGTTCCACCAGAAGGGCGCGTTGACGTGCAGCCTGATTACCACCGATGCCTGGGGGCACTGTTCCAGCACGCCACGCACCTGCCGCCGTACCCTAGCCATGTCAAGCGTGTCGCGCCCGGCCAGCCAAATGTCTTCCAGATACAAGTCTACCTGAAACAGCCGCACCCCGGCCTG
>JANPIL010000065.1:0-19157 GCA_031424975.1 Sphingobacteriales bacterium
AAAGGTCTTGGCCAGAACGCAACCCCTTGCATCGCGCACATAGGCCATATACGTTCCCGCCCCCAAACCATTGAATTGGTTTGCCGACTGGTAATTGACACCATCCATCGAATACTGGTAGGAAGGAGTTCCGCCAGACACATTAGCTATGGTAACCGCACCGTCATTGCTGTTGCAACCAGACGGGTTCGCAACTTTCACGACTGCATCACTTACCGGGGCGATGGAAAGCAGGCGCACCGTCGGCAATGCAAAAACGCATCCTGCGGCATCCCTGACACTTACGGTATAATCACCGGCAACCAGATTTAGGAACTTGCCGTTGCCCGCCGCGAAGGCCGCGCCATTGAAAGAGTATTCGTACGGTTGTGTCCCCCCGGAAACCAGCACGCTGATGCCGCCGCTGTTCGGCGCACTGCAATCAGGGTCGGTCTTGGTAGTGTTTGCCGCCAATGTGCAGGGAGGGCAGTTAAGCCCGGCAACCTTCACAATCTGCGTAAACTCACACGCATTCGCGGCAATCACTTTTACCGTGTAATCCGCCGGTGGCAGGTTGGCAAACACATTGCTATTCAAGCCATTAGGATTAGCTGCTCCGTTTAAGTAGTACTCGTAAGGCCCGGCGGCACCCACAACGTTGGCGACAGTGATTGAACCGTCGGCAAGGTTGCAGCGACTTTCCGCCTGTGAACTGACTGTCAGCGATGTTATGCCGCCACTCACGGATAATGTCTGGTTAAACGTAGCTATGCAGCCGTTGGCATCCCTAATGTAAACCGTGTAAACACCGCTTGCAAGACCCGTATAAGTGGTCCGGCTCCGGAAACTTGCCCCATCCAGCGACTACCGGTATGGGGCGGCGCCGCCCGATGCGTTGGTGATGGAAATCACCCCGTCTTGCAGGCCGCAACCCGTGGGGTTGGTGCCGCTTACGGTTGCGGTGATGGTTGCCGGAAGTGTCAAAGTTGCCGATACCGAAGTCTGGCAACCCGCGCCGTACCGCACCACAATAGTATAATTTCCGGAAGCCAAACCCGTGAACACGTTGGTGGTCACGAAGGTGGTACCGCCATCAATGGAATACGTAATGGCTCCCGATCCGCCCGACAAGCCGACGGTGAGACTGCCGTCATTGCCCGCGCAGGTCGGGTTGGTCTGGGCAGTCACAGTGGCGATGGCGGCGCAGGTAACAGCGCAATTGCTGCCCACCACCACATTTGCCAAGAAATCGCAGCCGTTGGCTGCCACCACGCGCACTTGGTGCGGCCCCGAAGATAGGCCGTTGAAAACATTATTGCCTCCACCCGCCGGATTGAGCACGCCATCCACGAAATACTGGTACGGCCCGGCACTGCCGGTCACGTTAGTTACCGTGATTTGCCCGTCTTTCGTGCTGCAGCCGCTTTCCGAAGCCGTAACGGTTTGCACACTCGAAATGCCGCCAGTTGCGGCCAAACTCTGGGTGAGACTGATGATGCAGCCGCCCGCGTCTTTCAGGAACACGCTGTAGTTTCCACCGGAAAGGTTGGCGAAAGTGGCGTTGGCGGCGTAGTTCACTCCGTCAAGTGAATATTGGTAGGGAGCCGTACCGCCCGTTATATTGCTTACGGTGATTGTCCCGTTGGCTGCTGAACACCCGCTCGGATTGGTGCCGGTCAAGGTTGCCGCCAGTGGCACGCCCGTCAGCGTCAGCGTGCCGAGGTCTTTCTGGCAGATGCTGTCCTTGACCAAAATAGTATAGTTTCCGGAGGCCAAACCCGTGAATATGCCGGATGCCGAGAAACCGACACCGCCGTTGATGGAGTATTGCACCGTTCCAACGCCGCCCGTCGCCGATAGGGTTATGGAGCCGTCATTGCCCGTGCAGCCGGGTTGTATGGTCGCGGCCACGGCAGCCTGCAAGCAGCAAGCCTGTTTCACCGATGCGGCAGCCGTGAAATCACAACCGTCCGCCGTCACCACGCGAATGATATAGCTACCACCCGCCAAGTTGCCGAACACGTTGCTGTTCGCCCCCGCCGGATTGATGATGCCGTTGATGAAATACTGGTAGGGAGCCTTGCCACCCGTCACACTGCTTACTGTTATTGTCCCGTCTTTTCCGTTGCAGGAGGTTTCGTCGGCTGCGGAGATACTGATTGCGGTGATGCTGTTCGGGGCGGTCAGGGTGCCAGTTAGTGTCGCCGTGCAGCCATTGGCATCCCTGATGGTTAGGGTGTAAGCCGTTCCATTGCCCGCCAAGTTGGTGAATGCGTTTCCGCTTTGGAAAGGCCCGCCATCCAATGCATACTGGTACGGGGCCGCGCCACCCGCCGCGCCGTTAATGGTAATGGAGCCATCCGTGGTCGTACAACTGCTCGGATTGGCTGGTACCAGTGTGGCAGTGATGGTCACGTTTACTTTCAGGGTCACGTCTGGCAACGTGGCGGTGCAGCCGTTGGCATCCTTGACAATTACTTGGTAAACGCCCTCTGCCAGTCCGGTCAGGGTTGCCGACGCTTGGAAAGCCACGCCATCGATTGAATATTGGTAGGGGGCCGTGCCGTTCAGCACGTTACCCACCGTAATTTGTCCGTCAGTGGCCGCGCAGGTGGTCGGGTTGATACCCGTTGCCGTTGCCGCAATGGCCGCCGGGGCCGTCAGTGTTACCGTGCCAATGGCTTGCACACAATTGTTGGCATCCTTGGCGGTAACCGCATACGTTCCGGCAGCCAAGCCATTGAATGTCAAGCTATTCGTATAGGTTCCGCCATTCAGCGCGTATTGCAGCGCACCCGTGCCACCCGATGCCGTCACGGTCAGGCTGCCGTCATTGTTTTGGCACGATGGATTGATGGTCGCACTCACCGAGCCGGTGATGGCGGGCGGGTTGGTGATGGTTGCGTTGCGCGTGATTTCGCAGGCCGGATTGTTCCGGTCGCGGATGGTAACGGTGTAGTTTCCGGAAACCAGACCATTGAAAATGGCCGCCGTTTGGAATGCATTGCCATCCAGACTGTACTCGTACAGGCCCGTGCCGCCCGATGCCGCCACGGTGGTTTGGCCATTACTGGCGTTGTTGCAGGCCAGATCGGTGTTGGTTACGGTAGCCGCCAGCGTGCAAGGCGTGGTGCAGTTGGTTCCCACCGCCGCCGTGGTTGTGAAAAAGCAGCCGTCCGCCGTTTCCACCCGGATGGCATACACCTTTCCTTCCAGTCCCGAAAACACATTATTGTTGATGCCCGCCGGATTTGGCGTTCCGTTGAGATAGTATTTGTAAGGGGTTTTCCCGCCCACCGCATTTACCGTAACCGACCCGTCAAGGGTGAGGCAGCCGCTTTCCGAAATGGTATTGACCGTCACGGTGGATATTCCGTTCGGGGCGGTGATGATCTGCACAAACGTATTCACGCAACCATCGGCATCGCGCACCGAAACCGTATAATTATTGCCCGCCAAACCACTGAAAGTGCTGGCCGCCTGGTAGTTCACGCCGTCAAGCGAGAATTGGTAGGGAGCCTTGCCGCCCGTCACGCTGGCCACCGTTATCGTTCCGTCATTGACGTTGCAGGTGGTGGGGTTGCTGCCCGAAACCGTGGCGGCAATGGCTACGGGCGGGGTCAAAGTCACCGTGCCGGCATTGACAACGCAGCCGTTGCCGTCTTTCACCACAATCGCGTAGCCGCCCGCCGCCAGGTTTGCAAACACCGGGTTTGTATTGAAATTCGTGCCACCGTCAATGGAATAGCTCACCGTACCAACGCCGTTGGCGGAGACCAGTGTGATTGTGCCATCGTTGCCCTTGCACGTCGGGTCGGTTCGTGAGGCCACGCTGGCCGTCAGTTTGCAGGTGATGCAATCCGTACCCACGGCCACGGTTTGCGTCAGGTCGCAACCGTTGGCGGCCACGATTCGGATGGAATACGTATTGGCCACCAAACCGGCAAACACATTATTGTTGATGCCCGCCGGGTTTGGCGTTCCGTTGATGAAGTACTGGTAAGGCCCGCCCGCACCGGCAATGCCGCTCACCGTAACGGAACCATCCGCTTTGGCGCAACCGCTTTCATTGGCGGGAGCCAGTGTGGCGGCAGTGATACCCGGTGTTGCGGAAAGGCTTTGTGTACGCGTAACAACGCAGCCCGCCGCATCCCTCACATAAATAGTATAGTTGTTTGCCGCCAACGCGCCGAACACGCCGGTAGTGTTGGAAAAATCAGTTCCATCAAGGCTGTAGCCATACGGAGCCGTACCACCCGATGCGCTGACAGTCAGTGCGCCGCTGCTCGGATCGGTGCAGTTGGGATTGGAAGCCGCAACCGCAGCCACCAAGTCCGATTGTGTTACCGTAACCGGAGCCGAAGTTGCCGCACAGCCATTGGAGGTCAGGGTTACCGAATAGCTGCCAGCCACGGACACGGCCAGCGTCTGCCCGGTAGCCCCGCTGATGGGGTTGCCGTTCAGCAACCATTGGTTGCCGGTAGACGCGTTAGAAGTTAATGTAGTGCCGCCGCCCGCGCAAAAAACCAGGACACCGCCGACGGTTGGAGCAGTGGGAGCCGCATTGACAGTGACCATGACTTGCGTTGCCGGACTCTGGCAATTGCCGATGGTTTGGGTCACGTAAAAGATACTATTTCCGGCCACCGAATTATTGATGGCGGGCGTGAACGCATTGCCCGTGCCAACCGGAGTGTTCAGAGCCGCATCACTGTACCACTGGATGGCCGAGCCGCTGGCAGTGAGTTGCGGAACCGTGCCGCCCACACAGATTGGCGCGGGATTGGCCGCCACCGGAGCCGGACTGTTGGATTGTGTGACGTTTATTGCGGCTGAAGTGGCCGAACAACCGTTTTCCGTCACGCTCACCGAATAGCTTCCGGCGGCGGTCACGGCCAAGGTCTGGTTTGTTGCTCCGGCAACCGGGCTGCCATTCAGCAGCCATTGGTTTCCTGCTGTTGCACTCGAAGTGAGCACAGTATTGCCTGCCGTGCAAAAGGTGGGATTGCCGGTGATGGTTGGCACGGCCACAACAGTTTGCGTTACCGAAACGGCTGGCGAAACCGCCGTACAGCCGTTTCCCGTAACCTGCACCGTGTAGCTACCCGATGCCGACGCGGCCAGTGTCTGGCCGGTGGCTCCCGCAACGGGGTTTCCGTTCAGAAACCACTGGTTCCCGGATGCGGTGCTGGAAGTCAGAACTGTGTTGCCGCCCGCACAAATGTTCAGCGAGCCGCTGATGTTGGGCACTGCCGGAGCCGGGTTGATGGTAACGGTGACCGCCGTTGCCGGGCTTTGGCACGCGCCCGAGGTTTGGGTCGCATAAAAGATAGTATTTCCGGCAATTGCATTACTGATGGATGGCGTGAATGAGTTTCCTGTGCCGAGCAAGGTGGTCAGGGCCGCATCGCCGTACCATTGGATGTTGGTTCCGGTGGCCGTCAACTGCGGAACCGTACCGCCGACACAAATCGCTGCCGGATTGTTTGCCACCGGAGCCGCCAAAACCGCCGGTTGCGCCACCGGCACCGAAGTGGTTTGAACGCAGCCTTTGGCATCGGTCACGGTTACCGTGTAAGTACCTGCTGTCAAGCCGGTTGCATTGGCAGAAGATTGGACAGGCGTGGTGTTCCACGCGTAAGTATAAGGAGCAGTGCCGCCGCTGACCAAGACAGAAGCCGTGCCATCGGATGCGCCGTTGCACGAAGCATTGGTGGCGGAAGCAACCAATGCCAGTGCCTGGGGCTGCCCGACACTGACATTAGACAAGGTGACGGTGCAGCCTTTGCCATCCGTCACCAAAATAGTATAATTTCCGGAGGCCAAACCCGCAAACACATTGGAGGCCTGCGGTGCACCGCCATTGATGCTGTAACTGTACGCAACCGTGCCGCCCGTGGCCGTGACAGTGATTGAACCCGTTGCGGTGCCGCTACAATTGGCATCTGTGGCGGTGGCTGCCGCCTGCAAAGCCGCCGGTGCCGAAAGCGTGACCGGGTTCAGGGTGGCCGTACAGCCGTTGGCATCCCTGACAACAATGGTATACGTACCCGCCGCCAAACCGGTGAAATTGCCGCCGTTGGCCGTGAAAGTCACATTGTCCGTTGAAAACACATACGGAGCCGTGCCGCCAGTTACGGCAATGGCAATGGCACCATCAGTTCCGCCATTGCAGCTAATGTCGTTTTGCGCGGTCACGGAAGCGGCCAGTTGCGGTGCTTGCCCAAGGCTGATGCCCGGCACGGTCACCTCGCAATTTTTGCTGTCCCGAATGGTAATGGTATAATTTCCGGCCACCAATCCGGCAAAAGCATTTGAAGCTTGGAAATTGGTTCCGTCTTTGGAATATGTGTATGGAGCCGTGCCGCCCGATGCGCCGACCGAGATGCTGCCTGTGGCTGCGCCAAAGCAACCGACATCCTGCTTGGCCGTCAGACTGGCCGCCAATTGCGCGGGCTGGCTAAGGGTGACCGCAACCGTTTTCACGCAGTTCTTGCTGTCTCGGACGGTAATGGTGTAATTTCCGGCGGTAAGGCCGGTAAAATTGCCCGTTGCTTGGAACAGACTGCCGTCCCTTGAAAACGCATAGGGAGCCGTGCCGCCCGTAGCCGAGACAGTTATGCTTCCGGTTGCATCACCGAAGCAACCCGTGATGTCGGTCTGGCTGCCCAGCGCAAGCACCAATGCAGGCGGTTCGACCAGCGTTACCGGAACGGAACTCACCGTGCAGTTTTGCGCATCCCTGACCAAAATAGTATAGTTTCCGGCAAGCAAACCCGTGAATGTGGGCGAGCCTTGGAAAGTCGCGCCGTTGTCAATCGAATACTGGTAGGCCGGAGTGCCACCGGTGGCGGCCACCGTGATTTCGCCGTTGGCATCACCCGCGCAGGTTTCAATGTTTTTCTGCAAACTGACTGCGACGGTCAGCAAATCAGGTTCTGTTAGCGTGAGTGCGGGCAGCGTGACTTCGCAATTGTTGTTGTCAATGACTTTGACCGTGTAGGTTCCGGCAACCAGGCCGGTAAACACATTGGAAGCCTGTGGTGCGCCGCCATTGATGCTGTAACTGTAAGGAGCCGTGCCACCCGTGGCCGTGATGGTGACCGAACCGTTGTTGTTGCCTTTGCAAAGCGGATTTTGGGAAGCCATCGAAGCGGCAACCGCCGTTGGCTGGATCAGTGCCATATTTGCCAGGGTGGCCGTGCAGCCTTTGGTATCGCGCACCAGGATAGTATAGTTTCCGGCCACCAAACCCCCGAACACATTGGAGGCTTGGAAAATTGTGCCGTTGTCAATCGAGTACTCGTATGCGGGTTGTCCGCCCGTCGCCGTAACCGTGATTGCGCCGGTGCTATCGCCGAAGCAGCCGGTGATGTTGGTCTGGGAAGCCAATGCCAAGGTCAATTGGGTGGGTTGCGCCAATGTGACAGGAGCCAAGGAAATTGTGCAGCCATTGGCATCCCTGACAACGATGGTGTAAGTACCCGCTGCCAAACCGGTGAAATTGCCGCCGTTGGCCGTGAAAGTGATTCCGTCTCTGGAATAGGTATAACCTCCGGCTCCGCCCGTGGCGGTCACTTTTATTTCGCCGGTCGCATCGCCGAAACAGCCCAGAATATCCAGTTGGGAATCGAATGCGATTTGCAGCACGGGCGGTTCGGTCAGCGTGATGCCGGCCAGTTTTGTAACGCAGCCCTTGCTATCGCGCACGGCAAGGTTGTAGGTTCCGCCCGCCAAAGCGGCAAATGTGTTTGACGCGCCATAGGTAACGCCGTCATCTTTGGAATATTCATAAGGCGCGGCACCACCGGTGGCCGTCACGGTAATTGATCCATTGGCATTGCCCGCACAAGCCGGGTTGGCTTGCGCACTTACCACAAGTTGCAGCGCGGGCGGCTCGGCCAGCACCACATCAATAGTGTTGGTGCAGCCCTTGCTGTCCTTTACCGTGACCGAGTACGTTCCTGCTCCCAATCCGGAGAATGTATTGGAAACCTGATAGTTGGCTCCGCCGTCAACGGAATATTCAAAACCGCCGTTGCCACCCGTGGCGGCAATGGCAAACGCGCCGGTTTTGTCGCCGAAGCAGCCGGTGATGTCGGTTTGGGAGGCGACGGACAAAAGCAGTTCGGCGGGTTCGCCGATGGGCACCCCGCTGAACACGTTGATGTTGCAGGCCGGGCTTTTGCGCGTAACCTGCATAATGTAGGAACTGGCCGATAGGTTGTTGAACGTGATCGTGTTGCCGACGATTGTCACCGTGACCGGCCCCAGCGGATCGGTGACAATCGGGATGCCCGGAGCCAAGAGGTCGCGCAGCAGAAAATTGTACAGCGCGGTGTTCACGCCTGCCTTGGCTTGCACCACCATTTGGCCGTCCGAACCGCCGAAGCAGGTTGCATCTCTGGTCGAGGATACGCTGAAATCGGCGGGTACTGGACATTGTGCCCGCGCCACTTCCGCCATCCCAACCCAGGCCAGCAAAACAAAGAATACGATGTAGATACGTTTCATGACAATGTGGTTACCTTTAGTGTTGTTATTTCGTGCCGACAGTGAAACCGTTCATGCCTCCCAGCATTTGCTTGCAATCCTTCCCGATTACCTGCACGAAGTACGTGGAAGCGGGCAACCGGTCGAAAACCAGGGTTTTCTCGTTGGGCCGCATGGCCGGTATCTGCCGGGTGGCGGCAAACTCCTTGCGGTCGTTGTAGATGTCATACAATTTGAAAGTAAACCCTCCCTCCCCTTTTTTCAGTGTCAGGTGCAGCTTGCCGTTGGCCTGTCCGGTATTGGCGGCTTCGGCAATGCCTTCAAACGCATGGTCGCAGGGGGCTGCCGGGTTTTTGCGCTGCGCAAAACCATCCGGGGCAACCAGCAGGGCCAAGGCCACGGCCAAAAAGACTTGTAAGGATTTCGCTATGGTTTTCATGTATTTCGGTGTTTTCTGAAATCGGGTTTATTGAATCGGGCAAAAAGATGAACGTGGTCTCCGTAATGTTTAGGCTCTTCGCTGGCCACCCGTGCCTTGCCGTTGACACGGACACCCGCCGGTTTGCCGCTGCGGGCGTTGGCGGCTTGCCGCTTGTAACCTTGCCAACCTTGCAGCATCGGCCAAAACCAGACGTGAACAAGTGCCGTTTGCAAGCCTTTGCCGGACAAAAACCGCCCGTAAAGGGTACTTCAAAAGATTCCGGCGGCACATGGGGCACGCGTATATTTTTACGGCTGCTGTATCGAATTTACAAGGGGTGACCGCCCAAACCGATACGAGAACGCCGGGTTTGGTTACGCATGTAACATTCGCGATGATTATGAAAACGGAACGAAAAAACGGCGGCGGGGAAGCGGGCGTAAGGTTCCCGTGGAAAATAGTATCTTTTCAAAACACCAAACCCCCTTCGGTGCAGGGCTGGGAATGAATCGCAAGAAACTCTTTGTTGTGTTCCGGTTCCGCAGCAGAACCAAACGGATGGCGGCCACGCGCCTTCAAAAAATAGCGGACTTAAAAAATAGTATCCTTTTGAAATGCGAAACCCGGGGCCCAACCGGGATGGGCGGCTACCGGTTTTCCAAATGCCTCCAAATGGAAATCGCCCGGCTTAGGCCGGGCGATTGTGTACTTTTTCGTCACTTGCTTTTTAACCCGGTTCGGGTTGCCGTCGGTTCACTGCGCGGTGTCGCTGGCGGTAGTGTCCATGTACGGCGTGGAGGTTGTGTCGGTTTCCGTGCCCATCTGGGTGGGGGCGTTGCGGTCGCCGGGGTTGGCTTTCCCGCTTTCCGAACCGTTGCAGGCGGCCAGCAGCATGGTTGTCAATGCCGCCGCAATCAGGGTTTTCAGGTTTTTTTTCACTTGATGGTATCGGTTTTGTTGGTGTCGGCTTTCATGGGCTGGCTGGTATCGGTGGCGGGAGGCACGGCCGTATCAAGCGTGATCCTTGTGTCGGGGCTTGCCTTGCCCGAACCGCTGTTGGAATTGCCGCATCCGCAGAAAACGGCGGCAAGCAGCACAAAGGCTGACATGGTGGTTGTTTTTTTCATGGAAATCGAATGTTTCAAGGGTTGTACATAGCCATTGCCGGTAAAAAATCATACCATTCAAAAAACTGCCGCCGGAACAACGGAGAAAATAGTATCTTTTGGAAAGCCCAAACCCGGCCACAAAAAAACGCCGCCCGTCAGTGACGGGCGGCGTTTTCAAAGCAAAAAGCCAAATGATTACTTGGCAGTGTCGGTGCTCATCATGTTTGTTGTGTCGGTGCTCATCATGGTGGCAGTATCGGTGCTCATCATGGTGGCAGTATCGGTGCTCATTTCGGTTCCTTCGGTGGAGGTTCCTTCAGTTTCTTTCTTGGAATCACAGGCGGAGAAAGCGACCGTTCCCAGAACGATGGCTGACATTACGAACATTTTTTTCATGGTGGTGGTGAATTTGGTTGATTTAAAGTTGAAATCCAGCACTTTATACCGTCCGGCCCGGAAGGTAACCCAACGGCGGCACAAAAAAAACGCCGCCCATCACTGATGGGCGGCGTTTTTAAAAAGATTTTGATTCGGTTATTTGCTAACGGAATCGGCAACTGCGTTCATTGTCGAATCGGCAGCGTCTTTGGTTGAGTCGATTGCTTCGGTTGCTACTTCGGCAGTGGAGTCAAGCATTTCAGAAGTAGACTCGGCTGCTTCAGCGGCAGGCTTGGAATCGCAGGCGGAGAAAGCGACCGTTCCCAGAACGATGGCCGACATTACGAACAGTTTTTTCATTTTTACGTTTTTTAAGTTAGGTTTAAAATTAAAATCCGGGATTAATACGCCGGATGGGCGAAGGTAACCCGCCCGAAATAAATATTCTGCGGCCGGGTTACGTTTCCTTTTTCCGGGTATCAAAAAATATTGCATGAGCAAAGTTCAGTTCCAGACCGAAGAAGAATTGCTGACGGCCATCAGCCGTGGCGATGAACGGGCGATAGGAATCACGTACAAGACCTATTTCCCGATGGTGCTGCATTTTGTCACGCACAATTCGGGCAGCGAGCAGGAGGCAAAGGACATTTACCAAGAAGCCATCGTGATCCTGTACGAGAATGCGCAGAAGCCCGGCTTTGAGCTTTCGTGCAAGATAAAAACGTACATCTATTCGGTGTGTCGGCGGCTGTGGCTCAAACGGCTGACCCAGCGCAACCGCTACGTGGGCAAGATCGAGGATTTTGAAAGTTTCATCCCTTTTGTCAGGGAAGATGCGGATGTGGAGGAGCGGGAAGAGCAATTCCAAGCCATGCACGAATCGCTGGGGCAACTGGGCGAGCCGTGCCGCACAATCCTGGAGGATTTTTTCATCCATGATTTTTCCATGCAGCAGATTACCGAGAAAATGGGTTATACGAACACGGACAATGCCAAAAACCAGAAATACAAGTGCCTGATTCGCCTCAAGAAATTGTTCTTTTCAAGGTATCAGGGCTGATTGCTTTTTCAATTCGCGCCCGTGAGCAAGACGGGTTTGGTGTTTTCAAAAGATACTATTTCCAGAAGGCCGCAAACATTCAACGCTATGATTACCAAAGAACTGCACGAGAAAATGGAAGCGTACGTGGCCGGACAACTGTCTGCCGCCGAGGCCGGTGCGTTTGCCAGCCAACTGCTCGGCGATGCGCAGTTGGCCGAGCAAGTGCGCCAATACCGCTTGCTGGCCGATAGTTTCACGGTCTATGGTAAACGCGTGGAACTGAAAAAGCAACTGGACGGCTTCCATCAGGAATGGAAAGACGAAAGCCGCGACCGTCCGTTCATCCGCACGTACGGCGTGCGCAAATTCTGGCGCAGCCACATGGGTACCGTGGCCGTGGCGGCTTCGGTGGCTGTGGTCACAGTGCTGGGTACGGTTTTGATTACCAATTACTTGCGTTCTCTGGAACACCGCCAAGTAAACTACTATGCGGAATTGAAAAAGGAAAACAACCGCATCAAGAAAACGCTGGATGCCATCTCCACCTCCATCCAGCAAGACGACAAGCGAGCTTCGTACAGTGCCAGTGCCACCGGCTTCATGATTGCCGCCAACGGTTACATTGTCACCAACCGGCACGTGGTCAATGGCGCGGATTCGGTATATGTGGAGGCTGTGGACGAAACGGATACCAAACGCCGCTACAAAGCCAAGCTGATTTACGTTGATCCCGATCCGAGCGTGGATTTGGCCATGCTCAAAATCACCGATTCCACGTTCCGGCCGTTGAAATATATGCCCTACGCCCTGCAAACCCGCGAGGCCGACTTGGGAGAGAAAGTCTATACGCTGGCCTACCCGCGCGAGGACATGGTTTTTGGCGAGGGTTCGGTCAGTTCGCACACGGGCTACGAGGGCGACACATCAAAGTACCAGGTTTCCATCCCCGTCAATCCGGGCAACAGTGGCGCGCCGCTGCTCGACGAGAAAGGCAACCTGATCGGCATTGTGACGGCCAAGAACATGAACGAGGAAAGTGCCGCCTTCGCCATCAAATCCAAGCACCTGCTCACGCTGATCGGCTCCATCCCCGCCGATTCACTGCCGGAGCCAATCATCACGCCCCGCAAAAACTATATGCACTATATGCGCCGCCCCGACCAGATCAAGAAACTGCAAGGCTTGGTGTTCAATGTGAAAGTGTACAATTCGGAGAAATAAAAAGCTCCCCAACCCCGAAGGGGAGTGGCCTCCCCCAACCCCCTCCGAAAGAGGGGGCTTTTTTTTATGTCGGGTTTGAGCTTTTTGAAAGATACTGTTTTTTATCCCCTTCGGGTCGGCCGTCACAGATACTTCCAAAAACCCCAGAACCGGCGGCGGCGCAGGTAATCCGGCTCATATTCGCGGTCATACGCTTCCTTTTCAAAGCTGATGGCCATGTACGCTTGGTGGTGGGGCAGCCCCCGCAGCCGGTGCCAGCCGTACTCGCCCAAATAAAATATGTAGAACGGCAGCACCAGCATTTCCAGTTGCTGCCGCAAATGAATCCGCTCGTGGTTCAGCAGCCGCTGGTTGGTGGCATCGCCTTTATCCTTTATCAGAATGAACGGGTACAGTGCCATGCCGCGTGCCGGAAGCGTGGGCGTGTGCAGGATCAATGACATAAAGTGCGTTGGTAAATAGAAGGAACGATTTTACCAGCCGTTCCGGTCGGCCAGCGACTGGATGTGCGCAAAATGGTGGTTGCCGTGCCACGCGTATAAAGCCGTGACCTGCCGCAACGCAAAGGTGCGCTGGCTTTGCGGATGGAAATACGTCCGCCCGAAATCGGTTTCGCGCATGGAATCCAGCAACACCGCCCAGCGCTGGTGCAGGGAGGCCAGCAGTTGCAGCGAAACCTCCACCGGAGCCGTTCGGCCATCGGCCAGTTCGGCCCACAAATCTTCGTGGTACGGCTTGATAGTGGGGTTGTCTTCGGTCAGGGCCAACTTGTAGCGGATCAACGCGTTGGCGTGGCTGTCGGCCAAGTGATGCACCACTTGCCTGACCGTCCAGCCATCGGGTCGGTAGGGCGTATTCAATTGGCTGTCAGAAAGTCCATGTACCAGTTCCGCAAGTTTTCCGGGCAGTTGAGCAATGGTTTCCGCGTGCCGGGAAACTTCGGCAAAAGGCACATCCCGGTCATACCCAAACCGGCCAATGGGGTATTGTAGCGTTTCAAGGGACGGGTGTTGCATGGCCGGGTTCGGTATTTTTGAAAGATACTATTTCAGGAATCGGTCCAAGGCCGGGCTTTTCAGGTTTCGGTTACTTTCGTGGATATGCCCGCCCATTTGCCCGAAGGCGTTTTGCCAACCACGTACACGTCAATGTCCATTTTGCCCACGCGGAAAACCTGGATGTCGGTAAGGTTATCGGTGATTTGCTTTTGCAATTCCTTGAACTGCTCCACTTGTTTCAGTTCATCGGCGTGATACCAGTCCTTGATTTCGGTCACCTGCCCGAAAAAATCGTCCAGCGGCTGTTTTTTCACGGATACTTGGCGCGGATTGTCGGTGTATTTGCGCACCGCTTGCTCGTTGAGCGGAGCATTGCCCGACAAATCCCATTCAAAATACACAAGCGGCTCATCCGTTTCGCTCGGATAAAGCAGCCCTTCGGTTGCCTGCAACAGGGATTGCCGTAAACTTTTCTCCGTAAAAACCATATTGCTGCGGGAATGTCTGGTGGCGAACGGTTCGCAATGCCTGGGGCCGCTTACCGCCCGTGTATGTGCGTTCATTCAAGTATAAAAACTATTGCCCGATAAATCAAATTGGCGGTGGCGGCAGTGAAAATATTTTCCGGTTTGCGGCCTTTTGCTCCGATGAAATGGTTAAGTTTGCATCCCTTTTTCCCTATGGCCGCCAATTAACAAGTGGCTGCAAAGCCAAGTCTGTTGTTTTTGCAAATTATTGACAATCAGAGTATTAATACGCATTTTATCACACCAATCAAATAAAAAAAACCAAAAAAGCCTCTCAAAATCCGTTTTGAGATTTTTATTTCCCACTATCCCAACCATTCAAGCATGACTGCCGAAATCCACACTGACAAGGGCGTGATGAAAGTGATTTTCTTCGCCGAAGACGCACCCAAAACCGTTGAGAATTTTACAAAACTCGCCAAATCGGGTTATTATGATGGGGTGCTGTTTCACCGGGTGATTGACAATTTCATGATCCAGACCGGCGACCCCACCGGAACCGGCGCGGGCGGCCCCGGCTACACCATTGACGACGAGTTGGACGGCGGCAACCAGTTTCACGACCGGGGCGTGCTTTCCATGGCCAACACCGGGCGGCCCAACTCGGGTGGCTCGCAGTTTTTCATCTGCCACAGCCGCCTCAACACCAAACACTTGGATCGCAAGCACACGGTTTTCGGCAAGGTGATTGAAGGACTGGACGTGGTGGACGAAATCCGCCAAGGCGACCGCATGACCAAGATTGTGGTTACCGAAGACTGAAAAGCCCGGTGATGCCGCGTGCGGCATTGACGGCAAACTTGCCCGGCCGGCTTCCATGTGCAGAGGGGTTTGGCATTCCTGAAACATACTATTTTCCCTGCCCCCACGCCGCAAACCCCGACACCGAACCATGCTGGAACGCCCCGGAAAACCAATCAAAAAAGCCTTTGGCGAAAACCCGCGTCCGGCCCGCAATGGTGCGCCGCGTTTTCTGGATGCCGACTTGGGTAAACTGCCGCCCCAAGCCCCCGAATTGGAGGAAGCCGTGCTGGGCGCGTTGATGCTCGAAAAAGACGCGCTGACAACGGTGATTGACATGCTCAAGCCGGACAGTTTCTACAAGGATGCGCACAAGGAAATCTACAGCGCCATCCTGGAACTGTTTGCCCAGTCGGAACCGGTGGATATGCTGACCGTGACCGAGAAACTGCGCGAAATGGGCAAAATTGAGATTGTGGGCGGCGTGCCTTACGTGGCCCAACTGACCAACCGCGTCAATTCGGCGGCCAATATCGAGACGCACGCCCGCATGATTGCCGAAAAAGCCATCAAACGCGAACTTATTGCGCAAGCCACGGAAATACTGAAACACGCCTACGAAGACACCACCGATGTATTCAACCTGCTGGATTTTGCCGAGCAAAGCCTTTTCCAGATTTCCGAATCCAACATCCGCAAAAAAGTCGCCAATATGCGCGACCTCATGCAGACGGCCATCAAGGAACTGGAAGCCAAAAAAGACCACAAAGATGGCCTGACGGGCGTGCCGACGGGCTTTACCATGCTGGACCGCGTAACGTCGGGCTGGCAGAAGTCGGACCTGATTATCTTGGCGGCCCGGCCGGCCATGGGCAAAACCGCGTTCATTGTCTCGGCCATGCGCAATGCAGCGGTGATGTTCAATATGCCGGTGGCGATTTTTTCGCTGGAAATGTCGTCCATCCAATTGGTGAACCGGCTTATTTCGGCGGAGGCGGAACTGGAAAGCGACAAGATCAAGAAAGGAAACCTGGCGGCTTACGAATGGGAACAGTTGCACGCCAAAATACCCAGCCTGGAGGCCGCCCCCATTTTCATTGACGACACGCCCGCCCTTTCTATTCTTGAATTGCGTGCCAAATGCCGCCGGCTCAAGGCGCAGCACGACATCCAGTGCATCATTATTGATTACCTGCAACTGATGAGCGGCGACACGGGCGGACGTGGTGGCGGCAACCGCGAACAGGAAGTGGCGCAGATTTCGCGGGCCTTGAAGGGCTTGGCCAAGGAACTGAACGTGCCCGTGATTGCGCTATCGCAGTTGAGCCGGGCCGTGGAAACACGCGGCGGCGACAAACGCCCGCAACTCTCGGATTTGAGAGAATCGGGTTCGATAGAGCAGGATGCGGACATGGTGTTGTTTCTCTATCGTCCTGAATACTACGGCATTACGCAGGACGAAAACGGTAATCCGACGCAAAACTTGGGCGAGGTGATCATTGCCAAACACCGGAACGGCTCATTGGAAAACGTGCCGCTTAAGTTCATCGGCAAGTACACCAAGTTTTCGGACTGGGACGGAGCCGAGTCGTACACGGGCCTGTCGGCAGTGTCCAGCAACGGAACCATTCCGCCCGAATTCGACAGCGACCTGCCCAACGGAACCATCCGCTTGGGCAGCAAAGCCAACAACCTGCCGCCCCAGCCCCCACCCGAACTGCTGGACGACAATCCGCCGTTTTGAAAATAGTATGTTTTGAAAACACGAAACCCCGAAAAGATGCAGACTTCCGCCTGATCATGACAATTTTGAGGCGCATTCAAATTCCCAACTTGTTTTTCATGACAACGGCACAAAATCAATCCCGTTTCTTTCGCATTTCCTTTATTGCGGTTTCAGCTTATGGCGTTTTCCTGAGGCTTTTCCACTATTTCAGTAACCGTTCTTTGTACACGGACGAGGCTTATCTGGCCAACAACTTATTGGTTCGCAACTTCAGGCAATTAACACAACCGTTGGAGGCCAACCAGCACGCACCTCTTCTTTTCCTTTGGCTGGAAAAACTTGCCATGAATCTATTTGGCACCCATGAGTTTGCATTACGGTTATTCCCGCTTATCGCCGGTTTGGCCTCGTTGCTGTTGTTTTTTCAATTGTTGAAAAACCTACACCTGACAGCAACTGTCGAGCTTGCCTGCCTGCTCATTTTCGCAACCGGATTCCCCTTGGTGTATTATTCTTCCGAAGTCAAGCAGTATTCGTTTGAGGTCCTTTGCACCATTCTGGCCTACGCACTTTACTTCCTTTGTCGTGATGAAACCAGCAAAACCAGGAAATTGCTGGCTTACGCGTTGGCAGGGGTTTTAATGGTTTGGTTTTCGTACCCTGTGATTTTCGTGCTGTTCAGTATTTCCGCAACGCACTTGTTTGTTCTGCTCAGGAATAAAAGACAGCCATTGTTTTTGACTTTTGCGGCAATATATACGCTGTGGGGAATCAGCTTTGCGCTTAATTATTTTTTGGTGATACTCCCGAATAGCTTGAACTCAAGTGCCATTGTTGATACATGGGTGACGGAATTTGCACCTTTGCCGCAATCTGTAAGCGAGGTTAAATGGTACGGACTGATGATTTTCAATCTTTTCGACTATCCGCTCAACTTGAATTGGATTTTTTTGAAACCTTGGCTCGGAGCAGGTTTCCGGTTTTCCTTCATCGGATTGCTTTTCATGGCTTGGGGGGGATATTTTTTAGCCAAAAGCAACCGTCCCCACCTGTTTCTGTTTGCCTTGCCCATTGTTCTCACACTCCTCGCGTCTGGTATGCAGCGTTATCCGTTTACGGAGCGTTTCTTACTTTTCCTTGTGCCTAATTTTTTAATACTTATTGGCTTTGGTGCCAATGAACTTGTAAAATTCATGTCAGGTCGTTTGAAAATAATTGCCATGGCGGGTATTGTCCTGTTAATTTTGCCACCCTTGCTCACTTCCGTCAAGGATTTGGTCAGAGAAGAACAATTTGGCGGTTGGAAAAGACGTGAAATGAAAAAAGCTATCGTATGCCTCATGGAGCAGCGCAAACCGGATGAAATCATTTTCAAGAATGGCATTGCCTCGTCTTTCGACTATTACAACCGGATTTACAATCTGAACTGGCCTTCAGAAACCATCAGTCAAAACACCGGCTCGTTCACAGCGTTGCAAAATGCGCAATTCAATAGCCACGTGGCAACGGCATCGGGTGGCCGTGCCTTTTGGGTTATGGTGGCAGGTGATCGGGACGATGGCTCATATCCCAACCACAAAACAGTTTTTTTGGATTATTTCAACCAGAACTTCCACCAACTTTACCAATACGAGGCAAAAGGCATTCTTGTAAGCCGGTATCGTTTAAAATGATTCTTTGAAGGAAACAACCGGCTGGACGACAATCCGCCGTTTTGAAAATAGTATGTTTTGAAAACACGAAACCCCGATTTGCATGATTGGGGTTTCGTGTTTCATTTTATCGAGGTAAAATAAAAACCCACTCTCAATGAAGGATCTGTTGCAAAGCATCTGGAAGAAACAAATCAAAGCCGAATACGACAAGGGAAATATCTGTTCGGAAAGCCACTTACAAGCGGAAATTTTTCATCATTTACGGTGCAATGATAAATTTTGCCAAACATACAGGATTTTCGTTGAACCGCGTGAGCCACATATCCATCAAAAAATGGGAATTATCCCCGATATGGTTATCATAAGGGAAAGCAAAATCGTAGCCGCCATAGAGTTGAAGTACGTTCCCAACGCGTATGCCAAATTTAAAAAAGACATAAGGAGCCTGCTCAACTTGTACAATCTGCGCGGAAGTGAGCAGACTTTCTCTCTTAAAACCAATCCCAAAAATGGTAACTGGAGTGATGAAAGATTTACCATTGCCGAAGACGCACTTTTGGTGTATGGTATCATTACGAAATCGTTGTCGGCAGCTATCACCAATCCGGAAAGTATTTGGTTGGCCGAACCGTCAATCAAAAATGCTGAAACGGTGAATTACCTTCAGTTGGTTGGCTCGATAAATAAAGGAAGCGAATCGGAATTTTACTGATTCGAACCAAACGAAAAGAGACTCAAAATAGAGTCTCTTTTCGTTTGCTATCGGCTGCTTACTATTTCACCGGAATCCGCAGTTTCTGGCCCGGATGGATCAGGTTCGCGTTTTTGATTTGATCCTTGTTGGCCTCGAAAATCTCCTGCCAAGTC
>JANPIL010000066.1:0-14076 GCA_031424975.1 Sphingobacteriales bacterium
ACATGAGCAAGGACTCATTGGCGGAGCTGGCATACGTTCAGGCAGGCTTAGTGGCGAAATCCGGTATGAACTCGGAAATGGCATAAGTCCTTTTCCGGCACTTTCCACTCCAACTCGGAGCATCTATATGATGGCGAGTTATCAACTCAACCGAAGGTAAGTTAATGCAGTCAATCGCATTGCTAGGATCAACCGGCTTTTGGCCAAATATAACAACAGACTGACAATCAGGTCGGGGAGGTTTCGCCTTTTCAAAAGATACTATTTTCCAAAGTTCATGCCCATCCCATCCCAGCATTACGACTACATCATTGCCGGTGGCGGCATGGCGGGCCTGAGTCTGGCCTACTACCTGAACCAATCGGAGGTTTTGCGTAAAAAAAAGATACTAATTCTGGACAAGGAGCAAAAAACCGCCAACGACCGGACTTGGTGCTTCTGGGAACGCGGCGAAAGCAACCCGCTGGAACAGATTGTGTACCGCAAGTGGCGCAAACTCGACTTTTTCGGTACCGGTTTCACCAAGCGGTATGAATTGAAGGATTACGTGTACAAGATGATTCGCGGCATTGACTTCTACCGGTTCGTAGCCGGAGACTTGCACAAGAATCCGAACATTACGTTTGCCTTTCAGGAAATCCGGCACATTGAAAACACGGCGCAAGGCGCGGAAGTAATTACCGACACCACAAAATTCACCGCCGGTTACGTTTTCGACAGTACTTTCCGGCCTGATTTCGCGCACGAAAACGCCCACTCGCTGCTGCAACATTTCAAGGGTTGGGTGCTGACCGTGCCGCAACCGCACTTTGACCCGGCTTGCGCCACCCTGCACGATTTCCAAGTGGAGCAACACGGCGACGAAGCCCGGTTCTTTTACCTGCTGCCCTTCAGCCCGACACAGGCGTTGGTGGAATACACGCTGTTTTCTCCGCAACTCCTTGACCAGCAGCAGTATGATGCCGAACTCTCAAACTACGTGCAAAAGAAACTGGGCCTGACCGATTATACGATTGATGAGGAAGAATTCGGGGTGATTCCGATGAGCGACGCACCCGTGGCCGAAAGCCAAGGTGCGCATATTGTGCGCATCGGCACCTCGGGCGGGTATGTGCGGGCTTCCACGGGCTACACGTTTGCCCGCACGCAACGGTATTTGCAAACGATTGTGCATAATCTGGAAAAAACCGGCAGGCCGGAACGCGAAGCCAGTTGGTTTTCCAAGCGTTTCCGGTTCTACGACAGCGTGATGCTCAACGTTTTGGTTAAGAAACGCCACTCAGGCGCGGCATTTTTCAGCGGCTTGTACCGCGACAACAATATTGAGCGGATTTTTGACTTTTTGGACGAGCATTCGCGGTTTCCAAGCGAAATCAGGGTCATGCTTACCGCGCCGTGGTGGCCTTTCACCGTGGCCGCCGCCGATGTGCTTCGCCGCCGCGCCGCCCGGATGCTGCGGTAGGCATTTTTCTTTTTCCCGGAAATACCTTTAGATTTGCCTGATTTACGATGTCCGGCCTGCCTGCCGTACCGGCAAATCCCGTAAAATCATTCACCCATTAACCGACCCAATCAATCCATGCCTTATCTGTTCACGTCCGAATCCGTTTCCGAAGGTCACCCCGACAAAGTTGCCGACCAGATTTCCGATGCCCTCATTGACAATTTTCTGGCTTTCGACCCCACCTCCAAAGTGGCTTGCGAAACGCTGGTGACCACCGGCCAAGTGGTGCTGGCGGGCGAAGTGAAGTCCAAAACGTATCTGGATGTGCAGTCCATTGCCCGCGAGGTTATCCGCCGGATTGGCTATACCAAAAGCGAATATATGTTTGAGGCCAACTCGTGCGGCATTTTTTCGGCTATCCACGAACAGTCATCAGACATTAACCAAGGTGTGGAACGCGCCAACCCCGAAGACCAAGGCGCGGGCGACCAGGGCATGATGTTCGGCTATGCCACCAAGGAAACCGACAATTATATGCCGCTGGCCTTGGATATGGCACACAAGATATTGCAGGAAATGAGCTACATCCGCAACCACGAACTGCATTTGCTGCCTTACCTGCGCCCCGATGCCAAAAGCCAGGTAACCATTGAATACTCCGACGACAACCAGCCGCAACGCATTGATGCCATTGTGGTATCCACGCAGCACGACGACTTTGATACCGATGAGAAAATGCTCGCCAAAATCCGCAAGGACATCGTGGACATTGTGATTCCGCGCGTGAAAGCCAAACTCAAGCCCGAATTGCAGCAACTGTTCACCGCCGAAATCAAATACCACATTAACCCGACGGGCAAGTTCGTGATTGGCGGCCCGCACGGCGACACCGGACTGACCGGACGCAAAATTATCGTGGACACCTACGGCGGCAAGGGTGCGCACGGTGGCGGCGCGTTTTCGGGCAAGGATCCATCCAAGGTAGACCGCAGTGCGGCTTACGCCACGCGCCACATTGCCAAGAACATGGTGGCTGCTGGCCTCTGCGACGAAGTGCTGGTGCAGGTTTCATACGCCATCGGCGTGGCCAAGCCCATGGGCATTTACATCACCACCTACGGCACGGCAAAAGTGAGCATGACCGATGGCGAAATAGCGAAGCACATTGAGGAAATGTTTGATATGCGGCCTTACGCCATTGAAAAACGCCTGAAATTGCGCAACCCGATTTACGCCGAAACCGCCGCCTACGGACACATGGGTCGCGAACCGCAAAAAGTGACCAAAACCTTTACTTCGCCCGAAGGCAAGGTGATCAAGAAGGAGGTTGAACTGTTTACGTGGGAAAAACTTGATTACGTGGATAAGATCAGAAAGGCGTTCAAGCTGAAATGAAAATAGTATCTTTCAAAACCAACAAACCCCCGGCCTTGCGAACCGGGGGTTTGTCGTTTTGGTTTGTGGGGTATGAAAAACCTGTTTCTCCTCTTCACACTTGTCCTCACAACTGGCATGGCCGCCGCCCAATCGTTTGACCTGAAAAACTACCGCTGGAAAAACCGCGTCCTGCTGGTTTTTGCGCCCGACGAGCATGACGGCCTGTACCAGAGGCAAACCGCACTGGCAAACGAAGCCCGTGATGGCTGCCGCGAAAGGGACTTGGTGGTGGTAAGCGTTTTTGCCGAAAGTGGCAGGCATGAAGAAAATAGTATCTTCCAAAAAGGTCAAACCCGGTCGCTGCGCACCGATTTTCGGGTGCCCGACGGCCGGTTTTGCGTGATTCTGATTGGCAAGGATGGCGGCGAAAAACTGCGCCAAGCCGAAGTCCTTACAATCGAAAAACTTTTCGGCGTGATTGATGCCATGCCTATGCGCCAATCGGAATCGAAACGGAAAAACGAACGGGAAATGCCGTAGGTTAAACGGCAATGGCCAGCTTGCTGAGTTCGGAGGCGACTTTCAGTCCGGCACTGCGCGTGGCGTTTTCGTTCAGTTCAAAACGCCACTTGTTGTCGCGCACCACAAAGTTGATGCTGCTGCCTTTTTGCGCCAGACCCGCCTTTTCGGTGATTACCAGTACCGGCTTGCCCGCCACTTTGGCCTGTACCTTGTCGAAATTCGCATCGGACGGCACAAAAAGCATGTGGCAGCCGTCAACCGCATCAGACGGCTTGAATTTCTTGACCACTATTTTTTGCGTTCCGGCCATTTTCCCGTTGGTCACCCGCATCAACTCGGCATAAATCGGCGAATCGCCAACCACGCCGATCACAAAGTCGCCCGATTGGGCGGCAGCGGGCCACTGCACGTATTTGGTAAAATTGTAAAGGAATACCGAATGGATGCGGTAGTCAACATCCTGCGCTTTTGCTGCGCCGCTGATGCCAGCCGCAAGCACCAACGACAAAAGAATCTTCTTCATGGCTCTCGTGAAAATGTGGATTGTGAATGCCAGCAAACATAACGAGTCTGGAAGCGTGAAAAAGCGCGCTTAAAGTCCGCAACCTACGCATGATGGTTTTTACCGCATTTTTTACATTGGCGTTTGGCGGAATCAATCGCGTTGGATGCTTGAAGGTGCTGCGCATGGTGTGGCAGGCACGTAATGTTTGGGGCGTAGGTAGCCGGGATCGGCTGCACAAAGTGGAGTTTATTGGCTAATTTTGCATCCTCAAAAAACCCCCCGAAAAAATAACCGCGTATGTTGGATAAATTGGAAGGCATCAAGAACCGTTTCGACGAAGTTGGGCAGCAAATCACCGACCCTTCGGTCATTGCAGACCGGCAACGGTTTACCCGGCTCGGCAAGGAATACAAGGATTTGGAGAAGATAGTGCAAGCATACCACGCCTACCAGACTCTGCTGGCCAATATTGGCAGCGCCCGGCAAGTGCTGGAAACCGAAAAGGACGAGGATTTCCGCCAGATGGCCAAAACGGAACTGGACGAACTGATGCCCCGGAAGGAGGAGATGGAACAGGAAATCCGCAATATGCTCATACCCAAAGACCCCAACGACGGACGCAACGTGGTGCTGGAAATCAGGGGTGGATCGGGTGGTGACGAGGCGGCGATTTTTGCCGGCGACTTGTTCAGGATGTACCAGCGGTTTGCCGAAAGGTACGGCTGGAAAGTGGACCTGGCTGATTTTACGGAAGGCAGTTCGGGCGGCTACAAGGAGATAACCGCCACCGTATCAGGCGATGACGTGTACGGGATGCTGAAATACGAGTCGGGTGTGCACCGGGTGCAGCGCGTGCCAGCCACCGAAACGCAGGGACGGGTGCATACATCGGCAGCCACCGTGGCAGTGCTGCCCGAAGCCGAGGAGATTGATTTTGAACTGCGCGACAGCGACATTGAAATGCAGTTTGCCCGCAGCGGTGGCGCGGGTGGCCAAAACGTGAACAAAGTGGAAACCAAGGTGATGCTCACGCACGTGCCCACCGGCACAGTGGTGATCTGCCAGACCGAACGCACGCAACTGGGCAACCGCGAAAAGGCCATGCAGGTGATGCGTACCCGGCTCTACGAGGCGGAAGTGCGCAAGCAGGAAGCCGAAATTGCTAGCCACCGCAAAAGCATGGTCTCCACGGGCGACCGGTCGGAGAAAATCCGCACGTACAACTACCCGCAGGGCCGCGTTACTGACCACCGGGTGGGTTTTACGGTCTATAATCTGCCCACTGTAATGGAAGGCGACATTTTGCCGTTCATCGAGCAGCTCCGGTTTGCCGACAACGCCGAAAAACTCAAGGAAGGAACCATGTAAGGTTCGTATCCATTCTCCCGAAAGCATTGATGACAACCCTGGCTTGGCGCAAAACAGTATGTTTCAAAAAGCTAAAAGCCCCGTCTTTAGCGGGGGCCAAACCCGCTTTGCCCGGCGGCTGGCCTTGGCAACGGGCAACGCCGCACTACCCCGCCGGCCTTGGAAAGTCCGCCTACGCTTGCCGCAAAATAGTATGTTTCAAAAACGCCAAACCCCTGCTTTATTGCGCGGTGCTGGTGCTGTTGTTCAGTTGCAAGACGCACGAGGAAGTCCTGTCTTCCCGCCCCGAGCCGCTCACTTTTTCCGAAAACGCGATTGTATTCGACACCGTTTTCACGGCACTTCCCAACGTAACGCAACAGTTTCACGTCCGCAATCCCAATAAAAATGCCGTACTCATTGAATCGGTACATCTGGGCGGCGCGGCTGCATCGCCGTACCAAGTTCTGGTGGGGGGGCGTGCCATCAGCGGTATGCCACCGATTCAGTTGCGCGGTGGCGATAGCCTGCAAGTGCTGGTCAAGGTGAAAATTCTGCCCCGCGATTCGGCCAATGCCTTTATCGTGTACGATTCGCTGCTGTTCCAAATCCGCGATACCTTGCAGAATGTCAAGCTGTTGGCTTGGGGCCAGGATGCGGTTTTCGTGAGAAATTCAAGCATCCGATGCAATGAAACCTGGCGGGCGGGCAAGCCTTACATTCTGTACGATTCGGTTGTTGTGCCGCCGGGCTGCCTACTGACCATGCAGCCGGGCACGCGGATTTACGGTTTTAACGCTGCCGCCTTGGTTGTGGAAGGCACGCTGCACGCCAACGGCACCGCCCAAAACCCGATTATTTTCACCGGTTTCCGGCAGGACGGGCAATACCGCGAAGTTCCGGGTGTGTGGCAGGGCATTGGTTTCCGTGGGCCAAGCCGGAACAATTCGCTGGACTTCGTGCAAATCCGCAATGCGGTCAATGCGGTTCATGTTGATATTCCCGATGAAAATGCGCAACCCGATTTGGTGGTGCAAAACGCAACGATCCAGTATGCCCGGCAAGCTGGAATATTGGGAATTAATTCTGATATTCAAGTAGTTAACACGCAAATTACGCACTGTGGCGAGTTTCATTTTGCGGGTGTGGGCGGCGGCAATTACCAGTTGCTACATTGCACGCTGGTGGGTGAGCCGTATCTGCCGCAACGCGAAAACCCGGCGTTGCTCTTTGCCAATTTTGTGCGTGTCAACGGACTGAAAAGGCAAAACGGCCTTTCGTGCGAAGTGAAAAACTCGGTGGTTTGGGGCGTGCTGCCCGAAGAAGTGGGTTTGCTGCAAACCACCGGCAGCGAGTTTAACTGGCAAGCCGACAACAACCTGCTGAAAACAACACCAGAAACAGTTGCCACGTTTGGCGGCGGCACCGGCAGCATTCTGGGAAAAAACCCCGGATTTATCAGTTCCCCCCGCATGAATTTCCGCCCCGACACGCTTTCGCCGCTCATTGACGCGGGCCTCCCGCTCAACATTGTACGCGACATTACGGGCAAACCGCGCGATGCCAAACCCGACATCGGCGCGTATGAACGGTAGTTTTTCAAGTCCACAGTCCACAGCCGATAGTCCACAGAGAAAGCGGGTGGGTTTGGGCATTTCAAAAGATACTATTCCGCAGTCCACCGGAGGAGGAATCCGGCCTTGCCAAGAACTCTGCCAGAGTTGGCTGCTCGATTTCTTCCTCGTCGGAATGAAAAAGGCGGGTTTGGGCTTTTTGAAACATACTATTCCACCATCGCCCGTTTGTACACAAACGCCAAGTAAACCCAGCCCAGCAGCGCAATAATTCCCATGACATAAAAAGCCAGCCCGAACGTGGCCGGATTGTTGCCGTAGAGCCACGCCGACAAAAATGCCCCGCCGCCAATGCCCGCCTCCAAGGCAATGAACATAGTGGCTACGGCGCGGCCACGGTTGGCTACGGGGCTAAGGTCGATTGTCCAGGCCTGCACCGTGGGCGAGCAAATGCCCAAGCCCACGCCATACACCACCGCACCCGTGAGTAGGAAAAACGGCGTGTTGGCCATGCCAATCAGCAGCATGGAAAAAGCCATGATGGGCAGGCCCACTTTCATCACCGTTTCGCGTCCGTGCCGGTCGGAGATTTTTCCGGCGGCAAACCGCGTGATGAGCGATGAAAGCGTGAAAAAGGTGAAGAAAAGCCCCCGGTTTTTCATGCCGAGGTATTTGCTCAGATCTGGGGCAAGCGTCAGGATGGTCCCATAACAGAAGCAAAACAGGAAATAGACCAGCGAAGGTGGCAGCACGGCGGGTTCGTAGATGTCTTTCATGGAAATGCGCAACAGCTTCGGACTGAAAGGTTGCTTGTCGGGCAGGGTTTCCTTCATCCGCATCAGGATGAGAATGGAAAGCAAGGCCAGTCCCGACGACGAGTAGAACATGGCATTGCGCGAGAAATTACTGACCACCGCATCGCCGATGGCCGGGCCGATAGACGAACCCAATGTACCGCTCATGCCCAGCAGGCCCATGGCTTCGCCGAGGCGGTTGGGCGGCGCAAGGTCGGCCACGTAGGCGGAAGTGGCCGTGGGCTTGAACCCCGTGGAAAACCCGTGTACGAGGCGCAATACCAAAAACCCGGCAACGGTGTGGAAAACCGGATACAAAAATCCGCACACAAAACACACCAGCGAGCCGAATGCCATAATGGGAACCCGCCCGATGGTATCGGTCAGTTTGCCGCTGAATGGCCTGGAAATCAGTGCGGTAAGCGTGAATAGCGCAATAATCAAACCCTTGTATTGCGCGCCGCCCAACCCGGTCAGGTAGTCGGGCAGTTCGGGAATCATCATGTTGAAACTGGCAAAAAACAGGAACGAACTCAGGCAAAGCAAGCCAAACGATGGAGTGAACAATCGTTGTGCTTCAACTGCGGGCGGAGGATGGGGCACGGAAGCGGGGAGGTTTTTGATTCCGCAAAGATACTATTTTAGTCTGTGGTCGGCAGCCCGCAATCCACGGAAAAAAGGGTTGTGGGGCGCTGGCGGGTTTGGCCGTTTCCAAACATACTATATTGGCAGGCCGCTTTTTTTGAAACCCCGCCGGTTAAAAACTACTTGCCCGAAAGCACTTCCTGCACTTCGCCGCAAGTCAGCATCTGGTCGCCAAAATACGGGTTGCGGATTTCGGGTTGCGCACTGAGCCAGAACGCACCTTTGTCGTTGAGGGCCATGGGGCAGTATTGCTTATAAACCGTGGTTTGCACGCCAAAGTCGTGGATGGCGGCATACATCAGCTTGGATAATTCTTCCAAACCGGTGCGCTTGTCGTCCAGGTTCTTGTTGGCTTTCATGGTGGCCGTCGTACGATCCAGCATTTTCCGGTAATCCATCCACTTGCCGCGTGCCGTGTCCGGAAGTGCGGAAGCATCCACGGCCGCCAGTTCGGCAAGGAAAACAGCGGCGGCGCGGTTGGTGGCCGCCGTGTCTGACTGCACCAGCGCATCCTTTATGGAAACGTATGCCCGCAGCAAACTTCCCGTTTGTGCGGCAAAACCCGAAGATGCCCCCAATCGCGGACTGACAGTTTTCGGGGCGGGCAGTGTTGCTTCTCCGGGCTGCCTTTGGGCCTGGGGTGCGCTGCAACCCATCAGCGCGGAAATCAATAAGGGCGCAAACAGACGGTAATTCTTCATGTTTCTTTCTCGTTTGTGTAAATCTGCCTAACTTGTGTGTGACTGCAAGCTACGGCAATGCGGGCATATAGTTATTTTCCACTTGTGGTGTTCACCATTTCCCTTAAAAGCGCACTAAAGATAACGCATTGCACCGGCCATTTTTACGGGTTACGCATTTGTTCGTTACAAAACCTTTAACTATCTGCTTTCAAATGACTTCCACCACGTCAGATTCGGTAATTGCGGATGCCCGGCCGCTTGATATTTGGGTCAGCAGGGCACTGTTGCTTCTGCACGAGGGTGTCCGCCCGTGCCCGCTGCTGATGCACCTGTCCGAGCCGGACACCAATGCCCAGACGCGCTTCTGGAATCCCCTGCGCGAGCGGCTGCCCCAACTGGTGCGCGTGCATTATTTTGACGATATCGAGCAGGCCGGGCCGTTGGTGGTAGTGCCCCATGAGGTAAAGGAATATTTGGGAAGGGCAAGCCTGAACAATTCCGGAAAACAGACCGCTGCCCCACAAAACCCGCCAGAGGCTGCCTCCAAGCCGGGTGCTGCCACAAGAATCGTCCGCAATGCCATCCGCAATTACCACGGGTTGCGCCAGATACGCAGCTACAGCAGGCAGGTTGCCGCCACGGGGCGGCACGTGGTGGTGTTTTCGGGCGGACTTGAATACGAACCCCAGCCGGGCGAGATTGTGATTGGCGCATCTATTTACCGGAGCCGCGACACGGGCATTTTCCCGATGCCCAACTGGATTTTCGACATCAGCGGGATGTTCACACCCATACCGAAGCCCGCCAGGCCCACCATCGCCTTCGACGGCAACACCACTTATCCGGGTGTGTACAACCGGCTGCTGGGGCGTTTCAATTTTCCGGAGTCGCTTATCCAAAAAACCGCCATCAGCCGTTCGGTTTGCCGTTCGCTGTCTTTGAAAGCACGGATGGTGATTGCCCGCTGGGTGCGCAAAAAAGTGGTGGGCGCAGTTCGCAACGCCCCCCAACTGCAAGCCCACATCCGGGAACGCGGCGAATTCTTCAGCTTGTCGCTCGAAACCAAGACAAAGCTCAGAAACGAATACCTGAAAGGCATCCAGGACAATGCCTACCTGCTGTGCGTGCGCGGTGATGCCAACACCGATTTCCGCACCAACGAAGTACTGGCCGCCGGGCGTATTCCGGTCATTATTGACACGGATTTGCTGCTGCCGCCGGTGTCGGGTATGCAGTGGGAGGATTTCAGTGTGATGGTTCCTTTCGGCCAGATCAACAGGATTGGCAAAATCCTCGACGATTTCCATAACAGCCTCACCGAAGATGATTTCCAGCACAAGTGCCACCTGGCAAAAACCGCTTTCGAGCGGATGCTGCCCCACCACTATATCGGGCAGATAATCGGTGAGATCAAGCGCAAGGCCGCCCAGCCATCCGCCAACCCTGAGTTGGCAAACGCGAGGCGTGAAAATAGTATGTTTCAAAAAGCATAAACCCCCGGCTTGCATTTTCAGGTTTTATGCCGCCCAACACGGATTTGGCTGGCGCACACCGGCGACCCCACAGGTCGCCGGTTTTTTTGTGGCCGTTGGCTGGCACGATTTTTTTACAAATTGATAAAATAAACCGGTTCGGGTTTTATACCCTGCACCGGTTTTGTGTTTTGCCGGTATTAACTGTGAGGTAAATAAGGAAAGTGAGAAAACACTTGGTTTTGTCATACATTAATTAGTAAGTTTCATAGTGATTTCCGGACAAGAGCATCAGCACATGACGTTCCGTCACTTTTTCCCCCACCAGCAAACCATCCCTTAACCTTTGAAAATCGATGCAAAGCCCGTCCGACCCTTCTCCTTCCCCGCCGCTTGATATTTGGGTGAGCCGCGAAATGCTGTTTTCCGATACCGACATCCGCCCGTGCCCGTTGCTGATGCACCTGTCCGAGCCGGACACCAATGCCCAGACCCACTTTTGGAACCCGCTGCGTGAACGGCTGCCTCAACTTGTGCGCGTGCATTACTTTGACGATATCGAGCAGGCTGGGCCGCTGGTTGTGGTGCCCCATGATGCCAAGGAATGGACATGGAAAAAGTCGTTGGGGGCGCTTCAATCAACAATACGGCGGTTTTTGGCGAGTGGCCGCACGGTGGTCACTTTCGCAACGGGCATTGAATATGAGGCCCAGCCCGGTGAAATCGTGTTTGCCTCATCGGTATACCAGACTCCCGGCGAAACGAACATTCCGTTGCCTTCGTGGCTCTTCGACATGGGGCACTCGGTTACGCCCATTGGCAAGCCCGCCCAACCCAACATCACGTTTCGGGGCAACACCAAGTATTCGGGACGTATCAGCAACCTGATGGGGGCGTTGGCGGTTCCCGATGCGTGGATACATTGGATGGCTTCCAGCCGCTGGCTCAACCGGAAACTGGCCTTGGGTTTCCGGTTTGGTATTGCCCGGCTGCTGCGCCAGCGCGTGGTGCGGCACGTGAGGGAGGCGGACAACTTAACTTCGGATTTGGTGGAACTTGATAATTATTTCTTGTTTACCGAACAGGAGAAAATGGCGGCACGGGCTACCTATATCCGCAGCATTCAGGAACACGCCTACGTGCTGTGCATCAGGGGCGATACCAACGGCGATTACCGTACGTATGAGGTATTGTCGGCGGGGCGCATTCCGGTCATCATCGACACCAAACTGCAATTTCCCGCGCTGGACGGCATGGAGTGGCGCGATTTTGCGGTGGTGGTGCCGCTTGCCGAGTTGCGGAATATCGACCAATTGATTCACAACTTCCACACCCAACTCACAGATGAAGCCTTCCGGCAAAGATGCCGCAAGGCCCGGAAAGCGTTTGAGCAATTGCTGCCCGAACGCTACATTGACCGCATCATCAGCGAGATAACAATGAATATGCGCCAGCCGGACAGTTGCAAAACCAGACGCAAAACGGCATTGCCCGTCCTCGAAGCGATTTTGCCGTAGGTTCGCCGCTGCGTCACATCCGCACAATCAGGTCTTCCACCCTGCGCGCCGGGCGGCCCGCAATGCTGTCAATGATGGCTTTGGCGTGGTTGCGGCCATTTTCAATGAAAACCTTTTCGGTGTGGATGCCCGCCAGCACGGTTCCGCATACGTACAGCCCGGCCACGTTGGTTTCAAACGTGCGCGGATCATACACCGGCACCAAGTTTTCGTTCAGGTGCGTACCGGCTTGCAGCAGCAGTTTGGCATCGGGAACATAGCCCACCAGCAGGAACACGAAATCCGCCGGGATATGGATTTCCCCGGAGGTTTGGGTGTTTTTAAAGATACTATTTCCCGGTGTGATGGCGGCCAGTTCGGCATTGAAGACGGCCTTGATTTTTCCTTCCCTGATGCGGTTTTTCACATCGGGAATAAGCCAGTATTTCACGGTTTGGCGCAAATCGTCGCCCCGGTGCACAATTGTCACGTCCACATCGTGGCGGTAGAGTTCCAAGGCCGCCTCCACCGCTGAGTTGCCGCCGCCCACAATCACGACTTTGCTGTACGAATACCGGAACGGCTCATCGTAGTAGTGCGACACGTGCGGCAAATCCTCGCCCGGCACACCCAGCTTCCGGGGCAAATCGAAATAGCCCGTGGCAATGACCACATTTCTGGCGCGGAAAACCTCGCCTTTGGTGGTGGTGACGTGGAAAACGGGGTTCTTCTCCGCCGGGCCGGACTTTCTTTCAATCGAATTAACTTCTGAAAACAACCGGAAGTTGAGGCCGTAAAACCCGGCTACCTTGCGGTAATACTGCAAGGCTTCGTCGCGGTTGGCCTTGACCCCGGAAATGGGAAACGGGATGCCGCCAATTTCAATGTTTTCGGCGGTGGAGAAAAACCGCATCTTGCGCGGATACCGGCGGATGGATTCGGTGATGCTGCCCTTTTCCAAAACCAGATGGCTCAGGTTACTTTTGGTGGCTTCGATGGCCGCCGCCAACCCGCAAGGGCCGCCGCCAATGATGAGTACGTCAAAGATTTCGTCCATGATAGAGGGAACTGTGTGGTTTGGGGCGGGTTTGGCCCCCGCTGAAGCCAAAGGTTCCGCCAAAGGCGGAAACGGGGCTTTCAACTTTCCGGGACATACTATTTTGCCGGGCCATTGCGGCAAAAAACCAAGCCACCCCTACGTAAACCAACATTTGCCGGATTCCAGTTCCCCACTTTCCCGCTCCATGAAGATATGGCGGGTTTGGGCTTTGCGGCAGATACTATTTCGGGAACCCTTTATTTGCCGGAGGAAAGCGTTTTCACCTTGTCCACCATGCTTTTGATGTGGTGTTTGGACGAGAGTATGTTTTCGTACACGGCCACGATGTTGTGGCTCCGGTCCAGCAGGTAGGTGGTGCGTTTGGTGAAAAATGGCATGAGCAGCGGAATGGTGTCGTAGAGTTTGGAAACCGCCACGTTTTCATCGGCCAGCAAATCGAAGGGAAGCTGGAGCATTTTCTTAAATTTCAGGTGCGATTCCATGCTGTCGCGGCTGATGCCCAGCACCGGGATGCTCAGGTCTTCAAACACATCAAACGTGTCGCGGAAGCCACACGCCTCGTTGGTGCAGCCGGGCGAGAAATCCTTGAAATAAAAGTACAGCACGCAGGGCCGGCCAGCCATGTCAACGTCGAGCGTGAAGTTTTTCCCGCTCGTGGAAGGCAGGGTGAAATTGGGGGCTTTCTGTCCGACTTTCAAAGACTTCAACGTCTCCATTGTCTTTTTCAATTGCTCCGTACTCGGGGCTGTCTGTCCGGTTTCGATACGCATGGCTCGGGGATTTTCAAGTTGGGTTTTGGGCTACAATTTCGGCATATCCCATTTTCGTCCCGGCAATTTTCAGCAGCGTTTCTTGCAGCCGTAAGGTTAATGCCGAAAACGTATCCCCGCTATCTTCCAGCACCAAGGGCAGCGCGTGGGCGTGTACGTGTGCCATTTGCCCGGCCAGCTCAAAACTGACAGTGGCACTACCCGGCTCGTGGGCGGAAACATAGAGCAGATGCACGTTTTGTATTTGGCAGGCGGTGGCATAGGCTAATAGCTGGTACAAGTCATCAGCCGGAATTTGGGGTGGCAACCTGCTGGCATCCAGCAACTTGTATTTTGTATCAAGCACGGTGTTGTGCTTGGGCAGCCAGATATCCGGTTTCGCGTACA
>JANPIL010000067.1:0-17507 GCA_031424975.1 Sphingobacteriales bacterium
GCCGCCAACTGCTCCAATGCCATGACGGTGCTGAACACGATTGTGGCCGAAACGCTGGTGCAGTTCAAAAAGGAAACCGACGCGCTGATTGACAAGGGCGAGAAGAAGGAAGTGGCGATTGTGAACGTGATGCGCAAATACATCAAGGCTTCCAAAAACGTGCTGTTTGAAGGCAACGGCTATTCGGACGAATGGAAGAAGGAAGCCGAAAAGCGCGGCATGAAAAACGTGGCATCCACGCCCGAAGCGATGGATTTTTACATCGAGAAAAAGGCAATCCAGGTATTTGAGCGGAACCACGTGATGAGTGAACGCGAAATCCACGCCCGCCACGAAATCATGCTGGAAAACTACATCAAGAAAATCCAGATCGAATCGCGCGTCATCGGCGATTTGGTGCTGAACCACATTGTGCCCACCGCGGTAAAATACCAGAATGTGCTGGTGACCAACGTGGAAGGCTTGAAATCGGTGGGCATCAAGGGCAAGTACACGCAGAACACGATTGCTTCAATAGAGACCATCGCCGAATACGTGGACGGCATCCTGACCGATGTGGAAGCCATGACCGAAGCCCGCAAGAAAGCCAACAACACCGAAGACATCCGCCAACGCGCCATCCTGTACAACACCGAAGTGAAAGACTATTTCGACAAGATCCGCTACGCCGTGGACAAACTGGAACTGCTGGTGGACGACGAGGACTGGCCGCTGGTGAAATACCGCGAACTGCTGCTGGTGAAGTAGGAAAATAGTATGTTTTCAAATGCCCAAACCCCCGCTTTCGCATGGAAGGCGGGGGTTTGTTTTTTTGTCAGGCGGCAATGGCGGCTCCAGTGACACAAAATATATTTCCACCTCCGTGCAACGTTTCGCGGACTTTGCGGGTCATGGCATAAAGACATCATTCGCCTTCACCCAAATACACACCATGAAACCCATCAATTGCATTCTTCTCTGTCTGGGGCTTTCTTCCCTGCTGGCCTGCGCAAGCAAGTCCGTTGCGCCCGGAATACAGTTGGACATGAAGGAAACCGAATGCGGCGCGGGCAAGGTGCTGAAGAAAGTCTCCGGAGAAACAGGAATTGTCAGGTACGATGCGGATGAAAGGAAATACGCCGTTGCGGTCACCGTTCCAAACACCTACGACTCGCAGAATGTGGGTTTTGTGTGCAACCTTCCGGCTTCCCTGCAAAAGGAAGGGGTTTCCATCATTTTCGATGGCGAATACCGGCTCCACGGCAAAAAACCCATGCTTGGCGGGTTAAAGTATTATTACCTGAAACTGACATGGGTGGCGGCCAAACCGAAATGAACATTGGAATCCATGCACGAAACGGTGTGTTTTGCAAAGCGAAAAGCGCGGTTTGAAAGCCGCGCTTTTTCTGCATCGGCTGATTCGATTCCATCCAGACAAAATGCAGCACGTGGCAATCCCACGCAAACTTTTTACCCGGCAACTGTTTTTTATTCGCCCCGGATGCGTTAAATTGCCTTTTCCATCCAATCAGACTTCGATTCAGCAAACTGTCTTTCGTAAAATAGTATAATTTTCCGGGCAGAAACCCTCACCTCCCTAATGCAGAACTAACCTATGTCAAAGGAAAAACTAACCTTCAACCCGCTTTCGGCGTGGATCAAGAAAGATGCCGACAAGCCGCTGATTATTTCCGGCCCGTGCAGCGCCGAAACCGAAGAGCAACTCGTGAACACGGCTTTGGCCCTCAAGAAACTGAATGTCAGTGCCATACGTGCGGGCATCTGGAAGCCGCGCACCAAGCCGGGTAGTTTTGAAGGCAACGGAGCCAAAGCCCTGCCGTGGATAAAATCGGTGAAGGAAGCTACCGGCCTGCCGTTTGCCACCGAAGTGGCCACACCGCAGCACATTGAGGAAGCCCTCAAGGCCGGGGCGGATATTCTCTGGATCGGTGCCCGCTCCACGGTAAATCCGTTTACAGTGCAGGACATGGCCGACGCGTTGAAAGGCGTGGACGTGCCGGTGCTGATTAAAAACCCGATAAACCCCGAACTGGCCCTCTGGATCGGTGCCATCGAACGGATTTACAACGCGGGCATCCGCAACATTGCAGCCATCCACCGGGGGTTTTCCACGCACCGCAAAACCAAATTCCGCAACGAGCCGCTGTGGGGCATTGCCATCGAACTCAAAACCGCATTCCCCGATTTGCCGATTATCGGCGATCCGAGCCACATTACGGGCAAACGGACGGCCATTTACGAAGTGTCGCAGAAGTCGCTGGACCTGAACTACGACGGACTGATGATTGAGTCGCACTTGGATCCGGACAATGCGTGGAGCGATGCGGCCCAGCAAGTGACTCCGGCGGCCTTGGAACAGATTCTGGCCGCCCTGCGCACCCGCCAAGCCACTTCCGACGATGCGCTGTTCATGAACCAACTCGAGGATATGCGCCACCAGATTGACGACATTGACCGCGAATTGCTTGAAACCTTGGCGCAACGCATGAACCTGGTGGAGAAAGCCGGTGAATACAAACGTGAACACAACGTGACGGTTTTCCAGCAAGATCGTTGGGGCGAAATCTTCAAATCGCGCCCGGAATGGGCCGAAAAAATGCGGGTGAACAAGGATTTTGTGGCCGAAATGTTCAAACTCATCCACACCGAATCCATCCGAATCCAAACGGAAGTGACGGAACGCGAAAAAATCAAAATCTGACGGAATCCAATCTTTACAATGGCGGAGGCCGGAAAATAGTATCTTCCGGAAACCCGAAACCCGCCATCTCCTACAAAAAATTCCACTCGGCTTGCGGGTGGAATTTTTTGTGTGCCGTCATTTTCCATGAATCCTTTTGTCATTCCGGTTCCAAAAGCTTACGGCCTTGCAATGGCAAACAAAATAGTATCGTTGAAAAAGCCTAAACCTGCCTGTCAAACCATGAAGACAAAATTACGGTTGCCCCGCATCCTATTCTACTCCGTGCTTGCATTTCCCTCCGTGGTTTTGGCCCAGAATCCCTTGAAATGGGGCAAAATTTCGGAAAAGGAAGCCAAGATGACCGTCTGTAGCTTCGATAGTGCCGCTTCGGCGGTGGTCTTGTCCGATTATGGCAAAATTACCATTGACTATGGCGTAATTACCATTGAGCGGCACAAACGGATCAAGATTCTCAATAACAAAGCATTGGATGAAGCGGATATTTCGCTGCCATATTACGTGAAAGACCGCCTCGAACGGATTGAAAAACTGGAAGCGCAAACCATCAGTATGGACAAAGCCGGAAAACCAGTGGTGACCGAAGTAGCTAACAGTCAGATGTTTGACGTGGAAATTTCCAAAGACTGGCGCGAGAAACGATTCGGTTTCCCGAAGGTGGAGCCCGGTTCAATCATTGAATACCGTTACCGGACTATCTCACAAAACTACACTTTCCTGGAAGGCTGGCTTTTCCAGAGCGACATCCCGACGCTACGCAGCGAAATGAACGTGCAAATCATGGTCGGCGATTTGGATTACCGGGTGCTGATGCAAGGCGACCGGCTCATGCAAAAGTACCAAACGCAAGGTGACCAACCGATCTCCAAATGGATGCTGGAAAACATTCCGGCATTGGTGAAAGAGCCTTTCGTCGCCAACCATTTCGACTATGCAGAAAGGGTTAGTTTTCAATTGGCGGGCTATAAAAAATCAGGTTTGGGTGTTGGCACTGGCGGCGTTGAGTACAAAACGATGATGACTACTTGGGAAAAACTGGCCGAGGAATTGCTGCTCACAGATAATTACACCAACTATCTGAATCGTCATGGTGTAGCCAAAGAAATTATCAGCCAGCTACTTACGCCTACTGACAATGAGTCAACCAAGATTCGCAAGATTTACGATTACGTGAAGGGAAATTTTACGTGGAATGCAAAACACCGCATTTTTGCCGAGCAATCTTTCGGTGACTTCATGAAAACCAAACATGGCAGCAGTGCGGAAATCAATCTTTTCCTGACACTCTTGCTGCAAGAGGCGGATTTGCTTGCCAACCCGGTTTTGTTGAGTACACGGTCTAATGGAAAAGTGCAAAAGTCATATCCGATGGTGGGGCAGTTCAACCACGTGGTTGCCAGTGTAAAAGCCGGCGGAAAAGACCTTTTGCTTAATGCCACAAATCCATTGCGTCCGTATAATTTGCTGGCTCCGGAAGATCTGAATTGGTCGGCGTTTGTGCTGGACAAACAAGCCAGCCGTTGGCTGCCGATTGAGCAAGCGCAGGTTTCAAAGGAAACCGTTTACGCTGAAATTAACTTGGAGAATCCGGGCAAGCCGGGGTACAATTTTTCGGTTCGCTATGAGGGTTACGCGGCTTTGGAGGCTCGCCAAAAGTTTCTTCAAATGGGTGAGGAAAAGTTTATCACGCAGCAAAAAACCGTTTTCGGCGATAAAAAACTAATCAAATTCGAGCAGGAAAACATGGATAAGCCAGACGAATTCCTGATGCAAAAATACCAACTGGAGCCTGAAGAATCTGCTGATAATCAAGCCACTACCCTGTATTTCCAGCCCGTCGTGTGGCATCAGTTCCACGAAAATCCGTTCAAAGGCACCAAACGCAATCTGCCAGTAGAACTGGAATACACGAAAAATTTCCAATTCGTGCTAAATCTGCGAATCCCGGATAAGTATCAAATTCAGGAGATGCCTAAGCCTTTGTTGCTCTCGCTGCCCGGCAACATGGGAAATTTTCGCTACCAAGCCACTGCCAATGGCCCGCAACTGCAATTGGTGACCAGCGTCCAAATGAAAAACGCTCTTATTCCAGCCGAATATTTTTCGCACCTGCAGGCCTTCCATGACCAGATTATTGCCAAGTACAAGGAGATGGTTGTGCTGAAAAAAATTCCCTGAAAGCCCCGGCCCGGTTTCTACGCATGGTCCATCGCGGAACTTCAGCTTGGGCCACGTGCAGGAAAGCTGAAAATCAAAGAGTTGAAAAACAGTATCTTTCGAAACCCTCAAACCTGCCCGCCCAAGTTATGAAACCGCCGTGTTGTTTTTCGGCATTCTCATTCACCCTGTCCTTCAATTTTTTCTCTGTCGGCCAGCGTTGGCTTCGCACCGCCGTCCATGACAAGGCCACTTATTCGGATGCATACACATACGTGACCTGCACCATTCCTTTGTCATTTTCGCTGAATTTTTTAAAGTACTCCCCCTTCATTTCCGTCTGGGTCAACGACAATATCTTGGTTTTGCTGCTGACAATACCTTGGCCAACGGTAAAATTCAATTCTATCTGAGATTCCTTGTCCGTGAATTTCCAAGTGCCGCCGGTTTTGAAATCCCTGCTTCCCGTAATTTCCAACACTTGCCCGTCGGTGCGGTAAATCTGCGCCAGTTTGGAATTTATCTTGTTTCCGTTGTAAATTATCTCCGTTGCCACCCATTTTTTACTTTCTTTTCCGCACAAAAGCTCTTTTTTGGAAGGTTTTTTTGGGCCGGAAAAGGCCGCCAAACCGATGAGAATCAGGATTGCCACCGATGTGCGCATTTGTAGGGCATTGTTTTTCATGACATTCGGGTTTTGTTGAGGTGATACACGAAAGGAGTTTGCCGACCCGGAACAATTCATTTGCCGGTGAGCGGGCAATCCCTTATCCCCACAAAAATACGGGCACTGCCTTTTTGTTTGCAAACCGTTAATCCGTACATCCATACAGTGTGGTTTTATTCGCGTTTGCACGTGTTTTTCACAAACCGGAAGCCGTGGTTCCGGATGGCGACCCCGGCAACCCTGATTCCGGACTTTGAATCAGGATTGCCGCCAACTCCGGATGCCACAGGCTTTTCCCACAGTTTGATGAACTCCACGCGGCGGTTGTTGGCCTTGCCCTCGGCGGCGGTGTTGGGGCCGGAGGGCTGCGAGGCTCCCTTGCCATCGGTTTCCATGCGCGAGCCGTCACTGCCGAACTCGCCGGCGATGGCATTCCTGACGGAGGCCGCCCGGCGTTTGGACAATAGAGGTAACCACTGCGGAAGCGGGGAAACAGTATGTTTCAAAAAGTCCAAACCCCATGCGTCATAGGTAAAGCAAAAACCTCTTGGCGCAAGCGAACACTTGTGCCAAGAGGTTTTTGCCGTGGGCTGCGGACTGCCGTCCGTGGACTAAAAACAGTATCTTTCAAAACATCCAAACCCACCGGTCTATTTCAGCACTTGGTAAGTCACAAAGGCAGCGGCGTAGGCCAGTGCGGTCATGTACACCAGTTGGATGATTGGCCACGTCCAGCCTTTGGTTTCGCGGTGTACTACGGCCAGCGTGCTCATGCACATCATGGCGAACACGTAAAAAATGAGCAGCGAAAACGAGACGGCGGGCGTGAACATGGCCTTGCCCGTGCGCGGATTGGTTTCGGTACGCAGCCGCTCCTTGATTGTGGTTGTGTCGTTATCGTCGGTGCCGATGCTATAAATCGTGGAGATGGTGCCCACAAACACTTCACGGGCGGCAAAGGAGGTAATCAGCGCAATACCGATTTTCCAGTCGTAGCCCAGCGGTGCAATAGCCGGTTCGATGAATTTGCCGAAGTGCCCGGCATACGAGGCTTGCAGCCGGGCGGCGGCCACGTGCTTACCGAGTTCGGCGGCGGGCAGGGCAGCCAAGTTGCGGCGCGTGGCGGTTTCGGCGGTTTGCATCGCGTTGCCCGGTCCATACGAAGCCAACACCCAAAGCACAATGGAAATGGCGACGATGATTTTTCCGGCTTCCAGTACAAAAGCCCGCACTTTTTCAATGATTGTCAGGCCCACATTCTGCCAGCGCGGCATCTTGTAATCGGGCATTTCCATTACAAAAAAACTGCGTCCCTTGCGGTGCAGCAGTATTTTAAGTATCCAAGCCGAAAAAATGGCCGACAAAAAACCCAGCAAATACAAACCCATCAAAGCCACGCCCTGCCAGTTGAACACGCCCAGCCATGTGCGGTCAGGCACGACCAACGCCACCAGAATCGTAAAAATCGGGATGCGGGCCGAACAGCTCATCAGTGGCGTGACGAAAATAGTGATCAGGCGGTCTTTCCGGTTGTCAATGCTGCGCGTGGCCATGATGGCGGGCACGGCGCAGGCCACGCCCGAAATCAGCGGAACCACGCTTTTGCCGTTCAAGCCGAACACGCGCATAATCCGGTCCATGATGAAAACCACCCGCGCCATGTAGCCGGTTTCTTCCAGAATGCTGATGAACGCGAACAGGATTGCGATTTGCGGAATGAAAATGACCACGCCGCCGATGCCCGCAATTAGGCCGTCGGTGAGCAAATCTACCAACACGCTGGGCGGCAGCACCACGTGCAGCCAGCCTTTCAACTGCGCGATTCCGTTGTCAATCACGTCCATCGGATACTGCGCCCAAGCAAAAATGGCTTGGAAAATGAGGAAAAGTATGGCCAGGAAAACGGCGAAACCCCAAACGCGGTGCAGCAGAATTTTGTCAAGTTGCTTGGTGAGGGCGTTTTCGGGGAGGGTGGCGGGTTTGAGGATTGCGGAAGATACTATTTTGCGGATTTGCTCAAACCGCGCCAGCGTTTCCTTGGCTTGCCACTGTTGCGGTTGGAAACCATATTTTTCACTCAGATTCCCAATCCATTCTTTATCGCCGTTGGCCAGAAAACGCGCATTTTTGGCGTGGTGGGCGTATTGCGCGGCCACATAATCGTTGGGCAAACCGAATTTTTCGCGGATGCCGCGCGTGAGTTCGGAGGCAAAGTCCGGATTATCAGTGAAAATATCGGCGGGTTTGCGGTTTGTCCAAGATACTATTTCACGCTTGAGTTCGCTGATACCCTCGCCGGTGCGGGCGTTGGTGGCGATGACGGTGGCATTCAGGCTTTGCCGCAACGCCGCCAAATCCACGCGCAAACCCGACTGCCGCGCTACGTCCATCATGTTCAGAACCAGAATCACCGGCAAATGCAAATCCTGCACTTGGCTGAACAGCAGTAGGTTGCGTTTCAAATTAGTCGTATCCACCACCACCACCACCAAGTCGGGATGCCATGCGTCTTTGGCATTGAGCAGGATATCAGACACCAGTTGTTCGTCGGGCGATTTCGGGTAGAGGCTGTATGTGCCGGGCAGGTCAATGATTTCGGCGGTTTGCGCGTCGGAAAGGCGGCAACTGCCCGTTTTCTTGTCCACGGTCACACCGGCAAAGTTGCCGACTTTCTGGTTCAGGCCGGTCAGTTGGTTGAACAGCGACGATTTACCGGAGTTCGGATTGCCTACCAACGCTATTTTGGGGTGGTTTTCCAACGGGAAAGTTACGCGACGGTAACGGGTTTGGGTAGGATGGAAACTATTGAATTCGTGGCGACACCATTGTCCGTGTCACTGTCCATAACCCGAACCAAAATGGTTGCCGCTTCTGCTTTGCGCAGCGAAAGGTTATAGCCCGATACGCGGATGCAAACCGGGTCGCCGAGCGGCGCAATGTGCTGGAGCATCAGTGTTTCGCCGGGAAGGCAGCCCATCTCCAGCAACTTGAGCGACAATTCCTCGTCGCCCAGCCGCACAATCGTGGCCGTTTGCCCGATTGCCATATCCGCCACCGTTTTATCTGGGTGCAAAGCCAATGTATCCGCGTTATTTGGAATCATTTTAAACAACGCAAGGTATATCAAATCGGTTTCTTTTCAAAAGAATATATTGCGCGGCAATATTCGGTTGTTGCGCGACATACGAATCAAAAGGGCAGATTGGCTGTTGGAAATGAATGGAAGCCTCCCCCAACCCCCTCCGAAGTAGGGGGCTTTTGAACCAGTCAGGTTTGGCGTTTCCAAAAGATACTATTTTGCTCCCCTTCGGAGCTGGGAGCTTCTAAACACTGAACCATGGCAAAACCCCGCAGCGTTTTTTTCTGTCAGAATTGCGGCCACCAGTCGCCCAAGTGGCTGGGCAAATGCCCGTCGTGCAACGAATGGAACACCTTTGTGGAGGAAGTGGTCCAGAAAGACGAAAAGGCCGAGAAAGCCGCCTGGCGGCCCACCAGCAACGGCCAGAAAGTACTAACCCGCCCCCGCGCCCTGGCCGAAATAGAATACAGCGAGGAACAACGCCTGCCCACCAGCGACAAGGAACTGAACCGCGTGCTGGGCGGCGGCATTGTGCCGGGTTCGCTGGTGCTGATTGGCGGCGAGCCGGGCATCGGCAAGTCCACGCTGATGCTACAGATAGCCATGAGCCTGCCTGCCCGCGTACTCTACGTATCGGGCGAGGAAAGCGAGCAGCAGATAAAGATGCGGGCCGAAAGGCTGGCAGCCGCCCCCGAAGGGGGAGCCAAAAGCCCCCTCCTTCGGAGGGGGTTGGGGGAGGCTTCTGTTTTTATCCTGACCGAAACCAACACGCAGAATATCTTCAAACAAATTCAGGAAATAGAGCCGGAGGTGCTGGTCATTGATTCCATCCAGACGTTGCAGTCGCAGTACATCGAGTCGGGGGCGGGCAGTGTGAGCCAAGTGCGCGAATGTGCCGCCGAACTGATGAAATACGCCAAGGAAAGCGGCGTTCCGGTGTTCATTATCGGTCACATTACCAAGGAAGGCACGCTGGCCGGGCCGAAAGTGTTGGAACACATGGTGGATACGGTACTGCAATTCGAGGGCGACCGCCATCTGGCCTACCGCATTTTGCGCACCACCAAAAACCGCTTCGGCAGCACTTCGGAGCTGGGCATTTACGAGATGATCGGCAACGGCCTGCGCGAAGTTTCCAACCCGTCGGAAATCCTGATTTCGCAGCGAGATGAGGAATTGAGCGGCATCACCATCGGCGCGATGCTGGAAGGCAACCGCCCGCTGCTCATTGAAAGCCAGTCGCTGGTGAGTCCGGCCACGTATGGAACGCCGCAACGCAGCAGCAACGGTTTCGACACCAAACGCCTGCAAATGCTGCTGGCCGTACTGGAAAAACGCGGCGGCTACAAACTCGGCACGCAGGATGTGTTTTTGAACATTGCGGGCGGCCTGAAAGTGGAGGATCCGGCGATTGACTTGGCGGTTTGCGCCTCCATTGTTTCCTCGTACGAGGACATCAGCATCCCGTCCAACGTCTGTTTTGCGGCCGAAGTGGGCTTGGGCGGCGAAGTCCGCGCCGTGACCCGGATTGAAAACCGCATTGCCGAGGCATCCAAATTGGGTTTCAAGGAGATATACATTTCCAAATACAACCTGAAAGGCTTGAATGTCAATAATTTCGACATCCACGTACACGCCGTGGCCCGGCTCGACGAGTTGTTTTCGCTGGTGCTGCGTTAGCAAAACAAAACCTCACAGGTCTCAAAAATCCGTGGGATATGCGCAGAAAGTTATGATTTTGAGGAGCAAAATAGTATCTTTTGAAAACGCGAAACCGGCCCCTACTGTTTCCGATAACCGTTGCACCAAGGAAAAGTGATTTTCCTGCGAATTCAAGATTGCTTTTGCGTATTTGCCAACCATTGGTCTTCAATAATTTACCCAAGACCCGATACGCACGGCCCAAGACAAATTAGCATCATGGAAGAATTTTTTCGCCAGCATTTCAACGTCTCCCACGAACTGTACCATTGGTTTCTGTTGCCGCTGCTCATTTTCTGTTCGCGGGTCACGGATGTTTCGGTGTCCACGCTGCGCCAGATTTCGGTCATGAGCGGGCGGCGCAAGCTGGCCCCGATTCTGGGCGTTTTCGAGTCGCTGATGTGGCTTTTTGCCATCAGCACCATCATGCGCAACCTGAATAATCTGGCCTGCTATGTGGGCTATTCGGCGGGTTTTGCCACGGGCATTTATTTCGGTATGCTGTTTGAGGAACGCCTCGCGCTGGGCAAAGTGATGGTGCGCGTGATTACGCGGCGCGAAGTGCCCGAACTGATTGAGCAACTGCGGCAATCTAAGTTCGGCTTCACGTTTGTGGAGGGCGAGGGCAAACGCGAAAACGTAAAACTGATTTATTCGGTCATCAGCCGCCACGACCTGCCCGAGTTGCTGGCCATCATCAACAGCCACAACCCCAACGCGTTTTATACCGTCGAGTCGGTGCGCTACGCCAGCCAAGTGACCGAGTACGTACCCAACCTGATTGGCGGCAACGCATTGTTCTCGCTGCTGGGCAACCTGAAACGCAAGTGATGGAAAATAGTATCTTTCAGAAAGCCCAAACCCCATTTTAGTCCGCGTGAAAACAAAAGCCCGGCGCGATTTTACCTGTATGATCCCTTAACTTTTACCTAAGCCTGCCGCATCATGAAACAGACGCTCAAGATTTTCCTCCTCGTTGGTCTGCTCGCTTTTCTGGCCATGTCCCAGACCATGGCTCAGCCCGCCCGCTGGACTGCCGCCAAAGCCAATGCCTGGTATGCCAAACAACCGTGGCTCTTCGGTTCCAATTACAATCCGGCCACGGCCATCAACGAACTCGAAATGTGGCAGGCCGACACTTTTGATCCCGCGCAGATAGACAAGGAACTGGGCTGGGCCGAAACGATGGGCGTAAACACATTGCGCGTTTTCCTGCACGATTTGCCTTGGCAGCACGATCCGCAAGGCTTCACCAAGCGCATAAGCCAGTTTCTGGACATCTGCCAGAAGCACAAAATCCGCCCGATGCTGGTGCTGTTCGACTCGTGCTGGGATCCGTTCCCGAAACTTGGCAAGCAGCGCGAACCCACGCCGGGCGTGCATAATTCGGGCTGGATGCAAAGTCCGGGAGCCGAAGCATTGACCGACGTGTCGCAGTATCCGCGCTTGGAGGCGTATGTGAAAGGCGTGGTCGGGGCTTTCAAAAACGACAACCGTGTGTTGATGTGGGACGTGTGGAACGAACCCGACAATACCAACGCCAGCAGCTACGGCAAATCGGAGCCGAAAAACAAAATTGAAATCGTGAACCGGATGCTGCCGCACGTGTTTGCGTGGGTGCGGGCGGCCAAGCCTTCGCAGCCCGTTACGGCCGGGGTTTGGGTGCTGCGCAAGGATGCCGACTGGGGCAAGCCCGAAACGTGGAACCCGACGGAAAAAATATGCTTGGAAAACTCGGACGTGGTTACTTTTCACAACTATAATGACGCAACCTCGCTCGAAAACTCAATCAAGAGCCTGCAAACCTATAACCGCCCCCTAATTTGCACCGAATTTATGGCGCGGGGCAATGGCAGCCGCTTCCAGACGCACCTGCCCGTGGCCAAAAAACACAATGTGGGCATGGTAAACTGGGGCTTTGTCATGGGCAAAACCCAAACCCACCTGCCGTGGGACAGTTGGGAAAAACCCTACGTGAATGGCCGCGAACCGGCCGTCTGGTTTCACGAAATACTCAAGCCCGACGGCTCACCAATTGATGGAAACGAAATTGAGGCCATTAAACAGGCAACGGGAAAAGCCGCCAAAACGCAGTAGCACACGCTTCAGCTTGTGCGCAAAACCGCAGGTTTTGCCTTTTTTAAACATACTATTTTCCCCGGCCCCGTTTGGGAGCCGGGGCTTATTTTTTTCGCAAGCCCTTTCTTTTTACTTTTAACGCTTCAATGTCAAACAGTTAGCGGCAAAGGCAAATGGCAAGTGAAATTTCGTATCCGAAACTGTCGGTGACCAACTGGTGGGCATTGCGCAAGAAATTCCAGAGCAACCCCAACATCAAAATCACGCCCGGCTTTTTGGCCATGCACTTTGAAATGGGTGAGGACTCAGCGCGCACCAACGTGATTCCGCCACTGCGTGCCATCGGCTTCATTGACGACGACGGCAAACCCACCGACCTTGCCTACGACTGGCGCGATGATGCCGCCTACGCGGGTGTTTGCGAGAACATCCGCCGGGCAGTGTATCCGCAGGAGCTGAACGATGCCGTGATTGACCCCGCCGACCGGTCAAAAGTGGAAGGCTGGTTCAAGAACAAAGCCCGCGTGGGCGAAGCCTCGGCCCGCAAAATGGCCGCATTTTACCTGATGCTTTGCGAAGCATTGGTGCCGGGCGAACAGCGCAATGGCAAAGTGATGGCCGATGACCGCCATAAAACGCGCGAAACGCCCAAAACAGCCATGGCCAAGTCTTTGCGGCCATCGTTGTTTGCGGATGGAAAAACCGAACAACAGCCCGCTCCCGAGCCGAAAGCCAGCACGCATAGTGCCGAAACAGTGCCAATCCAGCCCCCCGCCACACCCCTTCCCCTTGCGTTGGCAACGCATCCGCCAATCCAACTCAGCGTCCAAATCCAACTTTCCGCCGACTGCACACCCGAACAAATTGACCGGATTTTTGCGAGCCTCGCGAAAAACCTCAAGGATTGGAACAAATAAACCCCGCCCCCGTACGCTTTCAGGCATTGTAGGCCCTTTGGTTGTTGCCGTGAATTATTCTTACATCTTTTCATGTAAGATTTTTACGCGCGAAATTCATTCATTTTCACAGTAAAAAACTGATTATCAGTTACTTAACTATGAAATGAATTTCATAACCAAATGAAAGAGCAACCAAATACTGTCTTTAATCAAATAAAACTGTTCCTTTTTGCTGGTTTTCTTACATCGTTTTTTGGTATTTCAGGTTCATCGACTCTTTTTTTCGCCCGTTTACGATTTGGTGTCGCACGCATTCGGCAAAGACGTTATTATTATATTATTCCAATGTCGGCAAAATTTCGCAATATTTAAATAATTATATTTTCATCTTTAAAAAGTTAAAAATTGCATATCAAAAATTTGATTAAAGGATGAAAATAATTGTCTTTTTCAAAGATAAAAATAATGATTCAGGAATCTCAAACCATTCCGGAAGAATGAAAACAACAATATCATCCTAAAATCAATTGCCTCTCAAATATAATTATTCAAATACCATCATATTGCTTTTTTCAGACTCCACTTCATCTTTGCCAAGATTCCTTACCAATTAAGATTTTCTTAAAAATTAGATTTTTTCAAGGCTACCCACCCCCTACATTTGTATCGTCGCTTGAATGAGCGGCTTAACACATTCAATCCATACGAAACAATTCATCAATCAATTCATTAACAATCAAATCAGCAAAATCATGAAAAAATCAATCTTGGTAGCGTTATTGACAGTAGCTGTTGGTACGCTTGGATTCGCCTCCGACAATTTGGACGATGCGAAAGGAACTGCAAAGGCAGTAATTAGCTCCACAAGCCGCGCTTCGGTTTACAAACTGGTGTACAACTCGGCAAAAAGCGGCTTGGTACGCGTAGTTATTAAAGACCAGGTAGGCCGTGTGGTGATGGAAGACGAAATCCAGAACCAGAAAGGATTTGTGCGTCCGTACAACTTTTCGGGAATGCCCGCTGGCAATTACAACGTAACGGTAGCCGATGCAAATGGCAAAACCGAATTGGCGGTAGCTTACAGCAACCTGATTACCAGCAATGTACGCAAAGCCGAAGTAACCGCTTTGGAAAACCACAAGTACCAGTTGCGTTTGGTGGGTTGCACTGCTGACGCGGTTGAAGTAACCATTTTCGACCGCAACAACCAGCAAATCCACTCGGAAATGCTGACCCAGCAAGGCAGTTTCATCCGCGTGTATGACTTGGGCAAAATGAAGGCCGAAGGCGTTTCGTTTGAAATCAAGACTGAAAGCGGCTTGGTGAGCCGGGTGCAACTGTAACAGCCTCTGGCAACCATTGCAACCAAACAAAAACCCCGGACTTTTCAAGTCCGGGGTTTTGCTTTTTGCGGAATCGTGCGCTTTTTTGAACCTTGGCACTTTCCGGCACGCACGGCAGGGCTTTCCATGCCAGCATCCATCCCACCATCCATGAATATTCACGAAGCCATCCATCTGATACACCAAAAAATATTGATTTGGCTCAAAGAAGCCGTCAGCCACGTACCCAACCTGCTGATTGCCATTTTAGTGGTGATTCTGTTCGGTGTCGCATCGGGCTACATCAAGAAAGCGGTGATGCGGCTGATGTCGCGCGTTACCGGCAATACCTCACTGGTAAACCTGACGAGCAGTTTCCTGCGGCTGTTTGTCATTGCCATCGGCATTTTCGTGGCCCTCAACATTTTGGGCCTCAACCAAGCGGTAACCTCACTGTTGGCCGGTGCGGGCATCATTGGCTTGGCATTGGGCTTTGCGTTTCAGGATTTGACGGCCAACTTCCTGTCGGGTGCGTTCATAGCCATCCAGCAGCCCATCCGCGTGGGCGACGTGGTGGAGACAAACGGTTATTTCGGCATGGTCAAGGCCATCAACATCCGATCTACCATCCTTGACAATTTTGGCGGACAGGAAATTGAAATTCCCAGCCGCGACATTTTCCAGAAACCCATCGTCAATTTCAGCAAGAGCAACCAACGGCGAATGCAACTGAACTGCGGCGTATCGTACGACGACGACCTGCAAAAAGCGCAGGATGTGGCAATGGCGGCTATCCAGTCGCTGCCGTTTCTGCAACCCGGCAAGCCCGTGGAGTTTCATTACCAGAATTTCAGCGACCGCAGCATCACTTTCCTGATGTGGTTTTGGATAGACCAAGCCCAGGCCGGCCCGCCGCAAGCCATGAGCGATGCCATCAAGGCCGTAAAAAAGGCGTTCAACGAAAACGGAATCGTCATTCCCTTCCCGATCCAGACACTCGAAATCACGCACGGCGAGGAGTTTCAAAAGCCGCTGGTGGAATTGAAAGACAACAAGCCCGCCAGTTGAGGCAGGTTTGGCATTTTGAAAAGATACTATTTTGCCGCGCCTGCTTATTGCCAACGCCGGCATGAAAAACAACTTGTGCTGCAACCTTAAAACTCGCCCCGCTCCCTTGCAGGCCAAACCGTGATTTCCAGAATTGCTTGCACCGAACCGCATCACGTCATATATTGGATGCCCAACCCAATGTAGAGACCATGCCTACCCTCCGGAACTTTTTTTCACTCGGCTTGTGGTGTGCAACGGCCATTGTCGCGCAGGTGAATGCCCAGGCAATACGGCCTGTTTCCGATACCGCGCCTTTCTACCGCGAACAATACCGGCCCCAATTCCACTTCACATCGCCCCGTAATTGGATCAACGACCCAAACGGGCTTGTCTATTATAAGGGCGAATACCATCTTTTTTACCAGCATAACCCGTTTGGCAACAAATGGGGACACATGAGCTGGGGTCATGCGGTGAGCCGTGACTTGCTGCACTGGCAGCACCTGCCCGTTGCGATTCCCGAAGACACGGCGGGTTTCATGATTTTTTCGGGTACGGTGGTTGTGGACAGCGATAATACCAGCGGATTAAGCGAATCGAAGAATCCGGGCGATAAATCGTGTTTGGTGGCGGTTTACACGGCGCATTTCGGGGGCGAAAAACCGCAAAAACAGCACGCGGCTTACAGCAATGACCGTGGACGCACGTGGACGCAATACGCGGGCAATCCGGTGCTGGATGTGGGCAAAAAGGATTTTCGCGACCCCAAGATTTTCCGCCATGATAACCGCTGGATCATGGTGCTTGCTCTGCCCACCGAGCACAAAGTGAGTTTCTATGGATCGGCGGATTTATTGAGGTGGGAGCATCTGAGTGACTTCGGGCCGGAAGGAAAGTCGGACGAGATTTGGGAATGCCCCGATTTGTACCCGCTACCCGTGACGGTGGACAACGCCAGCGTAAAAAAATGGGTGTTGCAACTGTCCACCCAAAGTTCGATGCAGTATTTCGTCGGCGATTTTGACGGCAAAACGTTCACGAACGACAACCCGAAAGACAAAATCCTGCGCCTCGACGACGGGCCGGATATGTACGCCGCCATTACCTTCAACAACCCACCCGACAACCGCCGCATCAGCCTCGGCTGGATGAACAGTTGGCAATATCCCGACGGCCCCACTTTTCCGTGGAGCGGTGCCATGACGGTTCCGAGAACGCACACATTACAATCTTTTCCCGAAGGCATCCGCTTGATACAGAAGCCCATAGTTGAACTGAATGCGCTGCGCACCAACCTGCTCTCGGTGAAAAACACAACGCTGGCACAAGCAAACCGGTTGATTCAAAAACAAAGGGTTCGTTCAAAAACGATGGAAGTTTCCGTGGAACTGGAGCCGGGAAGTGCTGCGGAAACTGGGCTGTTGGTGCGCAAAGGCCAAGCCGAAGAAACGCGCATCGGCTACCAAACCGCCGATTCGACGCTGTTCGTGGACAGGACACAATCGGGCGATGTGGGCTTCAACCCGAAATTTTCTGGCCGCTATTCCACCAAACTGGCTCCGGTCAATGGCCGCATCAAATTGCGCATCCTCGTGGACTGGTCGTCGGTGGAGGTTTTTGGCAATGACGGACTCAAGGCCCTCACGTGCTTGGTTTTTCCGCAGCCAAGCAGTGATGGCCTTGAACTGTATGCCGATAAGAACGACGTGAAAGTGCTTTCGCTCGACATCCAGGAACTGCGACCCGTGTGGAAACCAAACGGAAAACCCGCCGCATCCGGTAAAAAACCAAGGGCAAAATGAACCTGATGCGGGTTTATGGCTTTTAAAAGATACTATTTCCATGACCATCA
>JANPIL010000068.1:0-2222 GCA_031424975.1 Sphingobacteriales bacterium
GCACTTTCAGGACATTGCTCACCTGCTTGACGTACTGAACAAACTCGCCGACAAGGGCAATACCGTCCTGATTATCGAACACAACTTAGACGTTATCAAAGTCTCGGATCACCTCATCGACCTCGGCCCGGAAGGCGGCAACAAAGGCGGCTACATCATCGCCGAAGGCACCCCGGAAAAAGTAGCAACAGTGAAGGGAAGCTATACCGGGAAGTTTCTGAAAATGGAATTGGCGGGGTAAGAAAAATGCATTTCGTATATTTGGCACCATGTTACTTAGATCGGATTTAGAACTTATTCTACAAGCCCGTTTGGCTGATGCAGAATCGTTATATAGCTTAAGGAGATACGATGGAGCCAATTATATGTGTGGTTACGCTGTTGAAATTGCGTTGAAATTGAGAATATGCAGAACGTTAAATTGGGTAAGCTTCCCGAAAACCTCTAATGAGTTTAAAAGCCTACAAAGTTTTAGAATTCATGACTTAGACGTTTTGTTACGCTTATCAGGTGTAGAAGATGAAATTAAGTCACGTCACTTCAGAGAATGGTCTAAAGTTAGACAATGGAACCCCGAACTGCGTTATGAGCCTACCGGTGTGATTACGGATTCTGATGCTGAGGAAATGATTGAAGCTTCTAAAAAATTACTTGAAATATTATGAATGATATTATAAAAAAATTGGCATCCTTAGCCAAGGAGATTGTTGAAGAAAAAGGACTGAAACTATTTGCACTCGTTCTTCGCGAGGATGCTATTGTTTGGGATCTATTAGCTGCGGCCAGTTGGATAGATCAAGACCGGAAAGAAGCATTAGACTATTTAGTACAAAAAGTACAAGCTACTCTAACTAAACAGGAGTTGCTTGACTTATCGGGTATTGTTTTTGTGCAATATGATTTGTTTACAATTGGGTATTTCTTATATGAGGAGAGAAAAAAAAGTTGGATTGAATTGAACAACGCTGATTTTCTAGGCGTCTATGCTAAGAAAGTTTACGTGTTTGTGGAGCCAGTCTCCAGCTTACAGGTCTACTAATCAATTCATGCGTAACCCCTTTTTTTACATTTTGCTTCTGGTGCTGGTCATTCTGGATGGCTGGCTCCTGGCGCACCCCAATCTGATTGGCCAGGCTGGGGTGTTCTTTTTTGAGTACTCTGCTATCGAAACGTTTCCGAAGGCGTTGGGTACGGTGGCGGCTGTGGTCGGTGTAGCGCTGGTCGTGACGTGGTTAATCAGCCGGTTGAGCCGACCCGTAGCAATTGGTATTACTGTCGCGCTCGTGGCAGCCTCGGTTTATTACCTGTTTCAGAGTTTTACGCAGTACAATACAGGTATTTACAAACTGACCGGAGCGGGTTTTCGGGCCGGAGCGATTTTGTTGCCGGGCTTAGTCGTGCTCGTGTTTGGCAATGCGCTAATCGACCGGGTAAGTCAGAAAAAGCTACGCTAAAATACCGAACTGGTACCGTTGGCATTAATTCGCCGGACGCGGGCCTGGTTGGTTGTTGAATATTCGAGTAACCAGAGTAAACCCGTAGTGTCAATTAGTACGCCACTGGGCGACCAGGGCGCAATGGTGCGTGCCACAACACTTAACTTTCCGTCTGCATCAAAGCGCTTTACAGCCTGTCCGCCATAATCAGCGACGTAGATATCGCCGTTACGGGCACTCCACATACCCATCAGGGAATGGTTTTGGTGAGCGCGGCCTCGTATCAGCGTATCAACTTTGCCCGATGCATGAATCTGGTAAAGCTCGTCTCGGGCGGTGGCATAAAAAGTCGGGCCGTTGTTTGAGAGGGACAGCCAGTTGAGCAAGCCGAACCGCTTTCGGGGAAATAAGGTGGTAACTAAACCCGCTGGCGTTCTCCTGCGAATGAGCGATTGGGTGGCTTCCTGCTGGAGCCAGTACAAATTTGCTTGTTTGTCGCTCACAAATCCCCAATCCTGCCGAAAGCCAGGCCGTTGGACAAATACGTTCGTAACCCTACCGTCGGGGCTGCGTTTCCAGATTCGATGGTGCCAGCGGTTCACCGCTTCCCCTTCGTATTCCAGGTCCTCGCCGTATAAATTTCCCTGTCTATCTACTCGCAATTCATGGGTATGGACATTTGGAACAGCAATTCGTTTCTGACCGGCAGGCGTAATAATCCAGACATGGACCAGATCGGTATAAAAGATGTTGCCGCGCGTGTCCTGTACAATGCTGACACCGGGG
>JANPIL010000069.1:0-8984 GCA_031424975.1 Sphingobacteriales bacterium
CCGCCGGTAGGCTTTCTTGACCTCCGCCTCCCCCGCTTCCGGCACGATTTGCAAAATCCGGTAATAGTCTTTCATGGCAGAAATCCGTGCATCCGAAAACAGTATCTTTCAAAAAGCCCAAACCCGCCGACTGCCAAGGCCGTTGCCTTCATGCGGATTGCAAGTCTTCGTTGCCAAGCCTGAAATGCCGGATAGCCGACCGGTTGACTTTTTGCTCGGCATACCAGAGTTCATGGTTTTTTTGCAAGTTGATCCAGAATTGCGACGTGTTCCCGAAAGCTTCCGACAACTTGACCGCCAGTTCGGGACTGATGCCCGCCCGTTCATTGACCACCGCCGACAGGTTGGCGCGTGCCATGCCAAGTCCTTTGGCAACCTCGGTAACGGTCAGATTCCGTTCCCTGATGAAATCCTCGCGCAATATCTCACCCGGATGAGAAGGCGGCAGTCCTCGTTTGAGCATGATTCCTTTTCGTTCAGTGATAATCCAAATAGTGACTGTGCGGCATTATTCTCCAAGCAGGTTTGGGCTTTTTGAAAGATACTATTTTCGGACAATATTCAGGCAGTCACATAGCCAGACACACAAGCCTTCAACTTTTTTCACTTGTCATTTTTCTTTCGGATTCAACACCGGTCTTGAAACTTTTGGTGATCCAGCCGCCGCCCACTACGTCGTTGCCTTCGTAGAATACGGCGGCTTGGCCGGGGGCGATGGCATTGACGGGCATATGGAAAACCACCTGCATCCGTCCATCGGCGGTTTGCTCGATGGTGGCCGGTGTGCCCGGATCCTTGTAGCGCACCTTGGTCAGCGTTTCGGTAGGTTTGCCAACCAAATCGCCGTATTTGAGCATATTAAGTCGGGCCACCCACATTCCGTCGCGGTTCAGTTCGTCGTAGCGGCCCAGCACCACCTGGTTGGTTTCAGGCCGGATGGCGGTCACGAAAGCCGGATAGCCCAGCGCAATGCCCAGACCCTTGCGCTGCCCGATGGTATAGAAAGGGTAGCCTTCGTGTTTGCCCACCACCGTTCCGTCTTCCATCACAAACTCACCGCCCGCCACTTTCTCGGCCAGGCCGTCCACGCGGCGTTTCAGGAAACCCCGGTAGTCGTTGTCGGGCACGAAGCAGATTTCGTACGATTCGGGTTTGTTGACCAAGCCAAAAAAGCCGCGTTCGGTGGCCATTTGCCTGATTTCGGGCTTGTGCAAGTGTCCGAGCGGGAAAATGGTGCGGCTCAGGCTTTGTTGCGACACGCCCCACAGCGCGTACGACTGGTCTTTGTTCTCGTCTAAACCCTTGGAAATCACGTAGCGGCCATTTTCGTGGCGCAAGTTGGCGTAATGCCCGGTAGCGATGAACTCACAATCCAGCTTGTCGGCACGGCGCAGCAGCGCGTCCCATTTAATGTGGGTGTTGCAGAGCACGCACGGGTTGGGCGTGCGGCCAGCCATGTATTCGCTGGTGAAATTGTCAATCACAAAGTCGCCGAACTCGTTGCGGATATCGAGGATGTAATGCGGGAAACCGAGTTGCACGGCCACCTCGCGGGCATCGTTGATGGAGTCGAGGCTGCAGCAGCCGGTTTCCTTCTTGGAGCCGCCCACCGCCGCGTAATCCCAGGTTTTCATGGTCATGCCAATCACCTCGTAGCCCTGCTCGTGCAGCAGCACGGCGGCCAGCGAACTGTCAATGCCGCCGCTCATGGCCACCAAAACGCGCCCTTTCTTGCTCATGTTCCGTTTTGGAAATAGTATCTTTTAAAAACGCCAAACCTGCCGGTTCATCCAAAAGCCGATGCGCCGTTTCGGTCTGACACACAGTGTCTGACCAGCGTTCCGAGTTTTCAAAACAGTATCTTCTGAAAACGCCAAACCCGGCTTTGGCGAGATGTGGTTTTGAAACGCAAAGCCGGGGAATTAAATTCCCCACCGGTGCGCAAGGATGGTTCAGGATGAGGGAAAACGGGAAAGGCCCGTTTCCGCTTGTCGGGAACAGGCCTTTCGCGGCAAACCGGAAATCATTTCCCGGAAATCATTTCAACGAATTGATCCAGGCGGCTATTTTCAGCGCGTCGGCTTTGGGCACTTGCGGCATCGGGGCCATTGGCGCGGGATAGTCGGGCCAGTTTTGCGGCTGCGGGTTGTAGATGAGCTGCACTATTTTCTCGTTGCTGTAGTTGCGTTTGGCCACATCCTTGTAGGCCGGGCCCACCTGCCGTTTTTCGGCATTGTGGCACGCCAGGCAGGTGTGCTTGGAAAGCAAGCCCTTCACCTCGTCAAACGTCGGGGCTTTGGCAACGGCGTTGGCGGCGGTTTTCGCGGTGGCCGAAGTGGTGGCTTTGGCGGGGGTTTTGCCTTTTGGAACCATACTATTTTGCACCGGGCGTTTGGTCACGGTTTCGGCGGCAGACAGTTTCTGGCCGTCGGGAATGTTGTTGAGCGTGTAATAGGCCGTCGGGTGCAGCACCGCCATTCCTTCCTCCGACCGGATGCCGTCCACGTTGATCTCGTGCAGGTAATGCTGCCGCAGGTCTGCTACCACCAAGCGAACTTTCAGGTTGTCGGCCGATACTTTCACGCCTTTGAAGGGCATTTTCTCCTCGTTCACGGTCGGGCTGCCGTACACGGGATGGTATTTGTAGAGGTACGTGCGGCCCGTGTACGAATCCAAATCCTCGGCCAGTTTGCGGTTTACCGGGCGGGTGAATTCTATTTCGAAGCCGTCGGGCATGGCGCGGACGGTTTTCATCTCCATCGGCATCTTGCCCGTCCATACCAGCCGTTCCAGGCCGGAAGTTTTGGTTCCCGCCGAGCCCCAGCCCCGGTTGGTTTCGCCCACGAACAGCGAGCCGTCGTAACCCCAGTTCATGCGCAGCACGCCCGATTGGAAGCCGGAACGGAAATCGAAAGCCACGCCTTGGTATTCGCCTTTTACTTTTTCCAAGGAAATGCGCGAGATTTTGCTCTGCCCTTGGTCACCGACAAACAACTGCCCGGCAAACGGCCCGAAGCCGCCCTTGGTCTGGTCTACCAATATCTCAGACGTGGAGATGCCCAGCACGCCGTGCGGCAGCCAGACGGCGGGCGTTTGGATTTCGGGGAATTTCTCCTGGGCATTGAACAGCAGGTTGGGCGTTTTCTCATCGGCGTTTTCCGGCTTAATGTACCGCCCGTCGGCATTGCGGGTCTGGCGCGGATCCACGCTGGCATACAATTGCTCGGTGGTCAGTTTCAGCGGCGAATTGGGCAGGTTTGTCCAGCGCAAACCCGCCGGATGACCCGTAAAACTACCCTTCTTCACGTGGAAGATACCGCCCGAACCCATCCAGTCGCCTTGGTTGTCGCTGTAGAAAAACTCGCCGTCCACGATGCCCAGCCCGCACGGCGAACGCATACCCGTGGCCCACGGCTCCATGCGGCCATCGGGGAAAATCTTCATCGTCCAGCCGCGCCACGGCACCCGGCTTTCACCGCGCCACCATTCCTCATCGCCGAAGGCCACGTTGCCGGTCACGAACATACCGCCATCGGGTGCGAATTTGGGGCCGAACGAATATTCATGGTAGTGGCCCGACAGCGGCCATGCATACACGGTTTCGTAGTCGTCGGCAATGCCGTCGCCGTTGGTGTCGCTGAGTTTGGTCAGTTCGCCGCGCTGGGCCACGTACAGCGCATTGTCGCGGTAGGCGGCCCCAAGAGCCTCGTGCAATCCGCTGGCAAACAGCGTGAACCGGGGTTGCTGGCCGTTGGCCATGTACGGGTTTTCCACGGTCCACACGTCGCCCCGGCGGGTGGCCAGCGCAATGCGTCCGTCGGGCAGGGTTGCCACGCCGCCCACCTCCAGCAATATGCCTTCGGGCACGGGCAGGGTCACCATGCGATAAAAATCATCCTCCTTGGAATTTTTTCTGGTCACGGCATCCGTGTTGGGCGGCTCCTGCGCAAACAGCGGCAGGCTCAGGCCGACTGCCCAGCAAAGCAGGCAGGTTTTGATTGTTTTTTTCATACTATTTTTCAAGGCGTTGGAATGCATTTGTCGTTTTCGGTTTACCGTTGGGGATTGTGACCTGTGTTCCGTCTTTCGTCAGGTAAATCTTACCAGACAATCGAATATTTGACCGTATTGTTTTCCACGGGAACCACCAGTTCCTTGCGGCCATTGCCATCGCGGATGAAAGGCTTGGCGGCAGACAACATCCTGACGTACATCTGTTTGTCATCTATGGCATACGAGCCGTCGGGCATCAGCACCACGTCCTTACCTTCGGCCAGCTTGAAATACAGGTTTGCCGGTTTCTGGGCCGAACTGATTTTCACTTCGCGCGTGAACACCCGGCTATCCTCATCGGGCACCAGTTGGTCTTCCACGTCCATGCCGTTGTAGGTATACCGGAACACCGGGCGGCCACTGGCATCGAGCTTGTAGCCCCGGCCCCGGAATTCACTTTCCTTGTATTCGGTCGGGAAAGACGCGCTGGTGCTGCCGAGCACAGCCAGCGGCTGGTCGGTAAACATATATTGCGCGTTGCCGAGCGGACGGAAAGAGCCATCGCCCCGGTCGTTCCACATGGGCGTGGCATCCACGAAGCCGCCGCGCCACACGCAGACTACGCCGCCCGTTTTCAAATCGTACACGTAGCTGATGCCCGACGGGTCGCCCACGCCGATGGTGTGGGTGCGGCGTTGGCTGCGGTCGCCCTTGAAGTCAATGAAAGCCCGCAGCAATTTGGGCGCACCACCCACCGCAATCAAAATCGGCGACGAATTGTTGCCATCGTTGGCAAACGATTCCATGCTGTGCAGCGGCTGCCGGCGCAGGTTTGCGCCTTCCACAAACAGGCCCAAGGCGGGTGTCTGCCAAGCCACATCCTTGAAATAGGTTACCGAAAAATCGTGCGTGCCCGCTTTCAGGTCTGCTTTCCCGGTCTTGGCATCCCAACTGTTCGCATTGCCGTCTTGCGAAATGATTTTTTTGCCATCTACCGACAGTGCGCCGCCGCCCGACATATTCATCGAAAACAGGTACGCGCCGTCGGTGGGCACGTGCATCGTGCCGTTGAGCCGCACCGCAAAGGCATCTTCGCGGCGGGCAGCCTCCCAATTCAACGCCGAAGCCTTGCCGCTGGATACCGGCTTGGCAGCCGCCACGTCACCAGCCTTGGCGAATTTGCCTTCGTAAGAATCATATCGGAGGTCGCTGAGCGTCACTTTGTCCTGCGCAAACGTGCGGTAGCGGATGTTGCGGAAAGCCACCGGGCCGTGGTCGCCCTGGATCATGATGGGGCCGGTTGGCTTCTCGTTGTTTTCGATGGGGCCGCCGGTGGGCAGCGGCACTTCGGCGTTGTCGTGGATGCGGATGCCGTTGAGTTCCACGTAGATGAAACGCGCATTGGCGGTCTTGTTGCCGCTCGCATCAAAACGCGGGGCCTGGAACGAAATGCGCATCGTCTGCCAGAGTCCGGGAGCCTTGGCGGGGTTGCTGGTCGGGGCCTTGCCCATGTAAATCTTGCCCGGTTCCTTCTCCCAGTTGCGGTAAATGCCGCCGATGTCGCTGTAGGCGGGGTTTTTCACGCCCCAACTGTCGAGTAACTGCACTTCGTAGCGGCCTTGCAGATACACGCCCGAGTTGGAGCCTTTGGGCAGCATCACCTCAAATTCAAGGTCAATGTCGCCGTGCTCCCAGGTGGTGGTCAACTGGCTCTTGCGCTTCTCGTCGTTCATGTTCAGCAATATTCCCGTGCCGGGTGTGCTGGTCACGGCCATTTTCTTGTTTTTTTCGGGCTTTTTGCCTTTGGCTTCCTCGTGGTGCGCATCCACGCTGCGATCCATCATCACGCCGCCCACCACCTGCCAGTTACCGTCCTGGGCCTTGAATTGCGACAGGTCGTTGAGCGGAACGGTTTGCAGCGGGAAGTCCGGCTGGTTTTGGCAATACACTGACAGGCAGCCGATTGAGAATATTCCAATCAGGATTCGCCTTCGCACTTGTTGTTTCATGAACGGGTTGGATTTTGGAGGGGTGGGAAATATTGTCCGGCAATGCGGTGAAAGTTCTATCTTTTCCAAGAACCGTGCAATCTCAGCCGACGTGGCAAAAATAGTTATTTTCCGGTGAGTTCTGCGTAATCTTGCGGTGAAAATAGCTTCGGAAGTGGTAAGATACGAATGGGGAAGTGCGAATGCGGATTGCGGAATGGTACTTGCCTCCGCTTTGCCGGTTCAAACCGTTGTTCCGGAATGGCACATGAAAAAAATAGTATCTTCCGAAAAGACCAAACCCACATTCCCAATTCCGCATTCGACACTCCCACTTCCCCACTCCCACTTTGAAAAAATGCTCCGTACGTTTGTCAAAATCAGTGGCGTGACTAACCTCAGCGATGCCCGCTACTGCGCCGCCATGGGCGTTGATATGCTCGGTTTCGCCATTGACCCGCTGCTGCCCGGCTACGTGGAACCCGACCAATTCCGGGCCATTACCGAATGGGTGGCGGGTGTGGCGCTGACGGGCGAAACCACCGCGCTGGCAGAAAACCCGCCGCCCGGCAAAATGGCGTATGCCGTGGCGTGGCTGCAAGCCAGCCACGCCGACTGGCCTGCATTGCGCAAACTGGGCTGGAAGCTGATTTGCCAGGTTGCCTGGACGGAAAACGACACGTTCCGGGATTTCCAGGCGCGTTATGCCGCCACCGCCCCGCACGTGGACTATTTCCTGCTCGAATCGGATATGGCGCAACTGACCGGCGAGGTGAAATACCATTTGCGGCAGGTGGCCGAACAATATCCGGTGCTGCTGGGTTTCGGCATTTCAAAAGATACTATTTTAACGGTGCTTTCGGAAATGCCGCTGACCGGCATCGCGCTGCGGGGCGGACACGAAACGCGTCCGGGCCAGCGCGATTTCGGCAGCTTGGCCGAAATCCTTGAATTATTGGAAACCGATGAATGAACCGGGTGTTGCCATTTTGAAACATCCTATTTTCCATCCATGCGCCGTGGCGCACTATTTTCCATCCATGCCACTTTTTTCTTTCCGTTTGCCCGCGTTTGCCGTTTGCTTCCTATTAATGATGGCCGCCTGTTCCAATTCATCGGAAGCGTTCCTTAATAAAGGCCGCGAACTGATGCGCAAAGGTGATTTCCAGGCGGCCTTGGATTTTCTGGGCAAGGCCGTTGAAAAAGACCCCGACAGCTACCAAGCCCTGAACGCCCGTGGCGCGGCCTACTTGGAACTGAAACGCTACGCCGAAGCCCAACTGGATTTTGACCGGGCGGTGAGCCTGAACCCCAACGCCTACCAGCCGTACTATAACCGGGGCCGCACCCACGCCGCCCGCCAAAACTGGCCAGAAGCCGCCAAGGATTTCACGCAGGCCATCCGGCTGGCCCCCGACACGGCGGATGCGCACTTCAACCGGGGTTTCGTGTATTTCCGGATGGAGAAGTTCCCGGAAGCCTTGCAGGATTTCAGCCGGGCAGTGCTGCTCGACCCCAAAAACCACGATTACCACTATAACCGCGGCACCACGCGGCTGCGAATGCAAGACGCAAAAGGCGCGTTGGAGGATTTCCGGCAGAGCGTGCTGCTGAACCCGCAGTTTGCCAAGGGCTACTACACGCTGGGGCTGGAAGAGATACTGAATAAGGACGCGGCCAAAGGCTGCGCCCACCTGCGCCGCGCCGACCAACTGAACTACGCCGAAGCAAAAGCCGCGCTGGAAACGTACTGCAAGTAGTGGACAAATGCGGATTTTCAAATTCAAAACCGGCGTTATTGTTTGCCAGCCAGCGGTAAACAGCAATGTCACAAATGACACCCAGATGGATGTAGCGGATAAAATAAAATACCACCACGATAATAAAAAATATTGCAAAGTCCAGCGACAAGTTGCAGAAAACACCGTTAAGATAACCAATGGTTACGTTGTTGACTATTCTGACAACTTTGTCTTGATGCAAGAAACGGATGATTTTGAAGTCTGTGGCTATTTGGTTTTCCCCGTTCAGACCATTGCAGCTATTCGATTAAACAACAATGACAAGTACTACGACAAAATAATGCGATTGGAGGGCTTGACTGAAAAAGTTGAAAACAAGCATAAAATTGACCTTTCAAGTTGGGCCACGATTTTCAAGTCAATCAAAAAATTGGGTTTCAATGTAATTGTTGAAAATGAAAACCTGGCAGACGAATCATTTGACATAGGGCCAATAACAAAAATCACAAAGTCTTCTGTATATGTCAGGTACTTCAATGCAAAAGGTTTTCTTAACCATGAGCCAACCAAAATCAATTGGGACTTAATGACAATCGTCAAGTTTGACGACAGATATATCAACATTTTCAGCAAATATTTAAGGGAACAGAAATTCAAGAAGGAGTAGTGGAATATCTGCCAGCCAGCACCACCAATTACATAGGTCTTGAAATAAAGGAGTTTACCAAAACCGGTTGCTTTGCTACTTTACCCGATATGACAGTCAGGCAATCACACACAAAAAGCCAGCCGCTTACTTTTGGCGAGTGGCAACTGTCCGGCGGCGAAGCCGCGCCGGGCGGCCTCTGGCCGAAGTTGCTTTACTGACCGAACCCTGATTGGGTTTGCCGTTTTTGTTGGGTTTGTTGTTTTTAAAATATACTATTTTTCCTTCCCACACTTCTTTAAATTCCATGACCCGATCCGTTGAATACAAACCCGGCAAAAAACCTTGGCTGATACTCACCTTTTTACTGCTGGCTGTTTGCGGGCTGCTCACGGCCTGCCAAGACGACGCGCGGTTTGCCGGGTTCGACTCCAAAACGTGGAAAAACGACAAGTCAGGCTGCAAAGGCGAGCGGCAAGCCATGCAACTCGACTTTGAAAAAGTCAGGCTGGCACTCAAGGGCCTGAGCCAGATGGAAATCGTGGCCGTGCTGGGCCGCCCCGACCTGCAACGCCTCGACGAGCGGCAGACCAAATCGTATCTGTACTTCCTTGA
>JANPIL010000070.1:0-3422 GCA_031424975.1 Sphingobacteriales bacterium
CAGGTTTTTTGAGTGTCTGAAACCAATGAAAGGAACAAAAACCAGCAAACCAATAGTAAGAAAGATACTTCCTTTATGTGTAGCCGACCAAACAGCAATACCAACTAATAAACCCATCAACAAAGCAAATGGGATTTTCTGCGATGTCACCTTTTTCTCTTCTGACACTAATTCGTCAAGTGTCATTTTGGAGTAGTCCTTAGTTGAAAACATACTGATATCTACGTTTTTTATTCTGATGGGCGAAGCTAACAAACGCATACTTCCAAACCAAAACTTGCCTGTCGGGATGTGCTACCTGTCGACCGAAAGCTACCTCACGCGGAGCGGCCAACAACGCACGGAATCCGATTTCATGCTTAAACAGTTTGCTGAACGATTACCCACCGAAAACGGATGTAGTCAAATTTCCGCTTGTTGTAGTCGGAACTGGGTTACAGCAATACCCGCAAAACCCGCCCTTATTCACGCACCTTCTGCTGGTGTGTGGCTCCCCACTCGCTCAACGAGCGGACGACACCCGCCAGCGTGTTACTGTACTCAGTTAGGCTGTATTCGACCACGACGGGGGTAGCCTCAGCACGAACTAACCGCCGGACAAAGCCGTTCAGTTCCAGCCCTTTCAACTCACTTGACAGGACACGGGCTGAAATGCCAGGTATGGTGCGCTGCAATTCGTTGAACCGATTGTGGCCATGCGCGAGTGCAATAATCACCCGAAGAGTCCACTTACCGCCAATGGCATAGAGTGCATCACCGACCGCGGCCAGCAGGTTCGCACACTGCCCGTCGGTGACCCCGGCTGCTTCATCACAGGTGTTTTCTTTGTAGTACATGGGCACCTAATAAAAAGGTTACTACTAACCTCTTGTTTACCACTAATCTTTGGTAAGCGAAGGTATGTAGATTTGCGGCATCATCTAGGAAGCAAACAGGGATGGCTAATATATGAACAAACGCATTATTATAAAAAAAACCGGCGGCATCGACGCACTCGAACTGATTGAAGAGCCGTTGCCCGTTCTCAAAGTGGCCGAAGTGCGCGTTCGGGTGCAGGCGAGTGGCGTGGCATTCGGAGATATTCTGCTTCGGAGAGGAGCCGTGCCGGGTACGGCGTATCCCATCACGCCCGGTTACGACATCGTGGGCGAGGTGGAGGCCATCGGTACAGGCGTGACGCGCTTTAAAACGGGAGACTTGGTGGCTGGCTTGCCTATTACGGGCGGCTACACGACATTTATCTGTTTGCCGGAAACGGAGCTTGTTCCCGTACCCGCTCATCTGCCACCGGCTAAGGTCGTTAGTGTGTTGCTGAATTATACCACCGCTTTTCGGTTGCTGACTAAAGCAGCCAACCTAAAAGCGGGCAACACCGTACTGGTACATGGCGCAGCGGGCGGGGTCGGAACCGCCGTGCTGCAAGTGGGGAAAGTTCTCGGCATCCGGGTGTATGGCACCGTCTCAACCGCTAAAATGGCTTTTGTGAAACAGCAGGGCGGCATTCCTGTTGATTACACCCGCACCGATTTCGTGGCGGAAATCCGGCGCTTAACCGGTGCGGGTGTCGATGCTGTGCTTGATTCCATTGGCGGAACCAACCTGTCCCGTTCCTACGATGCCCTGAACGAGCGGGGAACGCTGGTGTTGTTCGGGGTTTCTTCCAGCTTAGAAGGTGGTGGCAATCCGACCGTCAAGACACTCAAAACGATGGCCCGGTGGCTGTTCCTAAAATTGCGGTTCGATACCCGGCGCGTGGTAACTTCCTTTATTTCATCTACCGACAAAGGTGTCGGTATTTACGACGACATGGCGATGCTGATTCAACTGTTAGATGAGGGCAGAATCAACCCAGTCATCGCCAAAACGTTCCCACTTGCTGAAGCCGGTAAGGCACAGGCGATGCTGGAACAGGAGAAACCGGTCGGCAAGTTGGTGCTGATTCCGTGAGTCAGATTCAGTTTAAACCGAGCCTTGTAAGAACACCGACTATCGAGCCATGCGCCCTGTCGCCAAGACGCTGCCCCACAAACCTAAACCTGCATTATCGGGGCGTTCACTTTGTCACATGAAACTCGCCGAACGAACAAAAAACCTGACCGCTACGGCCTGCAATTTGTCGCCCGCGACCCGCCGAACAAGCATTTTATGGACACGCACCCAACACCCCTGAGTGTTGATGGTGATGGCACAAGTTAGGAAAACAACCCGACTTGCACCTTTACACACTCAGTCAGTTGGGCTGTACTCTTTCCCTCGGGACGTGCAACCTGTCGCACGAAACCCAATGAACAAGTTTTATTGATCCGTGAGTAAGTCTGTTATGTGAGTTGCTTTTGCTTTCTATGGCAACTCACATAACAGACTTACTCACGGATCAATAGTTATTCTGTAATGAGCTTCTCTCTGATACTGGTTACTGTTGTTATAGTATTGTTAATTGACTGAATTGCATTGTTGAATTCTTTAACTATATCTTCTCTTTTAGAATCGGAATTAATAAAATTATTATTGCTAATACCGTCTAAGTACGACGTTTTACGATTATATAAAAGATCCTTTACGCGCATAATTTTATCACTTGTACCTTTAGAATTGGTTCCATCAATTAATACCTCAATTTGGACCATTCTTTTACAAACTTCTTCGACATCTTCTCTAAGACTTTCAATAGTATTATTCCAAGATGTTGAAGGGTTACTGATGTCGCGTATGCTAGATTTAATTATACTATTTTGAAGTTTTATTTTATCTAATTTTAATGATTCAAGGTCTGATTTTAAATATCCCAATTCTCTAATAGTTTTATTTCTAATTTGAGGCTTGATAACTTTGTTTGATATTTTTTCAGCAAGGGACGACACAAACCCAGTTAATTCATCAGTAACGAATCCCAACACAGTAGCTCTCTCGGTATTCGACGATTGAGCATTAACTTTTGGTAGATTAATCAGTACCAAAAATGCAATTTTTAGTAGTAAGCGAGCTTTCATTCTGTTCGTTTTTTAGTTTTTTGTCTCCGTGAAAAAGCCTTAGAAATAAAGTAAATTCCAATTAGAAGTATAAGAAGGGGAGGTATCAGATCATATAATGGTAATTCGTATAATGATCTCCCATTAATAGCCTCTCTAAAAATATCATCTACAAAAAATAAAAAATAGACTAGTGCCCAAAAGATTAGAAGCATGCCAATTACTTTATTTGGAATCCTCATATTCGATTATTTGTTTTCAACTATTTGGTTATTACCTGGGCAAAAACGGATTGGTAGTTGCAACCTGTTTAAGCTGAACAATACGCCCGTCGAATTTTTGTCAGGCCGCCGTTGCGGGACGTTTCTCGTGTCGCCAAGAAGTTGACTAATCTGTCCAAGCGTGACTGTCGGGGCGGTTAACCTGTCAACCGAAACTGACTAACGAGCCCCA
>JANPIL010000071.1:0-4990 GCA_031424975.1 Sphingobacteriales bacterium
CGGCGGTGGTGGCTCCCACGGCTCCGGCTCCTACAACGGTGATTTTCATACGGTTACAAACGGGGGTTTGGTGTTTCTAAAAGATACTATTTTGTCGGGGCTAAAATTAGAACGGAAAACGGAAGGAAAAAACAATCCGCATCCAATAGTTTTTTTGCCGGTTCGCGGTCTTTACGGAACCCCGCTGGCAGCCCCGCCCGAAAATTCGCAATCTTGCCCAAACGCTGAACGTTAAACGTTTTTTGACTACTTTTGCCCCAATCCCAAAAACCATCAGAATCTTGCACCTGAAAGACATTTCGCGGGTTTATTTTATCGGTATCGGCGGCATCGGCATGAGTGCCTTGGCGCGTTGGTTCAGGCATTCGGGCTGCCAAGTGGCTGGCTATGACCGCACTGCCACCCCACTGACCGCACAATTGGTAGCCGAGGGCATCGCGGCGCATTACGAAGATGACGTGGCGCAAATTCCCGAATCATTCCGGCAGCCGCAAGGCACACTGGTGGTTTACACGCCCGCCGTGCCGCCCGGCCACCGCGAACTGGCGTTTTTTCAAACGGGTGGCTTCGAGGTGCTCAAACGTTCGCAGGTGCTGGGCAGGCTTACGCAGGATTTGTTTACGGTGGGCGTGGCGGGCACGCACGGCAAAACCACTACTTCGGCCATGGTGGCGCACCTGCTCACGGTGGCCGGCAAGAACTGCACCGCATTTCTGGGCGGTATCACGCAGAACTACGGGACAAACCTGCTGCTGGGCAAGGAAAACACCGACGAGGAGCCGGTTGTGGTGGTCGAAGCCGACGAGTATGACCGCTCATTTCTGGCACTGCACCCCGACATTGCGATGGTCACGTCCATGGATGCTGACCACCTGGATATTTACGGCAGCCACGCGGAAATCCAAAAATCATTCCGCGAGTTTGTCGGTCAAATTAAAGAGAATGGCACGCTGATCGCCAAAAAGGGTCTGCCCTTGCCAACGCCGTCCCACGTGCGTGCCTACACGTATGCGCAGGGCGAGGAAGCGGATTTCTGGTCGGCCAATATCCGCATTGATGCGCCGTATTTCGTGTTCGATTTGCACACGCCAACCGGAACCATCAGTGATTTGCAAATCCAAGTGCCGGGTTTCCATAATGTCGAGAATGCAACGGCGGCGGCGGCGGTGGCCTTGCAACTGGGCGTTTCCGAAAATAGTATCCGCCACGGACTCGAAACCTGCCGGGGTGTGAAACGGCGTTTTGAATACATATACCGCAGCCAATCAACGGTTTACATTGACGATTATGCGCACCATCCGGCCGAGGTGGCGGCGTTTTTGCGGTCGGTGCGGGCGTTGTATCCGGCTCGCAAAATCACCGCTATTTTCCAGCCGCATTTGTTCAGCCGCACGCGCGACTTTGCCGCCGGATTTGCCGAAAGCCTCAGCCTGGCCGACGAGGTAATCCTGCTGGAAATATACCCCGCCCGCGAACTGCCCATGGATGGCGTGACCTCGCAGATAATTTTTGACGGCATCACCGCACCCGCCAAGCAGATTTGCCGTAAAAGCGAGTTGCTGGGAATCCTGTCGCATTCGCAGCCCGACGTGCTGCTGACCATGGGGGCCGGTGACATTGACACATTCATAGAGCCTATCCGGGCGTGGCTGGCCGGGCGGTAGCACACGCTTTAGCTTGTGCATTGGAGTGAAAATAGATAAACATGAAGTTTTACGGCAATGAACGCACAACCCGAACAAGAGGTTTTTTACACCAAGCAGGAATACCTGGATTGGGAAAGACAGCAGGAATTCCGGTATGAATACCGCAAGGGCGAATTGGTGATGATGGCTGGCGGAACGCTGGACCACAACCGGATTGCCATAAACACTACAACCGCTTTGAACCTTGCGTTGCGCCAAAAACCTTGCATGGTTTTTGGCAGCGACCTGAAAGTGCAGTTGGCCGACTCGTACGTGTATCCCGATGCGTTTGTGATTTGCGGCGACGTTGAATTTGCCGACAACCGCAAGGACATTGTGAAAAACCCCTGCCTGCTGATTGAAGTGCTGTCGGACAGTACGGAACAATACGACCGGAGCGGGAAATTCGAGCAATACCGCAAACTGCCGTCTTTCAGGGAATACGTGCTGGTTGCGCAAAACAAACCCGGCGTGGAGGTTTTTTTCAGGCAGGACGACAAGCACTGGCTCATGACCGTGACCAATGACATGGAAGATACCATCCATTTGCAATCGCTGGACATAACGCTGACCATGCGCGAAATCTATGAAAAGACGGCTCTGGTTGTCTGACTTGTTGGATTACAGTGGAAAACAGTACCAAAAAAATAGCCCGAACCTCCCGAATAATTAAGACAAAAAGTATAAATGCTCAGTTGGCTTAAAAAAATCCGCGTACGTGCCCCGGTCAAGATACTATTGGCGGGCACGGCGTTTTTTTTGCTGATCGGGTTTGTGGAAAACAAGCAGCACCGGAAAATATGCACCGGAATCCGGGTGAATATTGAAGATACGTTTGACACCTATTTCATCAATGAGGAAGACGTGCGGGCGTTGCTCACCCAGAACGGCACGCAGCGCATTGAAGGTGAGCCTTTCCGGGAAATCAACCTGAAAAATCTGGAATTGCGGTTGAAAACCAATAAATTCGTTAAAAATTGCCAAGTGTACGCCGACCTGACGGGCAGGCTGAACGTGAATATAGTCCAGAACCGCCCGTTGGCACGGGTTGTTGACCCGAACCTGCCCGATGCCTACATCAGCGAAGACGGCGACGTGCTGCCCCTTTCGGAACGGTTTACGGCGCGAGTGCTGCTGCTGGAAGGGGCGGGGCTGAAAAAATTGCTGCGCGGAAACCTGCAAGAAGACAGCACCGGCAGGGCTGTCTTTGAATTATTGAAACACATTGATAATGAACGCTTTTTCAAGGCGTTATTGGCACAAGTGGCCGTAAGCGAAAATGGCGACATACAAATGTACCCGCAAATCGGCAGGCAGGTCATTGAGTTTGGCAAGCCGGTTGATATTGAGCGGAAATTTGAAAAGATAAGGATTTTTTACCGGCGCATCCTGCCCGCGCGGGGCTGGAACCGTTACCGTCGGGTCAGTGTGGCGTATGGCAACCAGATTGTGTGCGAATAGCGGTTTACGGTCTGTTACAGGAGCCGCTGGCTTGCAGCCGGTTGCATTTGCGCCTTGGAAATAGTATCTTTTGGAAAGCCCAAACCCGCCTCTTGTTTTTCAACGGTAAGCGCAGAACGGCAAACCCGGCACAGCAAGCCGAAAACGAATGACAAACATGGATGAGAAAATAGTAGTGGGTCTTGACATCGGCAGCACCAAAGTGTGCGTGGTGGCGGGGCGGAAAAACGAGTACGGGAAAATAGAGATACTGGGAATGGGCAAAACCCGCCTTGAGGAGGGTGTGGTGCGTTCGGGTGTGGTCACTAAAATAGACCGTACCGCCCAAGCCATCCAGCAGGCCATGCGCGACTTGCAGGCCGGCATGGAAGGCGAAATCAAGATCAACGCCGTCAATGCCAACATAGACAGCATTTACATTAAAGGTGCGCTGCAACGCGGCGGCCTCACGCGCCGCTCGGCCCAAGCAGAAATCAGCGTGCAGGACATTAGCCAGTTGAATGACGATATGTACCAGACCATCCCGCCGCTGGGCAGCCAGGTGATTCACGTAATGCCGCAAACCTACCGCGTGGATGATGAAAACGGCGTGAAAGACCCCGTCGGGATGCTGGGCGTGCGGCTGGAAGCTGATTTTTACATCATCAGTGCCCAGACCAACGTGCTCAAAAACATGGAGATGTGCGTGCAGCGGCTTGGCTTGGAAGTGGAGCAGCTCGTGTTTGCCCCGTTGGCGGCCAGCCTGTCAACTTTGCTCGACGATGAAAAGGAACGCGGCGTGGTACTCGTGGACATGGGTGGCGGCACCACCGATGTGGTAATCTACCACGAAGGCATCGTGCGGCACATTGCCGTGCTGCCGTTTGGCGGCGAAGTGATAACCCAAGACATCGCCCACGGCTGTGGCGTGACCAAGTTGCAGGCCGAAGCCATGAAAACCAAGCACGGCATGGCCACGCCCGAAGCGGCCAGCCACCAAGACCGCATAGAAGTGCCCGGCCTGCGCGACCGGCTGCCCACAATGGTCTCGATGAAAACACTGTCCACCATCATCGAAGCCCGCCTGTCGGAAATCATTGAGATGGTGTATGCCGAAATCGTGCGTTCCGGCTACGAAAGCCGCGTGCGCAACGTGGGCATTGTGCTGGCGGGCGGCACGGCCATGCTCGGCGGCATTCAGGATCTGTTTGAAGACCTGACCGGAATGCCCACCCGCATCGGCTACGCGCACGAACACTTGGGCCAGAGCCGCACCAATGAGATAAAACATCCGGCCTTTGCAACCTCCGTAGGCTTGGTGCTGGCCGGTTTCCGGGCACTGGATGCGCGCGAAAACCGCTACCAGCAACTCAAGCCCACCGTGCAGGCCAAAACCGAAACAACCCCGCGCGCCAACGGCGGCATTTTTGGCAAACTGAAAACCTGGCTCACCGACGACATCAACGAAAACAGCGATTACTGAGCCGACAACCGCCGGCGCAAACGGCTCTGGGGTTTGGGCAAAACAACGGCGGCAGAATAGTATCTTTCGGAAAGCCCAAACCCGGCACGCACGCCGGACTTGGAAAGTCCGGCCACATTGCCGCCCTGAGCTGTGCAAGCATTTTCATATTTTCATCATTTCCGGATTTCCGCTTTCTGCCAAAACTGCCCCGACCCTTAAATTTCCCCGCACCATGCTCAACGTCAAATTCGATCTTCCCCTGCTCAACCAGTCCATCATCAAGGTGATTGGCGTGGGCGGTGGCGGCGGCAATGCCGTCAACCATATGTTCCGGCAAGGCATCCGCGATGTCGAGTTTGTGGTCTGCAACACCGACGCGCAGGCACTGGCCACCAGCCCG
>JANPIL010000072.1:0-2253 GCA_031424975.1 Sphingobacteriales bacterium
GCCCGCCTCGCTTAGAAGCGCGTGGAGCATCCGGTTTTGCGGGGGGGTGATTTTTGTCTTCATTGCGGTAGCTTCCAAGGGTTTGTCAGTTCAAATGTCCGGTTCCGTCATTTTCCGAAACCACCCGGTGGATGTCCATGCTTTGGATCGCCCCGTCCTTCATGTGGCAGGCGGCAACCAGGATCATTCCTTCCTGCAGGAACAGTTCGGCGCGGAACTCACCGGCGGGCAGGTGCTTGCCCATCTGCCCGCCCAGCACGCGGAACACCCTTGTGATTTCGGCGGTGCTGGTGGCCACCGGAAAATCAATCTCCTTGCTGACAAAGGACAGGCCCGATTCCCGCCAGAGGGTCACCCAAAGCAGGTGCGGGTAAACTTCGTTTTTGTTCGTTTCCATGGTGGTCTTGCGGTTATTGGTTGGGGGCTTGTTTATGGATGTATTTGAGGTTTTCAATGGTGTTGAACACTTCGCGGTAGTTGGGCTTTTTCGCGATTTCCGCAACCTGTGCCGGGTCGGTTATCCCGTTGGCTTCGGCAATCATCCGCTTTTCCTTGCCGGTGGGCGCGGGCAGGTGCTGCCATACGGCAATGCGGCTGTAAAACTCTTCGGCCCCGCGTTTGCCGCGCGAAAGGGCCTTTTCAATGTTGGCCTGGAAATAACCCACCCCGGCCAGCACGATTCCGGCGGTCTGTTCAGTGTAGTTTCTCAAATCGTGTATGAGCAAAAGCAGCGTGTGGGAAAGTTTGCCCGCCTCATCCACGATCAGGAGTGAGTGCGGGCGGCGGCCCAACTCGTCGGCGGCCTTCTCAATCATCTCGAATACGGAGCCTTCAAAGCGGATGCCCATCTGTTTGAGCAGCAGCCGGAAAAAAAACTTGGGTTTCATGCTCTCCTTTGCCTCCACCAGAAACACATTCCGCTGGCGGCGGGCGTAATCGCGCAAGGTGGCCGTCTTGCCAAATCCGGCTGAACCTACAATGGCAACCATGCGCCGCCGCTGGCGGGCATCCTCACAGGCGGTTGTGATGGTGCGGTAACCGGCTGTGGGAACCATATTCCATTCGGCGGGTTTGATGGCCTGCCAAACCCTGTCCAGCGTTTCGCGGCTCAGCAGGTCGGCCTTGCCAGCCCGGAGGTTGGAGATGGTGGCCGCACTCAGTCCCATGCTGGCGGCAAACTGTGAATCGGAAAACCCTTTGCCTTGCAGGAATTCCGTCATGGCGTTTTGTATTTCCGGAATTTGGATTACATTTGTCATTGTGAAAGGGTTTATGGTGAAACATGATTCTCTTTTGCAGGCTTATCCCGCCTATCTCCTGGCCCGCCGGTTGCCCGCCGACGGGCCTTTTTTATTCCCCATCATCCGGTGCGGCAAGGTTCAGGCTCCTGTAGAACTCATCCATGGATTGGGCGGGGTCGATGCTATCCGTGTAAACGCCCAATCCCTTCGTGTCAAAGTGGTTTTCCGCCTCCGCCAAATCGGCCTTGCGGGTCAGTTCGGGCGCGGTGAGGCACAAAAAAGCCATATCGGAATCCATTGCGGTCTGCCGTTGGCCGATGGCCGGCAAATCAAACCTGTCCAATCCCGAATCCTGCTCCAGCGTGACGTGCTTCCCGTCCAGCATTACCGCCACCTCACTTAAATCATCCGGGTCGTAATGCACCTCCAGCGTTTTGCCGTTGTGCTGCACGGGCAGCCGGTAGTTGTATTCGGCCTTGGCCACCGTGAGCGTAAGCCAGCCCCGGTTTGCCTTCAGCCGGGTCTTGTGCCAGAAAAGAACCGGGATTTCAAACGTTACCACGGCATTCACGTCCGCCCTGGGCAGTGTCTTGAACAGGGAATCCGGGCTGGGCCTGCCGCCGAACGGATGCGCGTTGTAGGCTTCGATTGCCTGGCCTATCATCTCCGCCAGCCTTTCAAATGCGGGCAGTCCGTTTTCCTTCACATGGGCCGCGTAAGCGTCATTGTTGCGGCTGCTGCCCTGGGCCTTGGAGCGGATTCCCATGCCCAAAAAGCCCGGATATTCGCGCATGAAACGGTCTTGCAGCGTGCCGAACGCCCGTTCGATGTGGGGTTTGCCCTGCGGGTCGTTTGGCCGGTGGTAGGCCACCTGGCAGCCGTGCGAAAGCAGCCTTTCCTCCAGGCCGCCATGCTCAACGGTCTTTTTCGCGCCGAAGTTGTCGGCCATGATTTGCATGGGCAGCCATCCGGTCTTTGCCGCATGGTCGCGCAGGGCGTTGCTCACCAGCCA
>JANPIL010000073.1:0-6453 GCA_031424975.1 Sphingobacteriales bacterium
AAAAATTTGTCCTGCTGAAATCCACGGCGGTGCCGCTGCCGATGGAAAACATTGACACCGACCAGATTATACCGGCGCGTTTCCTGAAAGCCACCACCCGCGAAGGCTTTGGCGAAAACCTTTTCCGCGACTGGCGGTATGAAAATGACAACCAGCCCAAACCCGATTTTGTGCTCAACAACCAGTTGTACGGCGGCGAAATATTGGTGGCGGGCAAAAACTTTGGTATGGGCAGCAGCCGCGAACACGCCGCCTGGGCCATTCATGATTATGGTTTCAAGGTGGTGGTTTCCAGCTTTTTTGCCGACATCTTCCGTAACAATGCCCTGAATACCAGCGTGTTGCCGGTGCAGGTTTCGGACGGGTTCCTGCAAGGTATTTTTAGCTTGATTGCGCAAAATCCGCACACCGAAATTACTGTTGACCTGGAAAACCAACGCATCAGTCTCGAAAACGGCGAATTTTTTCCTTTCGAAATCAATCCCTACAAGAAGTCCTGCCTTATCAATGGCTATGACGACATTGACTATTTGCTGAGTCTGCGCGATGAAATCAGGCGGTTTGAAACGGAACACTCCTGAAAATTTGTACAACGAAGGCACAAAGGACACGAAGAAAAACACCATGAAGAAAAACATTCTCATTGTTCCCGGTGATGGCATCGGGCAGGAAGTGACGCGCGAAGGGAAAAAAATCTTGCAGGCGGTTGCCCGGAAGTTCGGCCACGACTTTCAATTTGACGAAGCCCTGATTGGCCACGCGGCCATTGAAGCCACCGGCAATCCACTGCCCGACGAAAGCTTGGCAAAAATGCGGGCCACCGACGCAATCCTGTTCGGAGCTGTCGGCCACCCGAAATACGACAACGACCCGTCGGCCAAGGTGCGGCCCGAGCAAGGCTTGCTGCGGATGCGTAAGGAATTGGGCCTGTATGCCAACCTGCGCCCGATAAAGCTGTTTGATGAGTTGCTGGAAGCGTCGAGTATCAAGCCGGAGGTTTTGCGTGGCGCGGACATACTATTTTTCCGCGAACTCACGGGCGATGTGTATTTTGGCGAACGCGGCCGCCGCGACAACGGCGCAACGGCCTACGATACCATGATTTACAGCCGCTACGAAGTGGAACGCATTGCCCACAAGGCATTCCGCTCGGCGATGACGCGGAGCAAGAAAGTGATGTCCGTGGATAAGGCCAATGTCTTGGAAAGCAGCCGCTTATGGCGAGAAACCGTGATTGAAGTCGCCAAAAACTACCCGGAAGTGACCTTGGAACACCAGTTCGTTGATTCGGCGGCCATGCTGCTCATCAAGAATCCGCGTGCATTTGATGTGGTGCTGACCGGCAACCTGTTTGGCGACATCCTGACCGACGAAGCCTCGCAAATTGCCGGCTCGATGGGAATGCTGGCCTCGGCTTCCATTGGCGATACGGTGGGGCTTTACGAACCCATCCACGGCTCGGCGCACGACATCACGGGCCGGGGAATCGCTAATCCGCTGGCCTCCATCCTGTCGGTGGCGTTGCTGCTGGACATTTCATTCGGCATGAAAACCGAAGCCGAAACAGTGATTGGGGCAGTTGAAAAAACCTTGAAGGCCGGTTTCCGCACCCGCGACATTGCCGATGCCCACACACCTGCCGGAAACTTGCTGGCAACCGAAGCGATGGGGGAGAAGGTGCTGGAAATGATTTGACTTTCTTGACATTCTCCTGCATTGGAATGACAAAAACGTTTTTCTGTGGACTACGGACTGAAATAGTATCTTTCAAAAACGCCAAACCTGCCTGCTCCACATCCCGCCAATTCCCTATTTTCATCGGTCTTTCACTTTTCCTTTTCTCGGAAATTCCCATATTTGTTTCCGCTTTTGGCAAAATGCGGTTACCTTTCAGATTGTTCCTTTAACCGATACGGAAACCCGAAGCCACTGGCGGCTTCCGAAACCCCGAAAAAACATGGCTGAAAAAATCCACATCTTCGACACTACCCTGCGCGACGGCGAGCAAACACCCGGCTGTCAACTGGCTACTTCCGAAAAAATTGAAATCGCCAAGGAACTCGAATTGCTCGGCGTGGACATTATCGAGGCCGGTTTCCCCATTTCCAGCCCCGGAGACTTCAACTCGGTGGTCGAGATTTCCAAGGCCGTTTCCGCGCCGGTAATCTGTGCGCTGGCCCGCACCATCCAAAAAGACATTGACATGGCCGCCGACGCGCTGCGTTTTGCCAAGCGCACACGCATCCACACGGGCATGGGTTCGTCGGATATGCATATTTTGCACAAATTCAAATCCACGCGCGAGGAAGTGCTGGAGCAGTCGGTTTGGGCGGTGAAATACGCCAAAAGCAAGAAAGTGGACGAGGTGGAGTTTTACGCCGAAGATGCCGGACGCGCTGATTTGGAATTTCTGGCCCGGCTCACCGAAGCCGTGATTGCCGCCGGAGCCGACGTGGTGAACATACCCGACACCACCGGCTACTGCCTGCCCGAACTGTACGGCAAACGCATCCAATACTTATTTGACAACGTGCCCAACATCCACAAGGCCATTATTTCGGTGCATTGCCACAATGACTTGGGTTTGGCCACGGCCAACTCCATTTCGGGCATCATGCACGGGGCGCGGCAAGTGGAATGCACAATCAATGGCATCGGCGAACGGGCGGGCAACACCTCGATGGAAGAAGTGGTGATGATTATGCGCACGCACGGCGACTTGGGTTTTGACACCAATATCAACGCCAAAATGCTGTACCCCACCAGCCAATTGGTGTCGGAACTGATGCGGATGCCCGTACAGGCCAACAAATCCATTGTGGGGCGCAATGCCTTCGCGCATTCGTCGGGCATTCATCAGGACGGCTTTCTGAAGCACGCCGAAGTCTATGAAATCATTAATCCCGAAGATGTGGGTGTGCCCGCCTCGTCCATTGTGCTCACCGCCCGCAGTGGCCGCCACGCGCTGAAATACCGCTTGGAAATGCTGGGCTACCTGCTGGAACGCGAGGAACTGAACCAAATGTACGACAAGTTCATCACCTTGGCCGATGAGAAAAAGATGGTGACCGACGACGATTTGCAGGCGTTGGTCTTGCTTGAATATCCGGTGAAGGCCGAAATGGCGAAGCGGCACTGAAAATAGCCGTGCAAAATAGTATCCCCGCTAAAGCCAAAGGTTCCGCCAGAGGCGGAAACGGGGCTTTCAGCTTTCAAAAACACCAAACCCCGGCTTTCGACAAGCCGGGGTTTTTGCTTTTCCGGGGATACTATTTTTTTCGGTAACGGTATGCAAAAGTGTGGCCCCGGCTGAATACAACTGATGGGGTGTGCGGAAAATGATGGGGCGGTATCCGGGAAAACGAAGCAGCGGCAGTGCGGAGGCTTGGCAAACCAAAAGCCGACCCCCGCAGGAACCCGGCATTTTAATCCGTTTTTAATGGCGTTTTAACAGGACTTTAATGGTGTGCCCGCATCTTGCCACCCATGAAAATGCCAACAAAACCGTATCCTTCAAAAAACAAAACTATGATTAGAATACTCATGCTCATGGGTTTGTGTGCCTTGGTGTGCCATACAAGCTGTTCGGAAAAAAAAGAGGAAAAGGAGGAGGCAGTCCAGTTTCTGGTGACCAGTCCCCTGAAAAAAGACACCTTGGTCACCAAGGAATACGTGTGCCAGATACACTCCATACAGCACATAGAAATGAGGGCGTTGGAAAAAGGCTACCTGCAGAAAATTTTTGTGGACGAAGGACAGGCCGTAAAACAGGGACAGCGAATGTTTCAGATCATGCCCATGCTCTACCAGGCCGAACAGCAAAAGGCACAGGCCGAAGCTGATTTTGCCGAAATCGAATACCGGAATACCAAGTCGCTCGCGGACAGCAACGTGGTGTCGAAAAACGAGTTGGCTTTGGCCAAGGCCAAATTCAACAAGGCGAAAGCGGAATTGTCATTGGCGCAGGTTCACTTGGGATTCACGGATATCAGGGCTCCTTTTGATGGCATCATGGATCACTTCCAGGTAAGGCTGGGAAGCTTGGTGGATGACGGGGATTTGCTGACCACGCTATCGGACAACAGCAAGATGTGGGTGTATTTCAATGTTCCGGAGGCGGAATACTTGGAATACACGGAAAAGGCGAAAAAGGATAATACCGCCAAGGTGAACCTGGTCATGGCCAACAATAAGCTGTTCGGGTATCCGGGAGTGGTTGAAACCATTGAGGCGGACTTTAACAACGAAACCGGAAACATTGCTTTCCGGGCCACCTTTCCGAACCCTGAAAGGCTGTTGCGGCATGGCGAAACCGGCAACATCCAAATGACCGTGCCGCTTAACAACGCACTGCTTATCCCCCAAAAAGCCACCTTCGAGGTTCTGGAAAAGAAGTACGTGTATGTGGTGGACAAAAACAATGTGATAAGGTCAAGGGAAATCAGCATAGCGGCCGAAATGCCCCACATCTATGCTGTTCAATCTGGTTTGGCTACAGGTGACAGAATCCTTTTGGAAGGATTGCGCCAGGTGCGGGAAAACGAAAAGATACGCTGCAAATTCGTGCGGCCCGACTCTGTGATCTCTCATTTGGATTTATACGCCGAATAATCAAACACCCTAACAGAAAATATATGTTCAGTAAGTTCATACACAGGCCGGTGTTTGCTATTGTAATATCGGTCATGATAGTCTTTATGGGAATATTGGCTATCAATAAATTGCCTATTTCCCAGTTTCCGGATATCGCACCCACAACCGTAAACATATTCATTGCCTATCCGGGAGCCAGTGCCGATGTATTGGTAAAGTCCACGCTCATCACCTTGGAGCAGGCCATCAACGGGGTTCAGGACATGCGCTACATAGCTACCGATGCCACCAGTGCCGGTGAGGCCACCCTCCGGATTATTTTTGAACCCGGCACAGATCCCAACGTCGCCGTTATCCGGGTGAAGACAAGGGTAGACCAAGTAATGCCGCTTCTGCCGGAATTGGTGCAGCGCGAAGGCGTGATCATCTCGCCCGTGCAGTCCAGCATGCTGATGTACGTCAACCTCTATTCCAAGGCAAAGAGCATTGACGAAAAATTCCTGTTCAACTATGCCACCGTCAAGATGATTCCTGAAATCCAGCGGATCAAAGGAGTGGCCAGGGCGCAGATACTGGGTAGCCGCAGGTACGCCATGCGCGTTTGGCTGAACCCCGAACGTATGCGGGCCTACAGCATCTCCGTCGAGGAGGTGATGAAGGCCATCGGGGAGCAGAGCATTATCGGCCGGCCCGGCCGGATCGGCCAGAGTTCGGGCATTGCCGCCCAGTCGCTTGAATATGTGCTCACTTACAAGGGACGGTACGACAAGCCGGAAGAATATGAAGGCATTATTGTCCGGGCCAATCCGGAAGGTGAAAGCATACACCTGAGGGATATAGCCACTGTGGAGATGGGAAGCGAATTCTTTGATATCTATTCCAATCTGGATGGCCATGCTTCGGCAGCCATTGTGTTGCGGCAAAACTATGGCAGCAATGCCAGTGAGGTAATTGCCGAAGTGAAAAAGAAGCTCGAGGTAATGAAAGCCTCTTTCCCGCCGGGGGTTGATTATAAAATCAGTTATGACGTTTCCAACTTTCTGGATGCGTCCATCGAACAAGTAATTGATACGCTGCGCGATGCGTTCCTGTTGGTGGCCTTGGTCGTTTTCATCTTCCTGGGCGACTGGCGTTCCACCCTGATACCGATTCTGGCGGTTCCGGTATCGCTGATCGGGGCGTTTTTCGTGATTCAGTTCTTTGGCATTTCCATCAATCTGATCACGCTCTTTGCCTTGGTGCTTGCCATTGGCATTGTGGTGGATGATGCGATTGTGGTGGTCGAGGCCGTACACGCCAAAATGGAGGAAGAGCCGCACCTAACCCCCTTTGGAGCGGTTAAAAAAGTGCTTGGCGAGATTAGCGGGGCCATCATCGCCATCACAGCCGTCATGGTGTCGGTGTTCCTGCCCATATCCTTCATGTCGGGCCCGGTCGGTACGTTTTACCGGCAATTCTCGATTACCATGGCCAGTGCCATTGTGATTTCGGCCTTGATTGCCCTGACGCTTACCCCGGTGCTGTGCGCCATGCTGTTGAAAAACAACCACGGACGTGCGAAGAAAAAAAACCTGCTGACCAAGGCCCTCGACAAATTTAACCGGGGGTTTGATAAACTGACGGGCAGATACGTAGGTCTGTTAAAATTGATTGTCAGCCGGCGTGCTGTTACGTGGGGCATATTGGTGGCGTTCTGTCTGGGCACCGTGTACGTGAGTAAAGTGCTGCCCGCAGGGTTTATTCCGAACGAAGACCAGAGTACGATTTATGCCATTATCCAGACACCGCCGGGTTCCACTCTCGAAAAAACCAATCAGGTTTCCCGGAACCTTCAGGAAATCTGCAAGGAGGTTGAGGGGA
>JANPIL010000074.1:0-2162 GCA_031424975.1 Sphingobacteriales bacterium
ATGTTTTCCTGCCAGCGCGGCACAAAATCAGCGGTTTGTTCCTGTTTCAGTTCGGCAATCCGGTTGGGCGCATCGTTGCCGTTTTCGTCGGTTTCCATCCGGTCCCAACCGCCCCGCGTGTACTTGTATTCCAACGGATTAGGTAAATGTGCAGTTTGGGGAAAGCAGAAACTGTAACGGCCTTCGGCAAGCGGCTGCATTTGGTAGTGTTTTTCGTCGGGCAGCCAATCGTTGAAATTGCCGCTTACGTAAACGGGCAGGTTTCCGGTTTCGGGTGTGGTGAGTTGCAAGCAGAATGGGGGCACTTTGTTTGGGTTTGGGTACGGATTAGGCGGTTCGCAGCAGATTCACCGGGCGATGCCCGGTGTTGGTGTCTGTCGCCCTTTCAGGGCTTTTAAACAGACTTTTGCGCAAGTTTCAATCGGTTCGCATCCAGCCATTTGCGGCGGCTTTCGTTTTCTTCTCCGGCCACGATTTTCACTTCCAAACAACCCGGCTTGCTTTCAATTGGTTGCATTTGCAGCTCCAAGCCCACGTGTCGCATGGCTTTTGCCAGCCGGTTTTGCAGTGGAACCGTGCCCGAAATGCAGGTTTCAAAATATTCCGCCATTGGCGCACCGGCCATTTCCTCCACTATTTGCGCATAGTCGTGGTGCGTGTAGCCGATGCCCGTCTTACCAAAACGCTGCCACAAGGTGCGCAGCACATCGTCCAGCGATTTTTCGTCGCGCGTCAATTGCCTGATTTCCAAGTCCAGAATCAATGCCGCCAACGCGCCCTTGTGGTAAATGGAAACCTTGCGGTTGGGCACGCCCGCCGTGTAGCCGTCCACCCACAAATCAAACGATGACTGCACCAGCGACAAGTGGGCGGCGTTGCTGTTCATGAAATGCCGGTTCAGGGTGCGGCCCAGTTCAAAACAGTAGGTTTCCAAATCGAAAAACCCCGCCCTTGCCAGCAGCAAATCGCCGTAGTAGGTGGTCACGCCTTCGGCAATGTAGCCCGTGGTGAAGTAGTTTTCGCGCGTGAAATCGTAGGGCATAAGCTCGGCCGGGCGGATTTTGCACACGTTCCAAGTGTGGAACAACTCATGCGAGGCCAAGCCGACAAGCTCGTTGTACAAATCGCCGGAAACCTGTCCGGCTGGCCCCAGCACCATTACTGTCGAGTTTTCGTGTTCCACGCCGTGGTAAAATTGTTGCGGTAGCAAGTGCAGTAAAAAATGGTATTCGCTCACCGGAAAATCGCCCATTATGTGGATGTGGTTTTCGGTAAACCGCTGGAAATCAGTCAGTAATCGTTGCCAATCCAGTGCCGTGCCATCGCCGGAAATCCAGATGTTAAACTGCGTTTGGGCTACCGTATAGGTGTGGTGTTGCAGCGTTGCCGAGGCCATCATCGGGCAGTCGGCGAGTTGGTAATAGTCTTTGGTGGCAATAATACAATGGTTTCCGGCAGGTGCGCCGCAAGCGATTCGGTAGCTGGCTGGCAGTTGCAGATGCACGTCGCACGGTTCGTCCAAGCGGCCATCCACGTAAAGCAGGCAGTTGATGAAATTGATGTACACCAGGCTTTCATCCAGCCACGAGCCGCCCGCATCCAGTTGCCGGGCATGGTAGCCGTAGTTCACGGTTGCCTCTGTTTGGCCGTTCAGGTGCAGCCGCCAGCGTTCGCGCGTTATTTTTTCAATGTAAAGCGGTTGGTTATCAGTGCCGTATGCTGCGACGGTGAGTATGTTTCTGGCATAATTGGCCAGTTCGTAGCGGCCGGGCCGCCAAGCGGGCAGTTGCAAATCAACGGAAGGCGCGTCGATTGAATCAATGTGTAGCGAAATCTGCAAAATATGCGTTTGCGGACTTTGGCAATCAAGGGTATAGCGCATCGAAACGAGATGTTTTTGGACGCGCAAAGGTAGGCAGGGATTGTTTCATTACGTAGGGGCGGCCCTTGTGGCCGCCCAACACTTGCGGCGGCTCGGCACTGCCCAATTGTCATCGGCAAAATAGTATCTTTTGAAGAGGCCAAACCCCCTTGTTCTTCCGGAAGCCGACTACCCGTTCCGGTCTGACACACAGTGTCTGACCTGCGTTTCCGGCAAAATAGTATCCCCGCTAAAGCTAAAAGTTCCGCCAGAGGCGGAAACGGGGCTTTCAGCTTCCAAA
>JANPIL010000075.1:0-9904 GCA_031424975.1 Sphingobacteriales bacterium
CTTACGATGTGGGCGCGGATGCCGGAAAAATGACCGAACTGGTAAGCAAACCCGAGTTCCAAGCCAACGATTTGGTCATCGGCCCCATCAACGGTGCGGCCATGCGGGTGGCCGTGTCGTTTGCCAGCCAAACCGGCATTCCGCAGGTCAATCCGATTACCACCAACAGCCAGATTGTGCGGGGCAATCCGGCAACGTACCTGTACCAATCCTCGGTAGAAAGTCAGGCGGGTGGCGCGGCGCGATTCGCCCTGAAGCAGTTTACGCCCAAGGCGGTAGCCATATTCTACGGCAACACTCCCAAAGACTCGCTGCTGGCACACGAATACCGCCGGGTGTTTGCCGCAGGGGGCGGTAAAGTGTTGGCTTTCAAAAAAACCGTCACGGCGGCGCTGGCTCCCCAAACCGTAGAGGCTTTGGCGGGCGGCTTGGGTCATGTTTTCATCACGTCGCCCAACCAGAACGTGGCCATTAATCTGGTCAGTTTCCTGGAAAAGACCGCTTCGCAGGTTCCGGTGGTCACGCAGGCCAACTGGCTGTCGTTCCCGATGCTCAACTACGACCAGTTGGAGCGGCTCCAGGTGCATTTCATCTATCCCGAATACATTGACTACCGCAGCGAGGCCGCCATTGGGTTCAAGAAAACCTACATCGAAAAGCACAACCTGATTCCGTCGCTGTATGCCTACCAAGGCTACGACATGATGCTGTTTTTCGGCAGGATGCTCAAGGAGTCGGGGACGGATTTCAAAAACGCGCTACGCAGCAAAGCCGCCATCAAGGGCGATATTTTTGCGGGCTATGACTTCCGCCAGTCGCAAGACAACCAGTATGTACCCGTGACCCGGTTCGAGAAAGGCGACTTTGTGCTGGCCAATCCGGTTGAGGGAAAGTAGAAATAGTATGTTTCGGAAAGGCCAAACCCGCCGTTTCCAAGTACCTTTCGGTTGTCCGGGCTTGGCAATCCCAAGCTCGGAGCCGACGGGTTTGGGATCCGGGCAAGCGGAAACCTTCATGCCCCACCGCGGGACTTGGAAAGTCCCGCTACGCCTTCCCACAACTGACACCTCACCGCTTGGCGATTTTGTTCATTGCAATGCCGCGTTGGCGGCTGCACCGGAAGCGGTCGGTTTCGGCCACGCGGAGGCGTGCGTGCTTGGTGGCGCGGCCACTGACCCGTGCGCGCCACATCCGCCACGACGAGGCTTTCATTTCGTGGCGCATCAACGCGATGACTCCAGCTTCGGACAGCCCGAATTGCGCTTCAATCGCCTCAAAAGGCGTACGGTCTTCCCAAGCCATCTCCACAATGCGGTCAATGTCGGCTTGGCTCAGTACACTATCGGTTTTTGCCATGCCTTGAAAACAAATACCGGAGGTGCGGTGTTCAAAACTGGCGATGAAAATGAGGAAAAAAGGCGATTTGCCGCAAAAAACCTGTGCCGCTTGTGGCCGCCCATTCACGTGGCGCAAAAAATGGGAGAAAGTATGGGAAGAGGTAAAATATTGCAGCGACCAATGCCGGAAAGCAAAACGCTCCGCAGGTGGCGGATTGTGAAGACACGAGCCACGGAAGGCGGAAATCAAAGCATCCGAAATAGTATCTTTTAAAACCCTGAAACCCCCGGCAAAAAATAAAACCGTCCCGGGTTGCGGGGCGGTTCTTTGTACAAACCAGTATGTGATTCACGCATTGTTCAGGCAAGCCTTGCGCGGGCAAAACACCCGTCGAGCGTGGTTGCGTGTAGTTGCCCAAATTTTTCGTAACACCAAGCCTTCAGGGCTTCTATTTCCTCCTTGATCAGAGTTACCAGTGCTTTCCGAAGTTCCTTTTCGAATAAACGCCGGTCAAAACTCACTTTCTCCAGAATTACTTTCGCGTATTCCAGCATAGCATTTAAGGATTTTGGCATCCGCAAACGCCGGTTCCCCTCGCCGGGCACCACACCCGTAAAGCACAGCTTTCATCATGCGGCGGGACAAACATTCACAGACGTGTTCTTGATGAAGAAGAATTGAAAAAATTAAGCGGGTTGCCCAGTCCTGAAACGACAAGCAAAAAAATATGTTGTTCCAGTAATTGCAAAACTAATGTAATTTTTCGGATAAAAAACAGGGCTTAACAAAGAAAAGTTTGTGGTTTGGGGACAACCGAAAAACATCGAAAAGGCTAAGGATCAGAAAGATAAATACAAGATTTCGGTTTGTCAAGCGGAGAGAGATTTATTACATGTTAAATTAATGTTACGTTGGCAGCCAAGGGGGTTTGGGCTTTTCTGAAGATACTATTCTGAAAAAACCGCGACATTTTTGCTGCTTTTCTTACTTTTGCCCGTATGCAAGACCGTTATGCGCAACGCGGCGTATCCGCCGGCAAGGAAGATGTGCACGCCGCCATCAAAAATCTGGACAAGGGGCTTTTCCCGAAAGCTTTCTGTAAGATATTACCCGATTTCGTCGGGCACGACGCGCAATACTGCAACATTATGCACGCCGACACCGCCGGAACCAAGCCTTCGCTGGCCTACGTGTATTGGCGCGAAACCGGCGACCTGAGCGTTTGGAAAGGCATTATCCAGGATGCGCTAATCATGAACCTCGACGATTTGATTTGCGTCGGGGCAGTGCGCGACATCGTGATATCGTCCACGATTGGGCGCAACAAACGGCTGGTTCCCGGCGAAGTGGTGGCCGCGCTGATCCAAGGCACATCCGAATACGTGGCCGAACTGAACCGTTTTGGCATGAATATCCAACTGGCGGGTGGCGAAACCGCCGACGTGGGCGACATTGTGCGCACCGCCGATGTGGGCTTTACGGCCTTTGCGCGGATGCGCCGTGATGCGGTGATTGACAATGCCAACATCCGGGCGGGCGATGTGGTGGTGGGCTTGGCTTCGTTTGGCAAGGCCACCTACGAAAACGCCTACAACGGCGGCATGGGCAGCAACGGCCTGACCTCGGCACGGCACGACGTGTTTTCAAAATACATCGCGCAAAAATATCCCGAAAGCTACGACAACAGCCTTGCCAGCGAAATAGTATATTCGGGCAGCCTCAAACCCACCGACACGATAGCGGTGGAATACCGCGACCCCGACGGCTCAACGAAACGCGAAAACGTGGATGCGGCGCGGCTGGTGCTATCGCCCACGCGCACCTACGCGCCGGTGGTGCTGGCGGTGCTCCATGAGTTGCGGCCCCACATCCACGGCATGGTGCACTGCAGCGGCGGCGGCCAAACCAAAGTGCTGCATTTCATTGACAACCTGCATATTGTCAAGGACAACCTGTTTGCCGTGCCGCCGCTTTTCCAGATTATCCAGCGCGAAAGCGGCACGGATTGGCGCGAGATGTACCGGGTTTTTAACATGGGTCACCGCATGGAAATATACCTGCCCGAAGCCCACGCCCAACGGGTGATTGAATTGTCCGGTTCATTTAACATTGACGCGCAGATTGTGGGGCGGGTGGAGGAAAATGCGCACAAAAAACTGACCATCCGCAGCCCGCACGGCGAGTTTGTGTATGAATGAATTTTCGGGAAAAAATGTGTAACTTGTTTTAAAACCCGGACGACATGGAAACAGCGCAGTTGCAACAGGAAAAAACCGAAGCACTCTCGGAATACGAACGCGAACGCGGAAAACCCATGCCCAGTAAAAACCACGCCATTGTGCAAAGCAACCTGACTTTTGCGCTCATGAGCGGCTACCGGCAGCAATACCGGATATTGCCCGAACTCACGCTGGAGTTTGACCGCCGGTACGTACCCGATATCTGCATATTCCCAAACCAACCTTACGAACGTGAACACGACCAAATCCGCGTGACCGAGCCGCCGCTTACGGCCATAGAAATACTGTCGCCCAAACAGAATGCGGACGAAATCATGGAAAAATTTGACGTGTATTTCGGTGTGGGCGTGAAATCCTGTTGGTTTGTGATGCCCCCGACGGATACGGTTTTCGTCTTCACGCCCGATAAAAAAATACACGTTTTTCATGAGGAAACCCTCAACGATCCGGCCACGGGCATTTCCATTGATCTGAAAGAGATATTCTCCTGAAATTCACCAAAAGGCTTCCCAGCATCCGGAAATCCGCTTCGGTCACTCAATGATGATGTTCACCTTGTTTTGGCGGCTGGCTTTCAGCGTGTCGGTTTGGGTGGCCCCATTGGCGTTGTCCCGGTCGCCTTTCACGGCTGACACATGGTAGATTACCGGCTGCAAATCGCGGAACACCGCCACGCCCTTGTCGTTGGTGGTTTGCGCGGGCAGTGCCGGGTTCTGCTCCTTTTCGTAATCCTGCTGCGTTTTGTAGAGTGTCACCACCGCGCCTTTTTCGGGGTTGCCCGATTCGTTGAGCACCGTGACCCGCAGCGAAACCGGAATCAGTTGCGTGGGCGGGGAAAACGAAAGAAGCAATGCCGAAAACAGCAGTGCGAAGGCGTATTTTGTGCGGATGGCAGTCATGGCGTTTTTCATGGTTGATGGGCTTATGAGTTGGCTTAACGGCATGGGATACCTCGTATTTTGAATCTGTTCAGGTCAATGTGTCTGAATATTTTTTAGTAAATCAAAAATATCATATGGAATTAACTCAGGTATGTCATCCATTATTTTTGAAATAATTTCGCTCTTTAAGGCACCATCTCTATATTTGTTAAGCGAAGGAAAGACTTTTTTCAAGTATATTTCTAATTTATGACCTTGGTGAAACAAATACCACTTTGACAACTCTAATTCTATACCATTTAAGTATTTCGATTTATCCTTTGTTGTATCCGTTGGTTTTATTTCAGATGCCAATTTCAAAGTAAGAAAATCAGCTATAAATTGAAGTTCTGAAACACTAAGGTTTTTGAAATCGGAATAATTTTCATTGTTTTTAAGCCCCAAGTCTTCTCTTGATACAATCTTTTCCCTTAGTAAAAGAGCAGAGATTATGACGGGATCAAAAATGTAATTTTCGATACTGTAACGTTTGCCCTCTCCTAATACCTTTACAAATCCACTTGCAATATTCTTGTTATCCCAATCAATAATACCGAAAACAGAACTGTTTCCGAAGCCGCTCAATTTATCAACAATTTCCTTCACTTGATCGCAATTTCCAGAACCTCCAACTCCAGACGAGATAAAATTTAAGGAAATGTCGTTTTCCAACTTTCCCCGAAGCTTATCATACACTTTGTCATAAAAAAAGACATCATATTTACTCTCAACGAAAACTTGTCTCCGATTCTCATAATTGATGCTTAACGATGGCACTCCTGCGGTTAATATTTTAAGTGCTTTGTCTTTAGTATTTTTTTCAACTCTTTGCCCTAATTTATTCATTACAAATAGATTAGTTTCATTGCATAAAGCAACTGTAGACGGCGAATGAGTGGTTACGATAACTTTAACTCCCTTGTCTTTTACAAATACCCTTTCTATGACATCCAAAAACTGCTTTGACATCGAAGGATGTAAAGAAGCGTCTGGCTCATCCATCAACAAGACCTTTGGAAACTCTAAATCAAATTTGGAATTATATAAAGCTAAGGCTAATGACATTAATACCTTTTCGCCCGAGGATAGTTCATTGAATTGGATTTCGGCTCCGTTAAAATTATTTCTCAACTTTAATTCAAATGGCGCATCCCTATGTGTGTTAAATGGCGAATTGATATGATAATCAAGCTTGGCTTCATTGATAATTCGATTAACAAAGTCCCAAGGCGCTTCACCGTAAATTTCTAAAAATTTTTCGTCACTTGAAAACTCTATTTCTGTATGCCCTTTTATGTTATGACGATATTGCCTATATTGATTGTCGTCATACTTGTCTTGATATCGCTTGAATAGATTTGAGAAATTCTGATAAAAGACATCATTATGTAGACCATCAAAAAGCGGATAGAATTTGTAAAAATCGTCTGATGTTAATTCGTTGTCTGCTTTCTTAGCTCCTTTTGCTATTAGTTCAATTAATCGCCTTTGTCCTGCATCGTTAATAAAATTCTCAATTCGATACTGAGAATTAGTACGATGATTTAATAAAAAACTGTTATATTGGCTCCAAAGCTGTTCAGTGTTTTGATTTAATTGCTGACTTGTTATAACTGCGCTATCATTGGGTGTGAGTGAATGAGAGGAAACATATTTACAAGTATTGCTGTTTGGTGGGTTCAAAACAATTCCATTATCCGTCAGTTCTATGACTCCAGTTGCTATACCTGATAACAAATGAGTCTTACCTGCGCCATTTACGCCCGTCAAAATTGTGAAGTCCGGAAGTTCAATTACAAGTGGAGGAAGTAGTGATTTGTGTTTTTGAGTAAGATTTAAATTCATGTAAAGATAGTGTTTAGTATATTTTGTTTTTGAAATGTGCAATAAATCTCGCCGCTGATGCAGATGCCTTTTTCATAATTCGAAGCAAATAAAACAGTATCTTCCAGAAAGCCCAAACCCGCCTTTACTTGAACACAACCACCTGCCACCGGAAAGCCCACCGCCAGCGGAAGCGCACTTTGTCAATGCCCGCCTGCCGGAAAATACGCTCCCAGTCGGGCCGCCGGAAACCGCGCCGCACCGAAAGTTTGGCATCGTTTTTCACCAAGTAAGACTTTGAAAACCAGCGCGTGAGCCACTTGATTAAATGGTAGGCCAGCCAGTGGCGGTGCAAGTCGTTGATGACAATGCCCACGCGCACTTGCCGGTGAAGGTTGCGGAATAATGTAACCAACTCCTCGTCGGTGAAGTGGTGGCAGAACAGCGTGCACGTGACGATGTCGTAGGTTTGCGATTGGAATTCGGGTGAGAAAACGTTCAGGTTCTGGTAAGAAATCTCGGGATAGTTTGCACTGTGTTGCTGCGCGTATTGCGTGATGAATTCATTGGCATCCACACCGAACAGTTGGGCGGGCAGTTTTTTTTTGCGTGCCCAGTCGGCGGTGAGCATCAGCATATCGCCGCCGCCGCAACCCAAGTCGGCAATGCTCAGGTTGGCATCCGGCGTTTTCCGTTCCGCATTCAGGGTTTCCAAGCCGCTGATTGTCACCGCATTACCGCCCAGCCAATGGTTGATGAATTTGAGTTCGCGCAGGGTTTGGCTCATGGCTTCGCCGCCCAACTCGAATTCGTCCATGATTTCCTTCTCGTAGCTGCGCGTTTTCAATTTTGAATGATGGGATGAGTGAATGATGGAATTGAAAACAGTATCTTTCAAAAAGCCCAAACCCGCCGATTCATCCGAAAGCCGATGCCGGTTTCGGTCTGACACACAGTGTCTGACCTGCGTTGTAGTCAGTCCAGATAGTTCACTTTCAGCAGCATGGACTCCAAGGTAAGGCCGGGGCCGAAGGCGAAACTCAGGATGTGCTTGCCGTTGTCGCTCTGTTGCAGGCTGGCTTGCAGCGACTTTAGCACAAACAGCACCGTCGGCGACGACATATTGCCGTAATCGCGCAGGGTTTCGTAGGCGTGGCGGTTGGCATCCGGCGGAAGGTTCAGTTGCTTTTCAATCACTTCCAGAATCCGTTTGCCGCCCGGATGAATGGCAAACAGCGACACATCGGCCAGCGTGACGGGCAGGTTGCGCAGCAGGTTTTGCGTGAGTGCCCCGATTCCCTGCTCAATCAGGTCGGGAACGTAGGCCGAAAGCGTCATTTCAAAGCCAAAATTGGAAATGTGCCAAGCCATGTCCTGCTTGCCCACCGGAATCAAATCGCCGTAAAACGATGACATTTGCAGCGATGCGGCGGCGGGCTGCCCCTGCACCAGCACGGCGGCGGCCCCATCGCCAAACAGCGCGTTGGACAGCAACTGGTCGTCGGTCTTGTCTTTTTGGAAGTGAATCGTACACAGTTCAACGCACACAATCAGCACCAGTGCCTCGGGGTTGGCGCGGCAAATATGGTCGGCGGCTTTCAATGCCGGAAAGGCCGCGTAGCAGCCCATGAAGTTGATGGCCGTGCGCTGGATGTGCGTGGGCAGACCCATTTTTTCAACAATTTCAATGTCGATGCCCGGCGCGTACATTCCCGTGCAACTGACCGTAATCAGGTGCGTGAGGCGGTTTTTATCGAAGTTCCGGTGCTGTTTGGTACAGTCTCCGATGGCTTGCAGGCAAAGGTTGGAGGCGTGTTGGCGGTAGGTTTCCATGCGGCGGTTGATGGCCGGAACCGGCTCCAAATGGCCTTCGTTGCCGTAAAAGTCAAACTCCCCCTCGTTGCGGTTGTAGTCGGCCAGTACCGAATACCGGTTTTGGATGCCCGAAGCGCGGTACAAGGCTTTGAGGCGGCGCTTTTCGGTTTCGTTCATTTCCAAGACATCTGCCATGAAATCGGCCACGCGCGGCTGACTGATTTGGTGGGGCGGCACGGCGGTGCCGATGGCGGTAATGTAACTGTTCATGCGTTGATAGAACGATGTGGTTGATGTGGCTGAAAGAAATATGTACGCGTAATTGTTCGGGTTGGATTACGGATGCGGGCGGCCAATGCACCAACCTTACCGGCAAGATAAAAACCGGAAGCGATGTCGGAGGTGAAAATAATTCTTTTTGCGGGCTTTACCATTTTTGCCGCCAAGCGTTTGATGTGAAAAACAGTATCTTTCGCAAAGCCCAAACCTCCACAAGACCCTAATTCACGCAAAAAACCATGCCCAGCCGCTCCGTCTTGCTTCACTTGCGCATTCCGTTTTCGTTTTTCCTGCTGCCCATTTTCATCTTCGCCGTCAGTTTGTCGCCGCAGTTGGTTGTGTGGAAAACGGCACTGGCCTTTTTTATCCTGCATTTCTTGCTTTATCCGGCCAGCAACGCGTACAACAGCTATTACGACAAGGACGAGGATAGCATTGGCGGACTTGAAAAGCCGCCGCCCGTGAGCCGCCAATTGCTGCACGCCGCGTGGTTGCTGGATGGCGCGGCGTTACTGCTGGGGTTGCTGCTGGGTTGGGAATTTGTGGCCGGGCTGTTCGTGTACGGTTTGGTGTCCAAGTTGTACAGCCACGACCGGATTCGGCTGAAAAAATACGCGGTGCTGAGCTGGCTCATCGCCAGCTTTTTTCAGGGCGCATTCACTTTCCTGATGACCTACCAAGCCATTAACAGCCTGACCATTAGCGAAATGATGGTACTCAAAGATTCGGTGCTGTTTGCCGCATTGCTGTCCACGCTGTTTCTGGGCGGCTCGTACCCGATGACGCAAGTGTACCAGCACGCCGAAGATGCCCGCCGGGGCGACCACACGCTGAGCCGGATGCTGGGCATCAGGGGCACGTTTGTGTTTGCCGCCGTGGCATTTCAGTTTTCAGCCGCCGGTTTCTGGCTCTTTTTCAGTTATTATTATTCGGGCTGGTATTTTGTGTGGTTTGTGCTGTGCCTGCTGCCCGGTTTGGTGCATTTTCTGGTTTGGTCTGCCAAAGTCTGGAAAAGCGAGCAGGCCGCCACTTTCCGCCCCACCATGCGCCTCAACTGGCTCACCGCCACCGGGCTGAACGCTTTCTTTGTGATTCTGGGCGTGTTGGTTCGGCAATGAAAAGCCTCCCCCAACCCCCTCCGAAAGAGGGGGCTTTTAATCGCGAACGCAGGTCAGACACTGTGTGTCAGACCGCCTGCCTGTCGGCAGACAGGGTATCGCAGATCGGCTTTTGAGAAAAAAGACAGGTTTGGGGTTTCCAAAAGATACTATTTTCCGTCACTGGCGCGAAGTTCCTACCTCGTGCCGCCCATGCAGGCAGATTCTTATCTGCCCGAGCCGCAAATTCATCCACACCACCGAGATAGCCTGCCTGCCGGACAGGCAGGGAATCTCGGAACATGGGCGGCACGGGATAAGAATCCCGCGCCAGTTGCTTTTTTTCATGCGCGATGGCAGCGGACTTTCACGCTCCAACGCCATGACGGTC
>JANPIL010000076.1:0-3372 GCA_031424975.1 Sphingobacteriales bacterium
CAGCATCTTTTGGGCGGAAACCGCCCCGGAACAACACAGGATGGCGCAGAACAGCAGCGCGGCCGGGAGGAATTTTGAATACATGGGCTGGGATGTTGGTAGCTGGAGAAGGATGCGATGGATGACTATAAAAGACAGCCGGGGAAATTCAAAGTCCCGGCCACTGTGCAACCTAAATGTCTGGTTCAGAGGTGGTAATAAAACAACCGGAAGTTGGTTTTATTGCACGGCAAAATGCCCGCCGCCGCAATTAGGCACGCGCGGCGGCGGCTTCTCCGCCACCCAAAAGGGTCACCTTGCTGATTGGCTGGGAACGAGCCGGATTTTGCCGGAAAGCGACGCACCAAATTTTTGATAAAAAAGTTATCTTAGCAAAAAACTAACGTGCCATGCTGACCATCGCCGACAAAGACAAGCCTAAAAGCCGCCGCTACGAACGCAAAGTGCCCGATGCGCTGGTGTACGAAACCATGGACGGCGAGCCGCTCTACTACCGTGGCTATAAGGACGTGATGTCGGGCAAAAAAAACATTGAGGAAATCATGGGTTGGAGTACGTTGCAGTTTGTGTTGGGCAATTATTTCATCCGCTTGCTGGCCAAACATCTGGATGAAGACGGTTTTTACATTGCCGCCAGCGAGGCCGGAGTACACATAAACCACCGGGACAACATGGCCAATGACATTGCCGTGTACGAATCAGGTGTGCTGACTCCCGACCGCATAAATGATAGGTACGCGAATGTGCCGCCCAAATTTGCCATAGAGATTGATATCAAAGCCGATTTGTCCAATCCGAAACATTACGATTATGTGAATCTGAAGACCCAGAAACTGTTGGATTTCGGTACGGAGAAACTGGTGTGGGTTTTTACGGAGACGCATAAGGTGATGATTGCCCCGAAGAATGAAGACTGGAGTATCATGGACTGGAACAAGGATATAGAACTGATTGCGGGTGTGCAGTTTAACATTGGCAAATATTTGAGCAAAAAAAATATTATAGTCAACAAAAAAACGCTCTGAACCATGCTGACCGATTTTGACACGTTGCCCTCCACCGCCCGCGTGTGGATATACCAAGCCGCCCGTCCGCTCACGGAGGACGAAGAAAATAGTATTTTTTCAGCAGCCCAAACCTTCCTTGTTTCGTGGACGGCGCACAGCCACGAACTCAAAGCCGCCGCCCGGATTGCGCACCGCCACTTTCTGGTGCTCGCCGTGGACGAAAGCCACAATGCCGCCAGCGGCTGCTCCATTGACAAGTCGGTGCATTTCGTGCAATCGCTTGAAAACCAGTTTGCCGTGTCCTTTTTTGACCGTACCAAACAGGCTTTCTTGGTGGAGGGCAGTGTGCGACTAATCGATTTAAAAGACCTGAAAAATGCCGTTGAAGGCGGCAAAATCACCAGCGAGACCTTGGCATTCAACAACTTGGCCGATACCATCGGGACTTTGCAAACCCAGTGGTTGCGACCTGCCAGCCAAACGTGGCTGAAACGTTATTTCAAGCAGGAGGTTCTAACCTGAAATCTTGCCGGAACAAAACGCCGGTCAGACACTGCGTGCCGAACCGGAATCTCGCATCGGCCTTCAACTGAACCGGTGGGTTTGTCGTTTTTGAAACATACTGTTTTGCCTTGAAGCGCGGATGCCCACGGATGCCCACGGATGCCGCAGATTGCGCGGATGCTTTTTTTCTATCCGCGTAATCCGTGTAATCGGCAGCCATCCGCGATTCAAGACAAAGGCGGGTTTGGGCTTTTTGAAACATACTGTTTTCCTGATGCGGCTTTTGCGGGCCTTGCATTTTTCCGGAAAAATTTCGTTTTTTTCGGTTTCCGATGTCAGGCAATATAATTTGAGCCTTGCATTTGTCGTTTTTCAGGCATGGAATCGTACTTTTCCGTGAATCCATTTCAAAACCACCAACTCCATGTCAAGAAAATACATAGCCACATTCGTTGCTGTTTCGGTTCTGCTGCTTGCGGGCAGCAATTCGGCCCAGCAACTATACAAGAAAGGTGTGCGGCAAATGCGGGGCGGCAATTACCAGCCCGCTTCCGAGTTGCTGATCCGCGCCAAAAACAAGAACGCCGGTTTCAAGCCGCTTGAAGTGAATGCGGCCATTGCGGCTGCCTACCGGCTCTCGAACCGGATCAAGCAGGCCGAGCCGTTTTACCGCGATGCCATTGCCGCCGGTGCCACCGAAGACTCGATCAAATTCAATTATGCCTACGCGCTGAAAGCCAACGGCAAATACAAGGAAGCATTGGCGGCGTTTGAAGATTACCTGAAATCGGCCAAAAACCTGCGCTACCGGGCATTGGCCAAAAAGGAAATCGAAAACCTGCCGCAGATTGACAAGATTGCCGGCCAAAAAACCTTCTACGAAATTCAGAATGTGCAGGCCCTGAACACTACCGCCGCCGAGTTTTCGCCGGTGCTGCGCGAGGATGAACTGATATTCACGGCTTCGCGCAAGGAAAAAACCTACCAAGCCAACGGATTGGGCATGGTGGGATTGTACAAATCCAAGCTTACCGACTCGGCCTCCATGAAAAACCCGCAGTTGTTCAGTGACAAAGTGTATCAGGATAATGTGAACGAAGGTACGCCCACGTTCTCCAAAGACGGTAAAATGATGATTTTCTCGCGGGGCAACGTGGGCGGCCGCAAACGCGGTACGAAAGACGTGGATTTGTACATTTCCTATCTGCGCGACAACCAATGGACGGCTCCCGAACTGATGCCCATCAGCAATGCCGAGGCCTGGGATGCCCAACCAACGCTTTCCACGGATGGCAAGACACTGTATTTTGCCTCCAACCGCTCGGGCGGGCTGGGCGGGCTGGACTTGTGGCGCAGCACCGCCGATGCCAGCGGACGCTTTGGCCGGGTCACCAACATGGGAGCCGCCATCAACACGCCGGGCAACGATATGTTCCCGTACGTGGCCGACGACGGCAAACTGTTCTTTTCCTCCGACGGGCATCCCGGTTTGGGCGGACTGGATATGTTCACCGCCACGCGCAAAGCGGGCGAAATCACGCTCTATAACATGGGCGTACCGATGAACTCCACCGGCGACGACTTTGGCATTACCTTTAAAACGCCCACCAACGGCTACTTTGCCTCGAACCGCGAGGGCGGCAAGGGCGACGACGATATTTACTTTTTTGAGGACAAGAATCCGGGCTACAAGATTGTCAATTACTACTTGGCCGGCACAACGGTGACCAAAGGCATTAACGGCGAAACAGTGCTGGGCAGCACGAAAGTCCGGTTTTTGGAAAGCGGCAAAACCATTGGCGAACTGACCACCAAAGACGACGGCGCGTTTAATTTCCGGGTGCAAGAAGGCAAAAACTAC
>JANPIL010000077.1:0-10238 GCA_031424975.1 Sphingobacteriales bacterium
TCGCCCAAGCCGCCCGCCGCCACGTAAGCCGCCAGCGTGGCCACACCCACATTAATCACCGTGGCCGTGCGGATGCCCGCAAAAATGACGGGCATGGCCAGTGGCAGTTCTACCCGCACCAGCATTTGCCAGCCGGTCATGCCCATGCCACGGGCGGCATCGGTCAGCACTGGGTTCACTTCGCGGATGCCCACGTACGTGTTACGGACAATGGGCAGCAATGCGTATAAAAAAAGTGCGAAAATGGCGGGCTTGGCCCCGATGCCCATCACCGGAATCAAAATGCCAAGCAGAGCGATGCTCGGTACGGTTTGCAGCACGCCTGTAAAACCAATCACAACGGACGCGATTCGGAGTCGGCGGCTGATCCAGCAACCCAGCGGCAAGCCGATGAGCAGCGCAATGAGCAGCGAAAAAAACGTAAGCCCGACGTGCGTAAGCGTCTGCTGCAGGATTTTATCGGCTTGTTCGCGGAAAAATTGGAGCAGGTCGGTCAAATCCGGGCGGGTTTGGGGTTTTCGGAATGTGATTTTTCTGTAGGGGCAACCCTTGCGGTTGCCCGATGGTCGGCAAGAAACAGGGCAACCGCAAGGGTTGGCCCTACGAGTGGTGGTTTACATCAAAATTCGGCATTTTGCGGGGTTCTCGGAAACGGAATCACGTCGCGGATGTTGGCCATGCCGGTCACGAAAAGCACCAGCCGCTCAAAGCCCAAGCCGAAGCCCGCGTGCGGGGCCGAGCCGTAGAGCCGCGTTTCCAAATACCACCAAAGGCTTTCCTCGTGGATGTTCATTTCTTGGATGCGGGCCAGCAGTTTGTCGTAACGTTCTTCGCGCTGCGAGCCGCCAATAATCTCACCGATGCCCGGAAACAGCACATCCATGGCACGCACGGTTTTGCCATCTTCGTCTTGGCGCATGTAAAACGCTTTTATTTCCTTCGGATAGTTGGTCAGGATTACCGGCTTTTTAAAGTGTTTTTCCACCAGGTATCGTTCGTGTTCCGATTGCAAATCAATGCCCCAGCCAACCGGATACTTGAATTGCCCTTTCTGGTTGGCCTTGGATTTGAGCAGGATATCCACGGCTTCGGTGTAGGTGAGCCGCTCAAACGGGTTTTCGGCCACGAAATGCAATTTTTCGAGCAGCGGCATCGGGCTGCGTTCCTCCTGTTTCTTGTTTTTGTCTTCTTCGGCCAAGCGGTTTTCCAAAAACGCCAAGTCGTCGGCGCAATGTTCAAGGGCGTAGCGGATTACGTATTTTACAAAATCCTCGGCCAGGTTCATGTTGTCTTCGAGGTCGTAAAACGCCATTTCCGGCTCAATCATCCAGAATTCGGCCAAGTGGCGCGTGGTGTTCGAGTTTTCGGCGCGGAACGTTGGCCCGAACGTGTAGATTTTGGACAACGCCAACGCACCGAGTTCTCCTTCCAGTTGGCCCGAAACGGTGAGGTTGGTGGCTTTGCCGAAAAAATCCTGTGTGTAGTCTGCCTCGCCCGTTTCGGTGAGTGGCGGCTTGGTGGGGTCAAGCGTGGTGACGCGGAACATCTCGCCCGCGCCCTCAGCATCTGAGCCAGTGATGATGGGCGTGTGCAAACAGAAGAACCCATTGTCGTGGAAATACTGGTGCACGGCAAACGATAGCGCGTGGCGGATGCGCAACACCGCGCCAAACGTGCGGGTGCGCGGGCGCAAGTGGGCAATCTCGCGCAGGAATTCCAGCGAGTGCCGCTTGGCCTGCAGCGGGTATTTTTCGGGGTCGGCAGTGCCGTATATTTCAATGTGTTCGGCTTGCAGTTCGGCTTTTTGTCCGGCTCCCTGCGATTCGACTAATTTGCCCGTCACAGCCAGACAGGCTCCGGTGTGGATGCTTTTGAAAATCTCCTCGCCGAAATGCGCTGCATCAGCCACGATTTGCAAGTGGTTCACGGTAGAGCCGTCATTGAGAGCAATGAAAACCACGTTTTTGCCTTCGCGTTTGGTCTGCACCCAGCCTTTCACGTGCGTGTCGGTGCCGTAAGCCGTGGATTGGAGCAATTCCTTGATGACACTTCGTTGGTTGAGCATAAAAATAGTCTTGGGTGGTGATTTAAAGGGCAAAGATTGGAATTTTTGCGCTTTGACGGAAAAGGGAGGCAAAATAAAAAGCCTACCCCAATCCGCAGGGCTTCACCCTGCGTTGGCGGATAACGCCCTTTCAGGGCTACTTTTAACCGGGCGGGTTTGGGCTTTCCAAGAGATACTGTTTCGGCTCCCCCTTCGGGGGTTGGGGGGCTTCTTCCCCTTTGGAGCCGGGGGCTTTTTTTCAGAATGCCGCGCCGTGCGTTTGCCTGACCAGAAAGCGCGTGACGGGCTTGGCGGTGCGCAGCAGGCGGACAGCCGCATCCGTAAGCCATTCGTCGCCAAAGAGGCTTTGCAGGTGGCGGCCCACCCACAGCCGCCGCGCAAATGTGCGCCGCCAATGGTCGGCATACGTTTCTTCCAACCGTTGGCGCGACCAGTTTTCGCGGTGCGCCGAAATCAGGTGGCCGGACAGGATTTTGGCGGAGTGGATAGCCATGGCCATGCCGTTGCCACACAGCGGCGTAATAAGTCCGGCCGTATCGCCCGACATGAGGATGTGGTTTTCGACGGGTTTTTTGGGGGCAAAGGATATTTCGTTGATCACTTCTGGTTTGTTGAACAGGAAATCGGCATTGTCGCGGATGGCGTGCAGAAACGGGTTTTTGTACATCGTTTCGGCTTCCATCGCTTCAATCGTGCCGTGTTGTTTCAGGTTTTCGCGGGTGGTGAGGTAGCACAAGTTGAATTTCCCCTCTTCAATGGCATTGATGCCGCAATAACCGTTTTTGAAGTTGTGCAGCGCAATCCGGTCAGGCGGGAAATCGGTGCGGATGTGGTATTTCACGCCGATGTACGGCGACCGTTTGCCGATGAATTCGCGGTTCAGTTGCTTGTCCATTTTGCCGCGTTTGCCATACGCGCCAATCAAAAAACGAGCTTGGTGTTGCGATTGGTCAGACAGGGTGACCGTGAACACATCGTTTTCGAATGCCGTTTCTTCCACGCCCTTGCCCGTAATGCCCGTGATTCCGGCGGCCAGCGCCATTTGGTACAACTCATAATCAAGCACATAGCGGCTGATGCCGAACCCGCCCGAATCCAGCGGTGTTTCGAGCCGCTGGCCGTTGGGAGCCGTTACCTGCAAGTAGTTGACCGAAGATGCGCCCCAACCGTGCGGACGAATGCCCAGCGAATGCAAAAACGGCAGTGTTTCGTTGGAGATGTACTCGCCGCACACGCGGTGGAACGGATAGGTTTTTTTCTCCACCAGCATCACCCGCAGCCCCGCCTGCCCCAGAACAAGGGCATTGGTGAGTCCGGCCAGGCCACCGCCGATAATAATGACATCGTACATGAGCGTATAAATCAAAAAAAGCCGGGTTTGTTTTCGTCCGTCGGTGGTGAATGTACGGCAAAGTTGGCGGATTGGAATTTTGCGCCGGCAGAATCACGCCGCATTTCGGTGGCAAGGGAAAAACCGGTATCTTTGGCGCGGACGGTTTTTGTTGCAATCAAACTACCGGCCAGCCACCCGAAAACTTTGAATCCCATGAAAAACCTGATTGTTGTATTGCTGCTGTCTGTGCTGCCGGGCATTTCCGGCCAGGCATTTGCGCAGGATGAAAAGCCCGCCGACAAAATCTTCAATATGCTGAACAAGGAAATAGGTTTCACGCCCGAACAAACGCCCAAGGCACAGTCGCTGGCGGGCGATTTCACAAAGCAATTCATGGATTTGGGCAAGAAACGGATGATGGGGGCCTTGAAACAAAAGGCGCAGGACGCGCTGTTTGGCAAATTTACCGAAGCCTTGGGCAAATTCATCACGCCCGCGCAAATGGCCAAGTTCAACGGCATCAAGAATACCGTGAAAACTGTGCTGACGGGGCTGAAGTAGGAGCCACCCTTGCGGCTGCCCGGTCGCTCCGCAAAATAGTATCTTTTAAAAACCCAAAACCTGCGGTTTTGGCACAAGCTAAAGCGTGTGCTACCGCCTGCCGCCCCTGCGCATTTTCATCACAAACACTAACCCCCAACCTGATTATGTCCCTTTGGTATCAAGCCACCATCCGTTATCAGCAACCCGACGATAAGGGAAGAAACAAAGCCATCACCGAAACCTACCTGCTCGATGCCGTGTCGTATACCGATGCGGAGGCGCGGATTTACGATGCCGTTGCCAGCAACCTTGCCGATTTCCACCTGTCCAAACTGTCGCGGATGCGGCTCAACGACGTGTATTTTGTGGAGGAGGGACCCGAAACGTGGTTCAAGCTGAAAGTGCTGTTCGTCACATTTGACGAGAAGGCGCAGAAAGACAAGAAAACGCCCTACAATATGCTCATCAACGCCGCCAACCCGCGCGAAGCCTACGACCTGCTGGCCGAACGGCTCGGAAAAGTGGTGGATTATGAGATTACGGATGTCAATATCACCAATATTCTGGAAGTGATTCCGTATGAAAAAGACGCTGCCGATCCGCTGAAAGGCGGCAATTTCCGCCCGCTGGCCGAAGTGCAGGCCGCGCAGGAAAACTGAAGCGGTGACAGGCCCGGAAAGCCCAAACCGTTGATTGTCTGAGGTTTCGGCATTTGCTGCGAAAGCCCATTTGTCATTTCGACAAAAAAGAAGTCGGGCTTTCACTTGCATGAAATTGCGAACTGCATATGCAATCGAAATCATATTCCTCCTGCGTCGAATGACAAGAGCCACTGCGTAACAATGTTTGACACTTACAAAGCAAGAACCCCCGTCAGCAAATGGTGGGTGTTTTTGCTTTTGCATTATATTTCAAAACTCGGTTAACTTAAACAAATATTCATACAATAAACTGAGTTTGTAAGTGCCCGCCAAGCCATAGTCTTCTATCTTCTTCACGGTTCCATTATTGTATACAATCGTCAAATAAGCAGTCTGGGAATCTGTCCAACAAACGGAATAACTGTCTTTTAAGGTAGTAATATCAATATGGCTAAGAAACAAGGAAATCATTTCTATCTCTTTTTGATCAGCCTTTAGATTGAAAATGCCTTTTTTAGAAGTATACTCTATTCCTTCATAACTGGAGGTTCGGTCATGATTGATAATTAATTCAAAGACCGGACAAGAACCGAAACAATTGGAAGTTCTGATCTTAATAGACTCAAAATCAATTTTATTGGGGCTTAAGCTATAGGGAACCAGAAAATTGTTTTTTACAAATAATGTATCTGCTGTGTAATAGCTTTTTATTTCCTTACAATTGACTGTTTTTTCGGTAAGTTTGTATGTTAATTGAAGATATTTGAGGTTATTGATGGATATGATTTTTGGAAATGGTTTAACCGTTACGAAAAAGCTATGGGGAAGCTTGATTTTGACAGGAATTTTTTGGTTTTTACCGGAAAACAAAATCATAACTTCCTCAAAACCGTCCTGTCTCTCTGTTTCTGCGTATGCCATCACAAACAAATCTTCAGTTCCATTGTGATCTAAGTCTGCTTTTTTCCAGTAGTCAACACCTATGGAATCTGCCATTCCTCTATCTGTCTTTTCTGCATAATGCCAACTGCTGTCCCCAATATTAAACTCCTTGTATTTTAACTTTTGCTTTACAAAGTTCTCAGCCTCACCTTTGGTTGTAATTTTCCCTGTCTGGCAAAAAGAACAGTGCACGCAAAAAAACGCCGCTAACAAAAGTGCCTTCATTTTTAAATCTCTTTAAATTGGTTTTTCAAGGCAAGGATTAGACTTGTTGCGATAGTTTTTACAGTTAGAACATCAGATATGGGGATTGGTATGCTGAAATATCATCCCGCTTATGTGCCTGTAACTGAAAACCATTGTAAAACGGTTTATTTTCAGTGATTATCCGCAATTGAGATAAAACGTAAGTAGCTGACTATCAATCACTATCTCATCGCAACAAGTCTATTAGTGATGTTCCCAAATGTATAATGTGGTGAGGTCAGCTTGCTGCCCGGTAACCTAACCCGTTAAAAAGGTTTGCAAAACCTGCTTTTTCGTTGTCTTGGCGGTTTAAACAGCGGACTGTTTTCTGCCATCACGCAATTTAAAAACACTACTTGGGTTTGGCTTTTTTGAAAGATACTATTTTTCACTGGGCCGTGTAGCTGATGGTCAGGCTTTTGGTGTCGCCGTCGTCGGTATTATTGGGTTGTTTGCTGGGGTCTATTTCTATTTGTTCCCCAGCGGTCAGGGCTTTCACGGGTTTTTCCCAGCGCACCATCGGTTTCAGGTTTTCGGCCTTGGCGCCGCGCAGCATTTCCACAATCAGCGTATCGTCTTCGTGGATGTAAAATGCGTCAGTGTACAGGTTTTCGATCAGTTTTTCCACCGGAATCAGTTTTGATTCGTACAGGATTTTGTCTTTCGAACGGATGCGCCACGCCACACTGCCCGACTCGGCTTTCTTGAGCCGGATACTGGCAATATTGACCGATACAAAACGCAGTTTGGCGCGGTCAATCGTGAATTGCAGCGAGCCGATGCTTTCGCCTACTGATACTCGGTTGGTGCCATCCGAAACATGGGCCGAAATGCGCAGCGGCAGCGGTTTTTCCTCTATCTTATTGAGCGATGTGTAAGGCAGAAACAGCCGGACGGCGCTTTTGGCTTGCGCTAGTTCGTAGGCGACACTGGTTTTAGCGTTTGGGTTGATGCGTTTCACCGCATTATCCGCCAAAGTCATGCGGCGGAACAATTCGATGGCTTTGCCGTCTTTTCCACCTTCCACGATTTCCAGGTATTTCTGTTCCTTTGTGTCAAAATACAGAGCGGGTATGGTGTAGGGCAGCGAAACCGTTGCGCCGTTCACGCCGCCCACCAGCGTGTCTTTCAGTTTCAACGCCACCGGCAGCACGGCCTCGCGGATGGTTTGTATCGTCAGGTCGGTGGTGGTTTCCTTGCGGGCCACCACGTACGGGTTGTTGCCCAAGTGTATTTGCAGCGAAAACCGTTTGGACGGCTGTTTGCGCACATCCGGGTCTTGCAGCAAAATCTGGTAGGCCGGGTAAAACACCGTCAGTTTGCCGCCGGTGGCATTTTTATCCAGATACACCATGCCCAGCGAATCGGTTTTAGCTTGCCCATTAATGATTTTGCCGTTGCGCACCTGCATCACGGTTTCCGCGTCGCGGGCTTGGTAGGCCAGCCAAGCCGTGAGTGGCGGCGCACTGGCGGCCGACGTGGCCTTGTAATCAAATGAAACAGTGGTGCCCGCCACGCCTGCGTGCGTGGCAAACGGATTGACCTTGAAGGCTGACAATTGCACCGCCGGAATCTTGTATTTCTCGATGGCCAACGCAATCTCCAAGCCGCCGTTTTTCAGCGTGGTGGTTTTGGCGGCTTTCGTGTCAAACGTCCATTCGCCCGTCAAGGCGGCGGCATTGTCAAACGTCGGAATCGCTTTGCCGTCGCGGGTGCGCAGCAGGCGGGCCTTGTTCAGGCGCACCAGTCCGGTTCCGGTGCTTTTTTGTACTTTCAGGCGAACCGCATCGCCCTCGCAATACGTGAATTGCAGCGCGTCTTTTACATCCACATTGGCAAACGAGGCAATATCCCTGGCATCTTTCCTGGTGCCGGGCAGCATGAAAATGTCCTGTTCCAAGCGGCCCACTTCCACGCGTTTGCCGGCTTTGTCAAGCACGGTGATTTGCTGCGGTTGCAGCGACACCGCATACGTGGCTGGTTTGCTGATATTCATATTCTTGACAATGATTTTCTCAAACCGCCCGGCTTTTTCGTTGTAGGCATTCAACGCCAGTTTAATGTTGCTTTTGCCTTCGGGCAGCGATGTCTGGGCAAACGGGATAAACAGTTCCATGCCCGTACTGCGCAATCCCTGCGACTTGTTTTGCGGCATCAGCACGGTTTCGTCGGCAAAATGCACGGCCACGTAGTTATTGTACTTTTTGTAGTTGGCAAAATCGTAGGCTTGGTACACGGGTTCGTTAGCGGCATCGTTGATGGCCGCGTAAAACGTCATCCGCACTTTACCTTGCGTGTCTTTCATGCCGTTATATTCGGCATCCGAAATCTTGTATTCGCAACTGAACACCACCGCAATGCCGCCAATGCCTTCCTTGCTGCTACTGGGATTGACATCAATCTTATAGACACTGAATTTCTGGTTGGCCGGATTGACCACTTGGGCTTCGATTTGAAAACGGAAAACACAAAGGATAAAAAGCGAGACGATAAGGGTACGCATGGCGAAAATAGTATGGTTGGAAAAGGTGAAACCCGCCTTGTTGCGGATAGCAAATCCGAAAACTCCGGGTTCGGGATTGCAAATCCCGAACAACCTCACCCCAACTCCTCCCCTTTCGGGGGAGGCTGGGAGGGGGCTTCGGGGCCGGGGGTGAGGTAAAATAGTATCTTTCCGAAGCACGAAACCTAAACGTGTACGCAAACGCTTTTATTTGGTTTGCGGGCTGCTTGTGCGCAAGCCAACGCATCCGCTGCCGTTTTGCGGCAATGCTGTTTTTTAGGCTTACCTTTGAACCGTAAAAAAGCATTTCCCTACATGTGCGGCATAACCGGTTTTTTATCTTTCAGACAACGATTTTCGGAATCCGATTTGCGTGCCATGACCGATGCCGTAAGCCACCGGGGGCCGGATGCGGAAGGTTTTTTTTTCGATGGCACCGTCGGCCTCGGCCATCGCCGGCTGAGTATTCTTGATTTGTCGGCAAGTGCCAACCAGCCCATGCACAGTGCTGATGGCCAGCACGTTATTGTTTTCAATGGCGAGGTTTACAACTTCCCCGAAGTCGCCACCACGTACCATATCACACCGCGCACCACTTCCGACACGGAAGTGATTCTGGAGGCTTTTGCCAAACACGGCATCCGCAGCGTAGACCAACTGAACGGAATGTTTGCCTTTGCCGTGTACCAGAAAACGGAACGCACCCTTTGGCTTTGCCGCGACCGGCTTGGCATAAAGCCGCTGTTTTACTTTTGGGACGGCACAACTTTCGCGTTTGCTTCCGAACTGAAATCGCTGCTGCAACTACCGATTCCGAAAAAACGCAACGAAGCGGCCATTCCTGAATTCCTGCACCGGGGTTTCGTGCCCGCGCCGCATACTATTTTCCAACAAATATACAAACTGCCGCCCGGCCAGTGGCTCAAGGTTTCGGCAACCGGTTTGGAACAAAAATGCTACTGGTCGCTGACGGATAAAATCACCGAGCGGCCACTTGCCAATGAGCAAACGGCGACAACCGAACTGGAACGCTTGCTGACCGAATCGGTTCGTTACCAGTTAATTAGCGATGTGCCAATCGGCACATTCCTGAGCGGCGGCATTGATTCGAGTTTGGTTTCGGCATTGGCGGCTCAGGAACTTTCGCGGCCGCTCAACACGTTTTCCATCGGCTTTACGGAAGCGAAAAAGAACGAGGCTCCGTTTGCCCGCGCCGTTGCCAGCCACCTGAAAACCAACCACCACGAATTCATGGTGTCGCAGGCCGAAGCCAAAAACCTCATCGAAACGATGCTGGACATCTACGACGAGCCGTATGCCGACTCGTCGGGCCTGCCAACCATGCTGGTGTCGGCGTTGGCCCGCAAGCACGTGGGTGTGGTGCTGACCGGCGATGGCGGCGACGAACTGTTTCACGGCTACGGAATGTACCGCTGGGCACACCGGTTGGCACAACCGTGGGCGCGGTTGTTGCGCGGGCCGCTGGTGGCAACGTTGTCGGCAGGCGGCCAGGACCGCTACCGGAAGGCGGCGGCTTTATTCAACTACGGTTCTGAAAGGGAAGTAGCCAGCCATGTTTTCTCGCAGGAACAGGGTTTTTTCTCCTCCACGGAGTTGCAAGAACTGCTAGGCACGCCGCTGGCAAACGGAACTGGCTCGGTCAATTGCGCACTCCAACATCCGCACATGGCATCCCGCATACTTTCTGCATCCGAAAGGCAGAGCCTGTTTGATTTGGCGTTGTACCTGCCCGATGATTTGCTGACCAAAGTGGATCGGGCTTCGATGCACTACGGCTTGGAAGCCCGCGTGCCGCTGCTGGATCACCGCGTGGTGGAGTTTGCCCTGAACCTGTCGCCAACGCTCAAATACCGCAACGGTACCATGAAATACTTGCTCAAGCAAGTGCTGTACCGGTATCTTCCGGCGCGATTATTTGACCGTCCGAAACAGGGCTTTTCGATT
>JANPIL010000078.1:0-6343 GCA_031424975.1 Sphingobacteriales bacterium
GGTTTTGGCGGCTTTGTCCGGGGTATATTTTTTGCTTAAAAAAAATGGCGTGTGCGCCACGCCCGAACACGCCCGCACCGACAGCAACCTGCCGCCCGTGACCGACAACCTGCCGCAACCGAATTCGGGCACTGAAAACGCCAAACCCGATGCGGAAATTAATACCAACTCAACATCTTCGTTTAGCTACGCGCCGCCCGCTGTCACGGCTGGCAAATTGAAAGGCGTGGTCGAACTCGGAGCCAGCGGCTTCAACTCGTTCATCATCAAGGTGGACGCGCAAAAGAACTGGCAACTCGAAAAATCCGAGTTTGGCAACAGCCTGGTCACCGAAAATATGGCTTCGGAAGAGGACATCCGCGCCGGACTGAAAAAATACATCGGCACCATGCTTGATTTCGGCGTGGGAGCCAAAGACATCCACTTTGTGGTCAGTTCCGGGGCGGCCAAGGCCGATGTGACGCAGAAGATTTCCAAAGCCCTGAAATCGCTGAATTACTACGTGAACCAGGTCACCGCCGAGCAGGAAGGCACGTATGCGTTGCAGTCGGTGCTGCCGCCCGTGTACGAAGACCGCGCCTTTGTGGTGGACATCGGCTCGGGCAACACCAAAATGTCGTGGAAGCAGAACGGGAAAATAACCGCCGTGGAAGGCCCCGGAGCCAAGTATTTCCAGAATGGCATGGCCGACCAGAAGGTTTATGACGAAATGAATGCCAAAGCTAAACAGGTTCCCGAAGCCAACCGCAAGACGTGTTTCATCATTGGCGGCGTGCCGTTCAAGATGGCCAAGGAAGTGCGCAACGCCAAGGAACGTTACACGGTGCTTAAAGCCCCGGCGGATTACAGCCTGACGGATGCCAAGGACAAGGCCGGTGCCAACATTTACAAGGCCATTGCCGATGGCACGGGCTGCCAGCAATTCGTGTTCGACTGGGATGCCAATTTTACCATTGGGTTTTTGCTGAACCTGCCGGAGTAAAGCCGGTCAAACGCCGCCCTAAATACAAGCTGGCGGTAATTGGGAGCCGGGTTTGGGGTTTCCGGAAGATACTATTTTTGGCAAGGCTGTTGTTGCACCCATGGCTCGTGTCTTCACGAGAGACTTGCGCTGCAAACACCAGCGGGTTTGCCCTTTTGAAAACATACTGTTTTACATCTTTTACCTAACCTTACGACCCTGAAAATGAAACGATTGACTCCCATCGGAAGAATTTCCATCGTACTCCTGATTGTTGCCGCGCTGTGGGGCGTGAAATGGCTGGTCATGGACAGCGGCTACGTGCTGAAACGCGAAACCGCGCAATCGCAGGATGTCGGCAAGATTGATTTGCCCACCGCCAACGGCAGCACAACCGCCCTGAATGTGCAGTCCGCCGGAATGCCGTCTGATAATCCGGCCAGCATCAGCGGCCCCGAAGTGCGTTGGCTCATGTGGGCTTGGAATGCCCAGATGGGAGCCATTTTTGCCAACGGCGGCCCGCAAACCACCGAAAACTCGATCATGGCCAAGAAAAACGTGAACCTCAAAATCACGCGCCAAGATGATGTGCCGCAAATGCAGGCCTCGCTGATCAAGTTTGCGAATGAATACCGGAACGACAAGAACACCAACCAAGGCGCGCAATTCGTCACGGTCATGGGCGATGGTGCGGCGGCGTTCCTGTCGGGCGTGAATCCGGAACTGGAAAAAATCGGTGCCGACTACCGCGCCCAGATTGTCTATACGTGCGGAAAATCGCTGGGCGAGGACAAGTTCATGGGTTTGCCCGCCTGGAAAGACAATCCGCAGACGGCACGGGGCGGACTGACGGCCGCCGTACTGCGCGACGGCGACTGGAATATTGTGGTGAAATGGTGCGGCGACAACGGAATCCGCATTAACCCCGACGAGAAAACCTACGACCCCGATGCCATGAACTTTGTGGCGGCGGATAATTATCTGGATGCCGCCGAAAAATACATTGCCGGCTACCAGGAAGAACGCGAAGTGGTGCAGAACGGCAAACGCACCGGCGAGAAAAAAACCGTGGCCGTGAACGGCGTGGCAACCTGGACTCCCGGCGATGTGAACGTGGCTGAGAAAAAAGGCGGGCTGGTGTCCATTGTTTCCACCAAAGAATACCGCAGCCAGATGCCTTGCGTGCTGATTGGCATTAAAAAATATATGCAGGAAAACCGCGAAACCGTGGAAAAACTGATTGAGGGCATCGCCGAGGGCGGCGACCAAGTGAAAGCCTATCCCGAAGCGTTGAATAAGGCCGGGGTCATTTCGGCCAAACTCTACAACGAAGCCGATGCAGCTTACTGGGTGAAATACTACAAGGGCACACAAGCCGCTGACAAGCAAGGGCTTGTGGTGGAATTGGGCGGCTCAACGGTGCATAACTTGGGCGACAACATGGAGATTTTCGGATTGAATCCGGGCAGTGCCAACACCGTGAAAATCGTGTACGACCTGTTCGGCAACATCGTGTCCAAACTGTATCCGAAGCTGATGCCGAGCTTTCCCAAATCGGACGATGTGATTGATGTGAGCTACCTGAAAAACGTGGCGGCGCGTTCGGGCAAGACCGAAAAATCGGAGCAGTTGGTGTTTAACAACGATGCGAACATCACCGAGAAGGTATCCGAAAGGTCTTGGAACATTGAGTTTGAAACCGGCAAGGCGGCGTTTTCGCCCCGCACGCTGCAAGCCCTCAACAGCTTGTTTGAAGATTTGGTGGTGGCTAACAACCTGCGCGTCGAAATCCATGGCCACACCGACAACGTGGGCGACCCGGCCAAGAATATGTCATTATCAGAAGAGCGGGCTTTTGCGGTAAAAAACTGGCTGGAGAAAAAATCGCCCAACAACTTTCCGCAGGGCCGCACGCAGGTTTTCGCCCACGGCCAAAGCCAGCCGCTGGCACCCAACAGCAGTGCCGAGAACAAAGCCAAAAACCGCCGCGTTACGATTGTAATGGGCAAGTAACGGCCCCCCAACCTCCGAAGGGGGAGTTTTAAAAATAGTATCTCTTCAAACCCCCAAACCCTGATTTTTCAAGTTCCCCCTTCGGGGGTTAGGGGGCTTCTTTTTTTTTCCTATGCTCAAAACATTCACTTCCCTTTTCATTCCCAACTCGCGCAACCGCCGCTCCACGCTGATGGTCATGGTGGCCTTGCAAGTGGCGGTGCTGCTGCTGGTTTGGTTCTTTAGCAAATCGCCGCTGCTGCCCACACCCGTGGAGATTGTGCGGGCCATGGGGCGGCTGGTGCAGGAGCAAAACCTGGTGTATGAACTCTGGACCAGCACGTGGCTGTGTTTGAAAGCCATGTTTTTCGCGCTGCTCATCTCGCTGCTCATTGCCTACGCCACGGTAATCCCGTTTTTCCGGCCCATCGGTTTCATCCTTTCCAAAGGGCGTTTCCTGACGTTGGTCGGGCTTTCGTTCGTGTTCACGCTGCTCACCAGCAGCGGCAGCAGCCTGAAAGTTTCGCTCATGGTGTTCGGCATCAGCGTGTTTTTCATCACGTCCATGGTTTCGGTCATCCAATCGGTGCCCAAATACGAGTATTACCACGCCCGTACGCTGCGCATGAGCGAGTGGCAGGTGGTGTGGGAAGTGGTTATCTTGGGCCGGTTCGACATGGTTTTTGAGGTCGTCCGCCAGAATTTCGCCATCGCCTGGACCATGCTTACGTTGGTGGAAGGCATTTCGCGGGCCGAGGGCGGCATCGGGGTTTTGCTGCTCAACAACCAGAAAACCGGACTGCACTTGGACGCTATTTTTGCCATCCAGTTGTTGGTGTTGCTGGTCGGCATTTTGCTGGACTGGGCCATCGGCCAGATGCGCGGCTTTTTCTTTCCCTACAGCCTGCTCACCGTGCAGCGGTAGAGAAGTTGGCAAGCCAAGCGTAGCCGGACTTTCTAAGTCCGGCGGGATGGCGGGTTTGTCCGGGTTGGGTTTGGACTTTTTCAAATATACTATTTCGTTTCGTGCGTCACAGACGCGAAACCAAGTCACCCCGATTGCAAACTGTGGTAAGCGGATTGCAACAAACACTACTTTCTTGTTTAATCTCTACCTGCATTTTCTCGCTTTATTTAGTTTCAATAAGAATACTTATGACTAATGACTAAGGAACAGGCAATAATCAAATCAGCCACTGTTGCTTTGGTGTATGTAGGTTTTGCTACTTTTACCGTTTTAAATTCCTCTGGAAGTAGCCCATATTACGGTGACTGGGTATTGGTTGCTTTATTACTCACTTTCCCTGTCAGTATAATAAGCTTTGGTATTACATATGCTGACAAAGAGGCTTATTTATTGATTTCCTCTGTACAATTCGTGATGTTTCTGATTACAGGATGGCTCATTTATATAGTAGTTTACCGTAAAAAGATTTGGTAATTGTAGTGAAGGCATCCTTCACCTAGCATTTCACCCGCCACTCACCCCGATTTTGAATCGGGATGGCTTGGTTTTGCGTCTCTGACGCACAAAGCCGGGTTTGGCCTTTCCAAAACATACTATTTTCCCGGCCGATATGGAATACACCCACAGCAAGAACGAGTGCATCCTGAAAATAGACAACGTGAGCCTGACGCTGGGCGAAAACGTGATTTTGCAGAACGTGAACGCCGAAATCTGCAACATCACCAGGCCGGGCATGACGCAAGGGCAGGTGGTGGGCTTTTTGGGGCCGTCGGGGGTGGGCAAAACCAAACTGTTCGAGATTATGGCGGGTTTGCTGCGGCCCACCTCCGGCGAGGTGTTTGCGGGTGTGGCACAGAAGCCCGTCACTGCCGGAACCATGGGCGTGGTGCAGCAGAATTATCCGCTCTTCAACCACCGCACGGTGATGGGCAACCTGGAAGTGGCCGCCAAGAAGACTATTCAGGATGCCAAGCAACGCCAAGACCGGATTTACGATATGCTGGATCGGTTCAAGCTCAGGCAGCACGCCCAGATGTATCCGGCGCAATTGTCGGGCGGACAAAAGCAGCGCATCGCCATTGCCCAGCAGTTGCTCTGTTCCGAAAACTTCCTGCTCATGGACGAGCCTTTCAGCGGACTGGACATAAACATGGTGGAGGAGGTGAGCGAGATGATTGTGGAAATCGCCAACAGCAACGAGTTGAACACCATCATCATCGTCTCGCACGACATTGTTTCCACCTCGGCCATTGCCGATACGCTCTGGATCATGGGCCGCGACCGCGACACGCACAACAATATCATTCCCGGAGCCAAAATCAAGCACACATTTGATTTGATAAGCCGCAACCTGGCTTGGCGGCCCGAGATTCGCAAACAACCCGCGTTCAGTGACCTGATTAACGAAGTGCGCGATTTGTTCATGTATTTGTAAGAAAAAAAATTTCAAAAATAAACCTGGCCTGCGCGTGTCGTTTTTTGAAAATTTCATTGATGAAGGCACAAACCATCTCATTGTTCACCACCCATTGCCCAACGACGGATTGAAATACGGGACGGTTGCGAAAAAAATAAAAACGGATGTACGGGAAAACCTGTATTTTTTCAAGGCGAACAGGCAAATTCGCCGGTTTCGGGGCGAAACCAATTACGTTAACCCACCCGAAAACCACCTTTTTGAAATGAAAGATTGTGATGTGCTGCACAATCACCCAAATGGTTCTTCGTTTTCCATTGCGGATGTGGAAGCCATCGTTCGGTACAATGCGCTGTCATTGACCGTGGTTTCACCCGAAAATAGTTATTCGGTAGAACGCCCGGAAACGGGTTGGAACATTGATTTTAGTGAGCCGTTGATTGGTGCGTACATGGAAGAAGCCGTGAGCACCACGGAAACGTTTCTGAGAAAATTGGAGGCCCAAGGAGAAATATTCAGTTCGGAAAAAGGGCAACTCGAAAATCATTACATTCGGAGTATCTTTTTCCAACTACTCAACATCGGTTATGAAAAAAAGGTGGAAATTTGACGGTCAAAGAAAACCTTTCTTTGATGACCGGGATTTTGAGCGGACTATGCCGGAAGGCATCCCAAAAGACCGTTTGGAGCGGATAGAACAGGCTTTTGAAGACATAATGTCCAACCTGAAAACGGGTGAATCCCACGTGTTTACCCAGCAAAAACAAAAAACCGGTAGCCAATAGGCAGGTTTGGCCTTTTCCAAAGATACTATTTTGCTGATCTTACCGAACAACCCGCGTTCAGTGACTTGATTAACGAAGTACGCGATTTGTTCATGTATTTGTGAGCCAACTGTCAGAAACCGGACTGCGCTGCGGGATAGGCTTGCGGCAACGTTGAGGCAAGCCGGGTTTGGCCTTTTCAAAGGATACTATTTTCCGGTGTCATTTTTCGCTTAAAAAAT
>JANPIL010000079.1:0-2698 GCA_031424975.1 Sphingobacteriales bacterium
TTCCATTTCAGCGGCTTGGTTCCGGTGCGTCCGTTTTCATTGATTGACACATCATAGCCCAACTCACCGAACTGCCACAGCATTTTGGGGCCGGGAATGGAAAAATACAGTGCCGCCATCAGTTTCATCCGATCCAGTGCGGTGGCCAGTTGCTTGGTGTCGTAGCCGGTGGCAGGGTTGGTGTTTCCGAACAGCAATTGATCCACCATCAGCCGCTCTTCGTCATGGCTTTCCATATACGGGATCAAGTTCGGGTTGTTCCAGCCGCGCTGCTTGTACGAACCGCCGTTCAAGTTGGCCTTGCTATTGTCGTAACCCAGCGCGGCCTCCTTGTAGTTGGGCTGCTGGTTTCCCCAGAGCATCATGCCGTAGTCGGCCAGTATCTTTTCCTCGTCATTGGCTCCGAGGTGTTCCAGAATCACGTAGGCGGTGGGGTCGGTCTGGCGAATCCGGTCGTGGATGCGCTTCCAGATGGCAATGCGGCTGTCGTCTTTGGCACTCCACGCACCCACATCGCCGCCCGTATTTTTCTGCGTGAATCCCTTGGAAAGGTCAAACCGGAAGCCGTCGAGCTTGTATTCGCGCAGCCAGTAGCGGTTCACGGTGTCCACGAGTGCCTTGGTGGCTTCGCTTTCGTGGTTGAAATCAAAAAACACGCTGAACGGATGCGTGGCCTGCGGATTAAAAAATGGGCTGTTGGCGGCGGGCTTGTCGGTGTCCCAGTACATTTTCACGTACGGAAACTCGTAATCGGCCTGGTTCAGCACCATGTCCAGAATCACCGCGATGCCGTTCTGGTGGCATTTGTCCACGAAGGCTTTCAGGTCGTTTTTAGTGCCATAGGCTTTGTCCGGCGCAAAATAATAGATCGGGTTATAGCCCCAACTGTCGTTGCCCGCAAACTCCATGACGGGCATGAGTTCAATGGCATTGATGCCGAGCCGTTTCAAGTACGGCAGCGTGTCGGCAATGGTTTTATAACTGCGTGTGCCCACAAAGTCGCGTACCAGCAGTTCGTACACATTCAGTTTTTCCTGGGCCGGGCGTTGGAAACCGGTTGTTTGCCATGCGTAGGCCGGTTGGCCGGTTTGCAGCACCGACACCGTGCCCGAAGTTTTGCCGGTTGGGTATGGCTTGGGGTTCGGGTAGTTCAATGCCGGTATGAATCTATCCAGCGGATCCAAGATTTTGTCGCAATACGGGTCGCCGACGCGTATGTTGTTGTCCACTAAGTACTGGAAGGCGTATTCCTGCCCGGAAATCAAGCCGGACAATTCAATCCAGAACCGGTTTCCGTCGGGGGTGCGTTTGAGTTGGTAGGCTGCCGAGGGTTTCCAGTCGTTGAAATCGCCAATCAGGTAAACCGTCTGTTTCAGGGGGGCAAACAGTTGCAGAACCGCGCTGGTTGGGCTGCGGTAGTTAATGCCGTCGCGCACACCCGCCGGAGCCGCCGCCGTGAGGCTCGGCGTTTTCACCAAGTATTCAAACGAGTCGGTGCGAGTCAGGGCGTTGGCTGTACCTTCCACGCGCACCGTGCCGCTGCCCGATGCGCCCACATTCAGGGCAAAGGCCAATGCAGTGCCGGTGGTTTGAGTCAGCGTCTGGTTGCCATTGAAAAGTGTCAGGGCGGCTGTTTGTGAGGCGGCTGCCTGCACATTGATGACTGTATTGGGTTCCACAAGCAGGAAAGTGTCTTTTGGCTCGGTAAACGTCAGTTGCAGGCCCGATGCAAACAGGGTCACGAAAATATCCTGCCCCGCATCACTTTTGCCTTCCTTGCAGGCCGCCTGTCCGGCGGCTCCGCACGGCCCCGCCTCACGGAACACCATGCCGATGCGGAAAACCGTCTTGTCGGCGGCTACCTTGAAATACGTGCGCGGCGTGATGGTGATGCGCCACAGGTTGGGGTTGGCCGCATCTTGCGTCATGGCCCCAATGCCATCGGCCTTGCCCCAGTTGCCAATTACATTCTCCCAAGTGGTGCCGGTGGCATTAGACAGAACGGCTCCCGCGTGCATATATACCGTGGCCGAGTTGCGCAGGCCCGCGCTGCCCTTGGTGGCATCGTAGATAATGGTGACCGGCGCATCGGATGTGGGGAACTGCGGGTCGGTGGTGACTTGGCTGCGGGCCGACAAGCCGCAAAGGAAACAGCAGAGAATCAGGAGGTTTTTCATTTTCCGGGGATACTATTTTTGGTGGCGTTTGTTGGCAATGGCGGCGTTTGTTGCCGCCCATTATGCCAACAAGTTAAGGATTCCCGGTTTTCCAACCAACGAAAATAATATGAATCCGGTAAAAAATTGGGTTTTGGCTGGAATAAGGCCTTTTGCGAAACCTGCCGGGCAAGGGCGGGTTTGGTGTTTTCAAAGGATACTATTTTGTGCGGGGTTGTGTGCCGTTCAAGTCAGCCCGGCAACTTGTTGATCTCGTTTTCGGGCAGCCCCGTCAATTCCGCAATGTCGCTTGCCGGAAGTCCTTTCGACTTCATGTTTCTGGCAACTTCCAATCTGCCTTCTAATCTGCCCTCCGTTTTGCCTTCATCAAAAGCGGTGTCAATCACGCCTTTCAAATCGCGGTAGGTTTTCAGGCTGTTTTCATAGCTGTCCAGTTCGGTCTGGTCAAATTTGGCCTTCATCTTGCTTGTCAGTTAAGGACAGGTGAATTTACGTTTTTTCAACTCGTTTCAGGTGGCTTT
>JANPIL010000080.1:0-8726 GCA_031424975.1 Sphingobacteriales bacterium
TTGGTCTGTCCATTTTTCCTCTTCCCAAGTCTGATCGGCTTTCTGGACAAGACGTTGCGCAAAAAACAAGGCAAGGGTTTTTCGTAACTCAATCAAATCGTTTTCCGACAACTGATGTGAAAAAGCTTTCAACAGCTCAAGCTGAACATTAGAAAGGGGTTGTTTGATGGTTGATTCCATGGGTTGTACTGGTGTCAGGTTTGGCTTTTTGAAAACATACTGTTTTTCCCGCACGGTTTTTTTGATTTTTCAGAGTTTGATTGACAATTCCACGTGCCCGCCCAAACCGAGTTCGACAATTTTTTTCAATGTCGAAAAACGGATTTCCTTGACATTGTTCTCTATTTTTGAAATGTACGATTTTGTCGTGCCCACTTTTTGCGCGAGTTCTTGCTGCGTTAGTCCTTTTTCAAGGCGGGCATCCTGTATCAATGCTCCTATTTTGAAGTTTTCGTAGCCCGCCTCAAGCGCATCACGCTTTGAAGTGCCACGTTCGCCGTAGTTTTTGTCCTTGAACTGGTCAAGTGTCGTGATATTTTTACTTTTCGTTTTCATATTCCTCCTTTATTTTAAGTGCCTTTTCTATTTCCTACCTGGGTGTTTTTTGTGTCTTTTTTTGAAAACCGTTTGCCAGCACCACCAAGTGGCCTTGGTCAAAAAAACAAAATATCCGGAAAATATCGCTGCCTTGCTGCACCCGGATTTCAAAAAGCCCGTCCGTATCTTCTATGTGTTTGAAATACGTCTCCGGAAGCCTTGCAAGTTCCTCAATCAAGCCGAGAGTCCAGATAATTTTATCCTTCACCTTGTCACGCTGAATTGTGAAAAACTCTTGGAAATAGTCTTTGTAAAAAATAATGGTTCGGCACTTCTGTTTTTTATCAACAAGGCGAAAATACAAAAAGTTGCCTGAAAGTGCAACTTTCTAATGTAACCTCACATTGAAGGCTGTGGAAAAATGGCGGGTTTGGGCTTTTTAAAAGATACTATTTCCCTATAAATCATCAAGGAAAATCACTCACCGCATACTCGCCCGTTTGGCCAGGTATGATTTCAGGATGTGGTCGAAGCCTTCGGCAATGTCAGTTTCCACAAGGTCAATCTTGTATTGGCCGCACTTGAGTTTGAGTTCGGTATTGAACGTGCGGATTTGCTGCCGGTAATGGTCTTTTATCTGGGCGGGCTGCACTTTCAGCCGCTGGCCGCTTTCCAAGTCAATGAATTCGTGGGGGCGGTCTTCAAACTCAAAGTCGCCTTCGGTTTTCTTGTCCATCACGTGGAAAAGCAGCACTTCGTGTTGGTTGTGCTTGAGGTGCTGCAAGGCCGGAAAAACCCGTTCCGACTGGGCGGCAGTGTCAAACATATCGCTGAAAATGACCACTAATGAGCGGCGCGGAATCTTGTCGGCCATTTCGTGCAGTACTTCGGCCACGGCGGTGCCGCCCGTGGGTTTGTCGGTTTGCAACAGGTTTTGCAGCAGCAGCAGCAATTTGTGTACGTGCGAGGGCGTGGAGCGGGTGGGTGTGTGCGTGATGATTTTGTCGTCGAAGGTGCAGAGGCTCACCGCGTCTTTCTGTTTTTGCAGCATATAGGCCAAGCAAGCGGCGGCCATCACCGAAAACGTGATTTTGCCCTTGTTCGCCTGCGGGTAAAACATGGACGGCGACACGTCGATGAGCAACTGGCAGCGCAGGTTGGTTTCCTCTTCGTAGCGTTTGGTGTAGAGCCGGTCGGTTTTGCCGTACACTTTCCAGTCAATGTGGCGGGTGCTTTCGCCGGTGTTGTAGAGGCGGTGTTCGGCAAACTCAACCGAAAAACCGTGGAAAGGCGATTTGTGCAGGCCCGTGATAAAGCCTTCCACGAGTTGTTTGGCCAGAAATTCGATGTTGCCGAAATTGCGGATCTGATTCAAGTCCATTGTTCAAAGGCGGGTTTGTGCTTTTGGAAAGATACTATTTTCCGGCACGCAAAACCACTCCGGCGGCCATCAAACTGGCTGCCCCGGTGGCTCGCACGCACAAAAGCCACGGATTACGGGAAATCCGTGGCTCGTGTCTGCACCAGACGCACCGCGCTTCAGCCTAATTCTCGTATTTCTTCACGAAGCCCGCATAACCGATCTGTTGCAGCGAAGCCACGTAGGCTTCGGCGGCCTTGCGGTTCTTGAACGTGCCCGCCAAAACGCTGAAAGTCCGGGCCTCCTTGCTTTTCTCGACCATGATATACGTGTGGCTCACCTGCTTGTCCACCAAGTTGCGGCAAGCCTTGAGGGCATTATCCAATACCTGAAACGTGCCGACCTGCACGCCAAAGCCACGTTTCCGGGCTTCCATGCCCTGTAAAGTATAAACCTTTCCGGTCTTGTACGCCGACGCGTTATTGGCCGAAGCCACTGGAAATGAGCGTAATGCCGGTTTTGAAGCCGTATTTTGCGGGCCCAAGCCTTTTGCCTTGAGTGGCTCCGATACTTTGGCCAGCGTCTGGGTGTCCAGCGTGTCCGTTCCAATCGCATCGCCCATGCCCAGCACTTCAATTTCCACGGGAACCACGCCCGAACTCACCATCCCAATCTCGCGTGCCGCCCTGTGCGACACATCAACCAGACGGTTGCGGCTGTAGGGGCCGCGGTCATTGACGCGCACGACTACTGATTGGTTGTTGTTTTGGTTGGTCACGCGGAGCAGCGTGCCAAAGGGCAGGCTGCGGTGGGCGGCCGTGAGCTGCCTGTTGTGGAAACGTTCGCCGTTGGCGGTGCGCCGCCCGTTGAATTTTTTGGCGTAGAACGAGGCCCGGCCTTTCTTTTTCTCCCCTATTTTATCTTGGCTGGCGGCCGGCAAAACGGCACAAACGAGAAGCATTGAAAAGGCGACCAAGCTATTTAACAGAAACTTAACATACCCCGTTTTGGGCAAAAATGACTCTTCCATGAAGCACATGACATTTGTTGAAACATTGAACCTCTTTAAGAATGACAAAAGCTGGTTTCAGGCATTGCTGGCATTTCCATTGCAGTATCAGATTCGAGTCAAGTGGCTCTTAATCAGTAACTTAAATGGCAAACAATCATTTCTGTATACTCAATAATAAAACAAAGAAATGACAAATCCCAATCCCGGAACCGGCGTACAGGCCGCAAAGGCGTAAGGTTTTTTGCGAATCCGGAGGTGGCTGCCGAAAGGGCGAAAGTGGTTTTACGGATGCAAAGGCGCGAATGTTTTGCGGAACATTTGCAATTTTGATGGCAATCCCGTTTTTTAGTGTCCGAAAACCACTGTCAATGATTTCACTTTAAAAACCCAAACGTCGTGGAAGAGCAAAGCGAAAAGGAATTGTATTCAAAGCGGGTAAGAGCCGGTAAAAGGACGTATTTTTTTGATGTGAAAAGCACCCGTGCCAACGACTACTACCTTACCATTACGGAAAGCAAGCGGCGGGTGAAGGAAGACGGGTTTGTGTATGAGAAACACAAGATATTCCTTTATAAGGAGGATTTCGGGAAGTTTGCCGAGGCTCTGATAGAAGCCCTGGATCATGTGAAGCACGAACTGATGCCCGATGTTGACTTCTCGCAGTTTGACCGTGACGAATACATGGGTAGCGGCGGCGAAAACGGAATCGAAAACACCGGAAGTCCGGCTGAACGCGTAGCCGTAACCGAAAACGCATCCTTGACGGAAGTGGGAGCTGCCGATGAAGCCAGCGAATTGAAGTGGGAGTGACAACGCCCCATGGCTCGGCAGTTTTCTGAAAAGAGCCATGCCATCTGAAAAGAGCCATGCCACGAGTGTAACGCCTTTTGCTTTCCGCGTGGCTTGCGGGGCAAACTAACCGAGCCGGGTTTGGGGTTTTGCAACCATACTATTTCAAAAGCAAAACTTCAAACGCGAAACCCGATTCCTGTCCCGCATTCTTCAACCCGTATCCGCGCCGTCATTCAATCACCTCAAGCAACGTGCGGAAAGACACGTACTTGCCCGCATAACGCGCATCGTGATCCATGCGCAAGGCGGTGGCGTACTTGTTTTCGTATTCCAAGTAGTCGTCCATGCTATCCAGAAAATACTGGAACGAGTAGGTTGTGCCGTTATTTTCGACTTCGGTAAGCAGTTTCAGCAGTTTGGTATCCACAAAAAGCCCCGTCAGCAACAGTTTCGGAATGTGGTGTTCGCGCATCCATTGCAGCCATTCCCCGTGCACATCATCCTCAATATTAATTGTCACGTTATACAGAATCATGGTTGTTGCGCGTTAAATAAAACAACGGATGTAGGGGAAAACGATGCTGAGTACGCTATTTTTGCGCTGAAAAACAAAAACATCCCGTAAAAAAACCGGATTTGTTTCCCAACAGTGATGCCGCCCCAATGCAGAACCTTGCCAGTCACCCATGTTCGACACCATCACCAATTATCCCGGTTTGAGCAAAACCGGCAAACAGCCTGCAAATTCCCCCCGGCAACAATGGCTGCCCTCCGCAATTCTGCTTACCGCAATGCACCTTGCGGGGCTGGTAGGTCTCAATTGGCTGCCCACACAGCCGTATTTCCTGCTGCTGGTCCCTTTCAACCTGGTTGCCACGCTTGCCTTGGTGCTGCTTGCGCACCGGGATTTCACAAGGCCGTTTTTCGTTTTCTGCATCCTCACGTTTCTCACCGGATTTTTTGCCGAGGTGGTTGGCGTGCAAACGGGGCTGCTTTTCGGAAACTACGCCTACGGTGAAACGCTGGGCTGGAAAGTGTTTGGCGTGCCGCTTTTGCTGGGCTGCAACTGGCTCACCCTGATTTATTGCACGGGCATTGTCGCCGACAAGTACGTAAGTGTCAAGTGGCTCAAGCCCGTGGTCGCTTCCGTGCTGATGGTGCTGATAGACATCCTGATTGAACCGGTTGCCATGCGGCTTGATTTTTGGTCGTGGCAGCACAACACGGTTCCGCTGCAAAACTACGCTGGCTGGTTCGGGGTTTCGCTGGTGTTGCAGATACTATTTCAACGGCTGGCACCCCGCAGCCACAACCCGCTGGCGGGGCTGGCGTATACCGTACAGTTCGCGTTTTTCATGGGATGCAACATCATCCATTGGCTGACCACATAAACACCAAAATTTCCCGCAATAGTCCAAACAATTGTGTTTTGACGAAGGTTACATTGCCGTAGTCCGGTTTGCCACACAAGGCCGCAAATTTCGCTTGTGTTGCCTTCCGGCCTGCTGCCTCAAACGCACCGGCACGCCATAAGCCGTGTTATCCATGTCATATCCCGAAAAATCGACTTCATGAGTTTCTATTCCATTAAGGATTTGGAAAACCTTTCGGGCATCAAGGCCCACACGCTGCGTATTTGGGAGCAACGGTACGATATCGTCAGCCCCAAACGCACCGACACCAACATACGCTACTACGACGACCACGACCTGAAACTGGTACTCAACATATCACTGCTTCAGGAACACGGCCATAAGATTTCCAAAATTGCCGGAATGTCGCCCGAGGCCATGCACCAGCAGGTACTTGACCTCACCGACCGCAGCAGCAGCCACAACGACCAGATACAGGCACTGACAATTGCCATGATTGACCTGGACGAGCCGCGGTTTGACAAGATAGTGGCCCGGTGCGTGGCGCAGATGGGTTTTGAACAGACCATGATACAAGTGGTTTACCCGTTCCTGACCAAAATAGGCATTCTTTGGCAGACGGGTTCCATCAATCCGGCGCAGGAGCATTTCATCACCAACCTGATACGGCAGAAACTGATTGTAGCCACCGACAGCCAAGCCGCTGATTATTGGGACGGCTCCAAGAAATACATGCTTTTCCTGCCCAGCGGCGAGCTTCATGAACTGAGCCTGCTGTTTTCCAATTTCCTGCTGCGCACGCGCAGGCAGCGGGTCATTTATCTGGGCCAAAACCTGCCTTTCAAGGATGCGGAAGCGGTGTATGCCGTCCATAAGCCCGACTACATCTTCACGGTCATCACCGCATCGCCCGGCCCCGACGAGGTGCAGGCCTACATAAACAACCTCGCCACTTCATTTCCGCAGGCAATGATACTGGTTTCCGGCTACCAAGTGGTGTCGCAGGATATTCTCGCACCCGGAAACGTGGTCATTATCCGCAAAATCCAAGACTTGGTTGATTTTGTGGACGAAAAGTAGCGTCCAGTCCACGGGGAAATAGTATGTTTCAAAAACACGAAACCCGCCGGACTTAGAAAGCCCAACCATGTGTCTGGCCGGAATAGTATGTTTTTCAGCCGGCAAACCCACCTGCCAAGCCGCCGGACTTGGAAAGTCCGGCTACCGCCCGCCCTCACTCCGCCGTCAGCAAATCCACTACTGCGGCTATCTGTTTTTCCATTTCCTCGGCGGCAAACATTCCCAATTCCTTGAGTGCCTGCACATTATCGGCCGATGCATTGTCCATTTCGGGTTTCACATCCAGCGGCAGCTTGGGGTTTATGCGCAGGTATTGGCCGGGTACATCCACTGCGTCGAAGATTTCGCGCATCTGGTAATCCACCGTTTCAGCCACGGCCGTCGAGGTCATGTCTATCAACGGACGCGACCACGAGGCAATGCCCCAGTTTTTAATGTCGTCAAACTCATAATACGATTTGGATTTCCCCGTGCCCAGCGACAGCACCACCATGCCCGCCGCCGTCACGCCTTTGTCGGGTTTGCCGGGCTGCGTGTATATTTTCCGGGCTTCGGCATAGGCGCACAGCGAAGGATTGCTGGCAAACACGCTGCCATCAATCATGGGGTAGCTCACGCCCGACAGCGACTGCACGCGCTTGCACTCAAAAAACGTGGGGCTGGCCGCCGAAGCCCGCGCAATGTCGCGCACCATGAAATCTTCGGAGGGTTTGGTGGCCGTATGCTGCGTGAAAAAATGGGCCGCCCGGCGCGTAATGTCATACACCGGAATCAGGCAGGGCTTGAGCAAATGGCTCAGATGCAGGTCTTCAAAATACTCTTTGAGCAACTTTTCCAGTCCGTAAGACGAGTATTTCTCATCAATCAGGCCGCCCACCGACAGCAGTTTGTGGTCAAACGTTTCCTCAAAGATTTTCCGTCCGTATTTGGCGTACATTTCCGTTACCTGGGCCGCCGTAAAGCGTGGCGTGGTGTTTTGCGGTTTGATCGGGCTTAGGTAGGCACACGCCATGATGCCACCGCTGCCGCTGCCCGCAATCAGGTCGAAATAGTCGGCGAGGCGCGTTTCGGAGCGGCCGGTTTTTTCCTTGAGTTTTTCCTCCAGAATGGAAAGAATCTGGCCGGGAATGATGCTGCGGATGCCGCCCCCGTCAATGGAAAGGATGCGGACAAATTTGCCGGTGGGCTTTTTCATCAAATGCAAACAGTTAGGTGATTGACTGGAAAATGGCTGCCGGACGGACAATTCAATGCCGATGGAGGGCAGGTTTTTGATTTTTGAAAGGTACTGTTTTGTTGCGAAGGTTCTACGGGTTCCGGCGCGTTAAGTTTGCGCAATCGCCCCCGAAAACCTACATCCCGCACTTCTCCGAACCAAAAAAACACCGGCGCATTTCCCAAAAAAACCCGTTATTTGGCCGCAGTAATTCCCTAAAACCCAACACGTTGAAACTTAGAATCGGACAAGGCTACGATGTACACGAACTCAAGGAAGGCGCGCCGCTGATTCTGGGTGGCGTGGCCATTCCGCACACGCACGGCCTGAAAAGCCACTCGGATGGCGATGCGCTGACCCACGCCCTCTGCGACGCGCTGCTCGGCGCGTTGGGCCTGCGCGACATCGGTTACCATTTTTCGGATACGGATGCCGCCAACCGGGGCCGCAACAGCCAGGAATTCCTGAAAGCCGTGATGGAAATGGTGCGCGACAAAGGTTACGAAATCAGCAACCTGGACGCAACGGTGGTGCTGGAGGCTCCCAAAGTGAATCCGCACGTGCCCGCCATGATACGAAAACTTTGCGAAACCATGGCCATCCGCGAGGAAGACCTTTCGGTTAAGGCGACCACTTCGGAGAAAATGGGCTTTGTGGGCCGCCGCGAAGGCATTTCGGTGTTTGCCGTCGCGTTGGTGTATAAAGTCACCGACAACAATATCGGCTTGTGAAAGCAGTCTGTTCAAAAGCTCCCAGTTCCGAAGGGGAATGAAAAACCTGTCGCACGTGTCCCGCTTGTGCCGGTCGGCTTGCGTAAAATAGTATCTTTCCAAAAGCCCAAACCCCGGAGCCTCCCCCCTGTCTGCCGATTCGTGCGCCGTGGCGTACAGGCAGGCAACCCCCTCCGAAGGAGTGGGCTTTTAAACTTCCCCTTTGTGCGCTGTGTCTATTACTCTGAAAACCCCGAACCCAACTTTGCACACACCGCTCATTTCCATCATTACGGTTACCTTCAATGCGGAAGCGGTGCTGGAAAACACCATGCAAAGCATTGTCAATCAGGAGTTTGCCGATTACGAATACCTCATCATTGATGGCGGCTCCACGGATGGCACGCTCGGCATAATCCGCAAATACGAACACCGCATTTCGCACTGGGTTTCGGAGCCGGACGCAGGCTTGTACGATGCCATGAACAAGGGCTTGCAAGCCGCGCGTGGCACATACGTGTGGTTCATGAATGCCGGGGATTTGATTCATGATGCCCGCACCTTGGCGCATATTTTCAACGATTGCCCGCCCGATGCCGACATCTACTACGGCGACGCGCTTTTTTTCGACAGTTCGGGTCGTAAT
>JANPIL010000081.1:0-11977 GCA_031424975.1 Sphingobacteriales bacterium
TTGGGGTTCCAGTAGAGCGTGGTGCGGAAATCGGGTTGGCGGCGGTCTGCATTGGCGTTTTCGTAGGCGGGTGCATAAAACTGGCGGGCTTTCTGGAAGCCGCGCACCGAAAAACTGAACAGCCCCGGTTCGTTGGCCGGGTAGAAGTCGCCGGATTTGGTGAAGGCGCAGAAAATGCCGTTGAAGCCGATTTCGCCGAATTGCGCGCGTCCGAGGCCGCTGCGTATGCATTCGAGGCTGCTCACCGTGGCCGGATCCAGTGCCAGAATCGGGTCAAGGCTGTGTACGGGCACATTGTCAATGAAATACAGCGGGTCGTGCTTGAAATACAGTTTGTTGTCCAGGTTTAACAGGCGGAAACCCGCTTGTCCCTTTTTATTGGTCATGATGCCCCACGGCACAATGTCGCGCACTACTTCGGCCATGGTGGGGAAAAGCGTGAAATCGTCGAGTTTCAACATTTCGTCGGCTTTCGGATAAATCGGGCTGACGGGCCGCAAGGCCGTATCCGCCGAGGCCGACAGGTTGGCATCCAATTCATTGGAAACATAATTGCGCCGCACCACCGCCCGGAACCGTTCGCGTTGGGCGGTTTGCCGCAGGGCTTCGCCGAACGTCATGCCCGCGTTGAAAGCCGCAAAGCCCGGAGCCGCCTGCACACTGTCGGCCACTACTTTGGCGGTGCCGTACAGTTCCTTGTCGTGAACGCCGATGAAAATATTGCGGTAGTCGTAGAAATCAAGGCTGCTCAACCGGATCCGGCCCGCATTGTCAGTGTAGCCGTACCGGAAAACCGACTCCGTGCCGGGAGCCGACAGCAGCAGTATTTTGGCGGGCATGGGCTGGCCGTTGTTTTTGTTCAGGAGCCGGGCGGTGAGCGTCACGTCGGTTTCGCGTTCAAACGGCGGTTCGCGCAGGCTGGTCACTTCGGCCCACGCAAACCGCCGCCAGCCTTGCGTAAGCATCAGGCAGTCAATGGCTTGTGCTGCCAGCGGATTATTGTCCCGGAAGTAGAAACCCGGATTTTCAACGCTTCCCTTCAGGTCGGAGGTCAGCAGCAGGTTGCTCAGAATAGTATCGTCGCCGGAGGCCAAACCCTGCGCCACCGCCACCGAAAAGCTGCCCGCCACCGGGTTGCCCTGCGCATCGCGGGCGGTCAGGGTCAGCGTTACTTTTTCGCGCGGGGCGTAGGTTGGCTTGTCGGTGGATAGTTGCAGGTTTGCCTGGTCGTTGCGGTTCACGAATACCAGCCGCTCGCACTGCGGCGTTCCGGCGGCATCGAACACGGTAATCTGCGTGATGCCTGCCGGAAACGTTTGCGTGGGCACGGACAGGGCAAACGTGTTGTTGACAATCCTGCCTTCGGTCTGGTAAACTGCCTTGCCGCGCGTCTGCGCAATCACGTACAGTTTTTCTTCGGTGTTTTTATTGGAATTTACTGTGATTGCACAGAGATTTACAGTGTTTCTGACTTGCATGGCCCAGCCTTGTGGCTTGGGTTTGGGCAATGGGAAAGATACTATTTTACCGCCGGGCAGCGCAACCAACGCCTGGTGGTTTTTGCCCGCTTCGGGTTTGAACGGAAAACTCCCCATGCCCGCGTGGATGGCCGGGAAAACGGCGGAAGTATCCGTGCCGCTCACCACGCGCACCTGCACATCCGTGCCTTTGCCCTCCCGGTTTACGGCCTTGAAAGCCACCACGCTCGGCAGACCCTCCACCAAGTCGCCGCCCTCGGGAAAAAACTGCACGTCAACGCTGGCACTGGCATTGTCCCCGGTGGGTTTGGGCTTTTCCGGAGATACTATTCTGTCGTTGGGGTTGATGATGGCGATTGTCCGCGCGAAGAAAAAGTCCGGCTTGCCGTTCTGCATCCAGCGCGTGTAGGCGCGGAGTTGGTAGTGGGCGGTGGGCAGGTTGTCGGGCAGGCTCAAGTCGCCGTTGCCCAGGCCGCCACTCATTTTTATCTTTTCGGCAAGCAGCGTCTCGCCTTTGGCATTGAGCAGTTCCACGTACAGCACGCCGCTCGCCGAGTCGGGGAGGTGCGTGGCGGCACTGACCGCGTATGCCTTGAACCACACATCATCGCCGGAGGCATACTGCGGTTTGTCCAAGTGGAGGTACACTTTTTCGGGGGCGTAGGTTTCGGTGTATTCGCCCAGTTGCCGCACCAGCCGCGTCAGCAGCTCGTCTTCCGGGGCGAAAGCGAACAGAACGCCCATGACCGGCAAGGCAAAAAATAGTATCTTTTTAAAACGCAAAACCCCTTTCATGACTCTTTTTTGTTAGAATTGATTCAAACGATACTATGCGATGGCGGCAAACACCGCCCGGACACGGGCCGAAGACCCGGCAATAACCGGTGCGAGGCAGAGCGTCGCGCCAACCGGCTGCAACAGCCGAGATAAGAATCCCGCGCCAGTTGCCAAATACAGTCCTGCCTTCCGGGCGGGGGACTTTCAATTGTCCCAGTTCGGTGGTGTGATGCGTGTGCGCCGCCCGGCTATCTCCTCGCACGGGGCGCAGGGGGGCGGTATGGTCACGGCCGGGCAGGCAGGCGGCATCCCGATGTTGGGAAAGTCGGCAACGCCGTTGCGATCCACCCAGTGCTGCCTCACCAACACGCCCGACGCGCCAAAAAAGCCCAGCACCTTCTCACCGGCATCGGCCGTGTTGGTGAGGTTGCCCACCACCGGGGCCGGAGCCGCATCAAACGGGCCGCCGGTGCTGCTGCTCTGCGCGTTGAGTGAGTTCCAGAACCGGAACGCGCCGGGCGAAAGCGAACGCTGCTCGATAAGCAGGTAATACCGGCCCCGCGAATTGTAGGGCGCGGCGGTGATCAGTTGCCGCCGTATCTGGTTGCCGTTCACGTACTGGTCGCCGGCCACATTGACGCAATTGTTGCACCGCAACACATCCCAGCAGCGGGTGCAGCAGTCGCGGCACAGGGTTGCCACGCCTTCCACCACCCTCGATGGCTCGCAAATCTGCACGAAATCGTAGTTCGTCCATTTCCACAGGTAGCCTTCGCCGGGCACGGGCGAGTCGGTGATGTCCACGTACACGTTGAATTTCTTCACCGCCGGGTCGTATTCCGAATAGATGCTGTCAATGGGCGGCACGCGGCGCAGCAAATCCGGTTCGGAAATGTAGGTGCGGCCATCGGCCAGGCGGATGTTGAGTTGGTAGCTGCGGCCAACCACGCCGCGCACACCGCTGGCGGTGAAGTAGTTGCCCGCCCCCGACTCGGTGAAGTTGATGCGGCTGCCCGCATCGTCGGTGGCATACACCGTGGCCCCGCCAATGCCCGGTGTGGCTCCCGCGCTGCCATCGTTGGTAAACGCCCCCGTGCGGGTGATGCGCACGCGGTGCGGGCCGGGCTGGTCGGTAATCAGCCCTTCAATGACAATGCGCGGTGTGGATTCCTTTATCTTGGCATCGTAGGGCGTGACGCACGCCGACGCGAACAGGAGGGCAACGGGGATGTATTTTCTGAGGTTCAGCAGGATGCGCATGGGTTGGGTTTGATGTTTTTGAAAGATACTATTTTTCGAATGCGGATTGCGGAGTTTGGAATGCGGAGTAAAAAGCAACGCCGGTCAGACACTGTGTGTCAGACCGCCTGCCTGTCGGCAGACAGGGAACGGGAAATCGGCCTCTGAGACAAAAGGGTTGGGTTTAGAGTTTTGGACACATACTATTTTGCATTTGTCGTGAATATTTGTCCCGAACCCCGCCTAAAACTTGAAATTATAGGTGAGCGACGGGAAGGCAGCCCCGAAAATGGACAGTTTGTAAGCCTCGGCCCGGCCGCCGTTGGCCCGGAAAAACACCGAATAGGCATTGTTGCGGCTGTACAGGTTGTAGATAGCCACCGTCCAGCTTTTGTCCACTTTCTTGCGTTTGCGGTAGCCGCTGTCAATGGTCCAGGCCACATCGAGCCGGTGGTAGTCGGGAATGCGGAATTGGTTGCGCAGGCCGAAATCGGGTACGGCAATGCCATCGTAGGTGAATTTGCCTTCCGGATACGTAATCGGGCGGCCCGTGCTGTAGGTGTAGTTGAGCGAAACGCCCGACCGTTTCTTGAACTGGTAGTTCACCACGGCGTTTACGGTGTGCGGCTTGTCGTAGTTGGCCGGATACCAGTCGCCGTTGTTCACGCGTTCGGTGGGCAGGCTGCTCTGCATCTGCACGAATGTGCGGGCGTAGGTGTAGCTCAGCCAACCGGTCAGGTATTCACCAATGTTCTTGCGGGCCAGCAGTTCCACGCCGTAGCTGCGGCCCGCACCCTGCAACACCGCCGTTTCGATGTTGCGGTTCAGAAACACCACCGCATTGTCCTTGTAGTCCAGGAAGTTGGCGGTTTTTTTGTAATACACCTCCACCGAAGTCTCGAACATATTGCCGGTGAAATTGCGGAAATAGCCCAAGGCCACCTGATCCGCGATTTGCGGGCGGATGTACGTGTCGCTCAGTTTCCAGCGGGCCGTTGGGATGGCCGCCGACGTGTTGGAAATCAGGTGGATATACTGCCGCATCCGGTTGTAGCTTACCTTGAGCGAACTGCTTTCGCCGAGGCTGATTTTCAGGGCGGCGCGTGGCTCGAAACCGCCGTACTGCCAGATGGCCGCACCGCCCCCGTACACCGTGGAGTCAGCGATGTTGAGCGGGTTGCGGTCGGTTTCGGTGCCATAGTTGTACACGGTGGCCGGACCAGTGTTGGCATACGTGGAGTACCGCAAGCCGGCAGTCAGCGTCAGTGTGTTGCTGATGGTGAATTCATCCTCCAGGTACGCCGCCGCCTCCCAGCCCTGCTCTTTGGGCAGGTTCACCGCATTCACGTCGGAAGGTGGCACGGGATTCAGCGATTCGGGGCGCACCTGGTAGCGGATGGCCTGCAACCCGAACGCCAGCTTGTGCCTGTCATTGAGCAGGTAGCCAAAATCGGTGGACAGGTTCTGCTGGGCCAGTTGCGCCGGAATCTCAAACCGGTTGGGTGCTTCGGGGTTGATTACTTTGGCCGTGTAGTCGTTGTAGATTAGCGAGGTGTTCTGGGTCAGTTTGTCGCTGAAGGTGTGCTGCCATTTAACGGTCGCGTAGCGGTTGCTCCAACGGTATTGCGTCTTGGACGAGTTCACGGCCAGCGTCAGCACCGAGTCGGCACTGATTTGCAGGAAGTCATCGCTCACGTAGCCCGACACGCTGACCAGGTTTTTCGGGTTCAGGCGGTAGTCGGCCTTCACGTTCAGATCGTAGAAGTTGGCGCGAGTGTTTTGCAGCGATTTGTTGGGCAGCGACCGGAGCAAAAAATCGGTGAAACTGCCCCGCCCGGCAATGATGAACGAGAGTTTGTCTTTGATGATTGGAGCCTCGACGGATAACCGGCTCGAAACCAAGCCGATGCCACCCGTGAAACGCAATTTCTGGGCATTGGCATCCTTGAGCTGGATGTCGAGCACCGACGAGGCCCGCCCGCCGAACCGCGCCGAAATGCCGCCCCGGTGCAGCGTCACATCCTTGACAATATCAGGGTTGAAGACCGAAAACAAGCCGAACAGGTGCGATGAATTGTAGATTGGCGCGTTGTCCATCAGCACCAGATTCTGGTCAATGCCGCCGCCCCGCACGTTGAAACCCGTGGCACCCTCGCCCACGGTGCTCACGCCGGGCAGCAGTAAAATGCTGCGCACCACGTCCACCTCGCCCAGCAGCGGCGGTATTTTCTTGATGGTGCGGATACTCAGCTTGGATACGCTCATCTGTGTGGTGGAAACGTTGCGGTTGGCCGCCTCGCCCGTAATCACCACTTCGCGCAGGCGGATGTCGGCATTGACCAGATCCACGTTCAGGGCTTGGTTGCCGCGCAACACAATCTGCCGCCGTTTGGATTGGTAGCCCACGTAGCTGAACACCAGGTTATACACGCCCGCTGGCAGGTTCAGCGTGTACGCGCCGCTGTTGTCGGTGGCCACGCCCGAACGCATTTCCTCCACAAAAACCGTGGCACCGGCCAGGCCCGAGCCTTTGGTGGCATCTTTCAATACACCGCCCAGCACGAACGCTTGTGCGCCGCGGCGTTGTTGCAGGCCCGCCGTCTGGCGCAGGTTTTCGGTGGGGTTTTCGATGGTTTCGGTGGGGGGCTTGGCTTGGGCTGCCGGGCCGGATGCGGCCGAATCGGCGGCGGCCGGTGCGAAATCAAGCGCATCGGCTTTGCGCAACAGCACAAAATAGTATGTTTCGTGGGGCACAAACCCGGCGGGGGTTTCGGCCAGTATCTTGTCCATTGCCCGTGGCAGCGGTTCGCGTTCCAGTTGCAGGGTCACTTTTACGCCGGCCACCAATGCCGTGTCGTAGAAAATGCGCAGCGGAAACCCCTGCGCCGCCGCCTGCGCCTCCACCGATTGCAGCACCGATGCCAGCGGCTGGCTGTCATACTTGCCCGAAACCGTGACATTCGGCGTTTGCTGGGCAAAAACCCGTTGCCCGGCGAGTAGGCACACGAAAACAAGCATCCGGACCAAGAGGTGAACCGGCAATGGGGTTGGGCGGGAAAATTGTTTCAAGGAATGAGTTGGTTTGGGAAGTACTTGATTTACGGGTTTCCGCAATTTGTGAAAAATATCCGTCGGGTGGCCGGATTCTCAGAAAAAACGGGCAAATTTGTCTGTCGCATGGCATGACCCGCAATCGGCCTAAATGGTTGCACGCAAAGTAACATTTTTTTTGATTTGACAAACCCCGCATTGTATTCTTCCATGCTGAAACTGCTTTTGTCCCCGGCTTTCTTGTTGTGTTTCTCAGGTGCGTTGCAGGCCCAGTGCGGCTTTGGCAACCTGGCCAAAATGCGCAAACTCACCCAGCGCGAACTGATTGTGATTGTGGAGCCGCCCTCGCTGAAAGTGATTGATCTGATGAAGAAAAAAAAGAAAACGGAAACGCAAATCAAGGAATACGAGGCGGCGGTGGAAGACTACAATGCCGCCATGCGGCAGGCCGTGGAAAAATACTGGCAGTGGGACAGCTCGGCCACGTTTATGTCCATGAACGATGCCGACCGGCTGCGCAAGACGCAGGCCAAGAACTACGCCGTGATTTACTGCACCATGATCAGCAATTTCTCGATCAGGGGCGATGAGGGCGGGCAGAATTTCCAGCGGTTGAGCTACCCGGAAAACTACCGGTCGGTGAACGCGGGCCGCGAACACTGGAACACCTACACAGCCATGGAAATAAAACTGCTGGAAGACCTCGCTAAGTCGGAACCGGTCTTCCGCCAGAACCTTCCCAACATATTTCCCGAAAAAGCCGACCTTGTGCTGGGCGTGCAGGTAGTGAGGCATTACCTGCTTGACAGCACGCTGCGCCCCAAGCCCGAACCGTACGAATGGCAGGACGTGCTGCCCGCCGCCGAAATGGATATGCACCTGAAAACCCTTCTGCTGCGCAAAGACTGGCTGGCCACCGGCCTGAACCACGACAAGATAAAGGAAGTGTATCCCTACCCGTTCATTATCGTGGACGGCTCGCGTTTCAACGATAACGCCCTGCGCGGCAACCCCAATCTCGCCCTGCTGCAAATAGTGCCCGAAGTGCTTTCCAAACGGCAGAAAATCGTGACCAACTACCTGCACGCCATCATTGACAGCATGACCGGCCTGCCGCTGGGCTTCACCATGCTCAGGGCCGAAGACGGCAAGGACAAGTACATCAGCCGCGAAAGCATGAAGGATTTGGCGCAACACCTGAAAAAACGCGAGGCCGTGCTGGGAAACAAGGCGCGCATACCGGACTGAGCCTTTGGCTTTCACTTTGCCAAAGCCAAAATAGTATCTCCCGAAATACCAAAACCCCGACTTCCGGCAAGCCGGGGTTTTGCGTTTTTGGATCGAAACAACAAAAACCGATAAAAATTCCCGTTGCCGCGCAACCCTTCCCGCCATATCTGCATCTGCCTGTTGTAAACGCCGCCAAGCCACCGGCCACCAAAAAACCACCCGATGTTTCTACGCGTACAGAAATGGGATAGCGAACCGGCACTCATCAAAGCGTGCCAGCGTGGTGAGGCGGCGGCGCAGCGCGAAGTGTATGACCGCTATGCCCGCCGGATGCTGGCCGTGTGTATGCGCTATATCCGAAACGACATGGAGGCCGAGGATGTGATGATTGGCGGCTTCATGCGGGTGTTCGGCAAATTAGACCAGTACCAGTTTGCGGGCAGTTTTGAAGGCTGGATGCGCAAAATCATGGTCAATGAAGCCTTGCAGCAAGTGCGCCGCAACCACGGCCCGCACTTGGAAACCGATATTGCCGAAGTGTACGACCACGCCACCGTGATGCACACCGACAACAACGAGCTGGAAACCCAAGACCTGCTGGACATGGTGCGCCAACTGCCCGAGGGCTACCGCACGGTTTTCAACCTGTATGCCATTGAAGGGTATGCGCACAAGGAAATAGCCGAACAGTTGGGCATCAGCGAAAACACTTCCAAATCGCAATTGAGCCGGGCACGGGCGTTGTTGCAGGAATATTTGAAAAAGACGGATAATTCACAGTCCACAGTCAGCCGGTAGGGGCAACCCTTGCGGTTGCCCAGTGGCCAAAATCAAGATTTTCAGGAAAACAGGCGGGTTTCAGGTTTTGAAAACATACTATTTTATGGAGACTTCAAACTTTGGCAAAGTTCAAAACCTTGCCAAAGTTTGAAGGTCAACGACTAAAAAACGAGATTAATGAAAGATCAAGAAAAACACCCCATTGACGAACTGTTTGCCAGCCGCCTGCGCGATGCCGAGCAAACACCATCCGCCCGTGCCTGGGATGAACTGCAACGGCGCACCGCGAAAAAAAAAGATAGGAAACCTGCCTTTTGGCTGTATGCCGCAGCGGCTTCGGTATTGCTGCTGGCGGGTTGTTTCTTTTGGCTGGATTTTGGAAAGTCCGTACCAAATGCGGTGGCAACAAAATCCGGCAAACAGCCGCCCGCTCAAAACAGCATGGCACAACGGACGGACAAGCCAGCCGGAAAAACCATGCGCGACCCGAAAACCAACAACCCCGAAACAACCCGTGAAAGCCAGCCAACGGCAAGCAACGGTCAATTGAGCGATGCGGGCGGCCAGCCGTTACCGCAACAGCACGCGCAAACCGCGCGCAACAACGCACGGATAACACAAAGCCGGTTGGCCGGAACAACAAAATCCGGTATTGACCGAAAGAAAAACGCGGCCAACGCACTGGCTGATGTGGGAAGTGAACCGGTCGCCAAGCCGATCCAAGCCAAAAACATGAACGTCCAAACCATTGCCGCAGAAACCATTGGTTTGGCGGCGCACACCGCAACCCATGAAAACACTCCGGCCAGTGTGACAATCGTGACCGTGGAAATAGAAGACGCACCCGCACAGGAAGCGGCCCTGCCACCCAAAAACGGCAAGGCCGGAAAACTGTGGCAGGCATTGAAAAAAGCGAAAAATGCGGAACTGAACCTGGACAAGGAAACATTGGTGAGCTGGGTGAAAGACAAGACAACCCCAAACCGGGAACGGCAGTGAGGCAAGGCAAAATAGTATCTTTAAAAAACCCGAAACCCGGTAATTCAAATTAAACCAAACGTGAAACAAATGAAAACTATGAAAAAGACAGCACTCCTCATGATTTTGTGGGCGGCGGCCAGCTCGGCTTTCGCGTTCAATGCGCCGCCCCAAGCCGACAGCGACTCGATCATCATCCTGTTTGGCAAGAAAACACGCATCGCCATCCGCACCGACGACAAGGCCGAACTGGAAGCCCTGAAAAACTACGACCTGAACGCGCTGGTGAGCCGCGTGATTGAAGTGCGCGAAAAAGCCGGACGGAAAGCGGGCCGCGACACCACGCTGATCATCAACGACGATACGGTGCTGGTGAAAGACAACCAAGTGACCGTGAAAGGCAAGGAAAAAAGGGTCGTCACGTTTTCGATCAAGATTGGCGGGGAGAACGGCGAAACCGTTTCGTCAGACAGCAGCATGGCCGCCACCGAACGCAAGCCGCGCCGCAAAAAACGCACGGACAGCGAATGGTTCCTGGATCTGGGCTTGGACAACTACCTGGACGCGGGCAAATTTCCCAACCAAAACGAACCCTACGCCCTACGGGCCACCGGCTCAAGGTACATTGCGCTTTCACACCTGTACCGCACGCGCATTGGCGGGGCGGCAAGTCCGCTGGCCATCAGCTACGGCAGCGAGTTCAGTTGCTATAATTTCATGTTCGACAGCAACCAGCGGATTTTCAAGGGAGCCAATGCCGTGGAATTCAGACCGTTGCCAGATGCGCAAGGCCAGGACATCGCCTTGAAGAAAAGCAAGCTCACGGCCATCTACGCCAGCCTGCCCGTAATGCTCGTGCTTGATTTGGGACAGGCGGACCGGAGCCAGAAAGACAGGAACCGGTCGTTCCGCAACAGTTCGCGCGGTGGTTTGCGGCTTGGCGCGGGCGGGTTTGTGGGCTACAAACTGTACAGCTATTCCAAAATCAAGGAAGAAGGCGGCCGCAAAGACCGCGACCGCAGCAGTTATTACCTCAACAATGTGCGCTACGGCGTGCAGGGCTTGGTAGGTATCGGCAGCATTGACTTGTTCTTCAAATATGATTTGAGTCCGCTGTTTGCCGACAACCAAGGCCCGGCCAACACCGATCTGCGTTCGATTGCGTTTGGGTTCCGGTTTTGAGAAACTGCACCGGGCGAAAAAGGTGGTTCCGCCCCTCAGCAGGGGTTTGGGCTTTTTGAAACACACTATTTTGCCCGTCCGTGCTTGCTAACGTTGGCAAAGTTTTGAACTTTGCCAACGTTACCGTTCAAAGCCGACATTTTCTCATGCCCATCCGCAAAATCCTCATTGCCAACCGGGGCGAAATCGCCCTGCGCATTATCCGCTCGGCCCACGAAATGGGCATTGCCACCGTTGCCATCTATTCCGAAGCCGACCGCAAGGCGTTGCACGTGCGGGCCGCCGATGAAGCGTATTGCGTGGGTGCGCCACCTTCGGCCCAGTCGTATTTGCGGATGGATAAAATCATTGAAATAGCCAAACAAAGTGATGCCGATGCCATCCATCCCGGCTACGGCTTCCTGTCCGAGAATGCTGTTTTTGCCCGCTTGGTGGCCGACAATGGGTTGGTTTTCATCGGCCCGTCGCCCGAGTCCATTGAGGTGATGGGCAGCAAACTGGCCGCCAAAAATGCCGTTGCCAAATTCGACATCCCCATGGTGCCGGGCATTCCCGAAGCGGTGAGCGATGTGCAAATCGCCATGCGGCAGGCGGCGCAAATAGGCTATCCGGTGCTGATCAAGGCCAGCGCGGGCGGCGGCGGCAAGGGAATGCGCCTCGTGGAAAACGAAGCCCAATTGGAAGAGCAAATGCAACGCGCGATATCCGAAGCCACGGCGGCTTTCGGCGATGGCTCGGTGTTCGTGGAAAAATACATCCTCTCGCCCAAACACATTGAGATACAAGTACTTGGCGACCAGCACGGCAACGTGGTCCACTTGTTTGAACGCGAATGCTCCATCCAGCGGCGGCATCAGAAAGTGATTGAAGAGGCTCCGTCGGCGGTGGTCACGCCGGAGATTCGCGAAAAAATGGGGCAGGCCGCCGTGTTTGCCGCCAAAGCCTGCAACTACTACGGAGCCGGAACGGTGGAATTTGTGGTGGACAAGTATCTGAATTTCTATTTCCTGGAAATGAACACCCGCCTGCAAGTGGAGCATCCGGTAACGGAACTGATAACCGGGCTGGACTTGGTCAAGGAGCAGATCAGGATTGCGGCGGGCGAAAAACTTTCGTTTGCCCAGGAAGATGTGAAAATGCGCGGCCACGCCATTGAAATCCGCGTGAGTGCCGAAGACCCGAAAAACAATTTCCTGCCCGAAATCGGCACGCTGACCACGTATGTGCGTCCGCAAGGGCCGGGCATCCGCGTGGATGATGGC
>JANPIL010000082.1:0-3210 GCA_031424975.1 Sphingobacteriales bacterium
TTGAAACTGGTGACAAACAGCGGGTTGCGCTGCCACTCACCGTAGGGCTGGATGGCGGGAACCAATTCGCCCGAAAAGTCGGCGGGCATCCCGACCCAAACCGTATTGCCGATGCGCAACCCCTTGATGACCGATGGATAATTGCCGTAGGCCGCATGAAAAACCCACGGACGGAGGCGGATGTTTTCGGTGAGGCGGAAATGAGGCAGGCGCAGTGGCAGCGGCACCGAAACCGTGCGCAGTTGCGTGTGGTAACCGAGCGGGATTTTATCGAAGCCGATCACTATTTTCTTTGCCAGGAAACCAGCTTCGTTGTCCATGGCCTCCCAACCGTTTCGGCCAAACGTGCGGGTGGTGTGGCTGCCCACGGCTCCGGCGCAAAAGGCGGCAAAGCCAATTTTCCCGCTCCGTTCCAGCACGTCTACCAATATGCCCGGATAATCGCGCGAGAGCACTATTTCTTCATCGGAAATCAGCGTGGGGTGGGCCGTAAACGTGGCAATCACCGCCGTTTCGCCCGAAGTTTTCCTGATTTTCAATACGCGCAGCAGCGAATCGGTGGGGTGGGCAAAGTCCAGCCGGTTTGCTACCAGTTCGCGTGCCGGATAGGCCACTGCGCCAATGGCGGCGGTAGCCTTATTCGAGTCGGCTTGCCTGATGGCTTGGGCAAACCTCTCGGCCAAGAAATCAACCATCTCCGGCTCGTAGCCGCCCGCAATCAAGCCGCCCACCAGTTTGTCGGCCCAGCCGCCCGTGCTGTTGTGCGAGTGCGTGGCGCACAAGTACGTTTGCCCGATGGAAAAGCCGATTGCCGGCAACCGCTTGGCAATAGCGTTGGTCAGTTCGGGAGCGATGATGAGCAGATCGGCGGACACCAGCGCGGCTTTATGAATCCCATTGTCGAACACGAAAGCCCGCACATAAATGGAATCGTGGATGGCGGTATAGCGTTTGCCGCGCCGCTGGCCGTAACCGGCGGTGGGCATGGGGCGTGGTGGCGTAATGTTGATTTTGGCCCAGCCCGCTTGCAGCGTATCGGCACCGGTGGGGGGTTTGGGCTTTGGCAGGGATACTATTTTCCGGCGAAACTCGCGGTAGTATTCGGTTTCGCGGTAGGACGTACGGTCAACGGTGGTCAGCAGTGAAATGGCTGCCACTGTCAGAAACAGGCAGGCATAGATGAAAAACCTTTTGGCGCGTTTTCGGGTGAGAAATGACAAGCTGGGAAGAGTTAGCGGGCGTGAAAATTTTGTTCCAAGCCGGTTGGACGCTCGGCAAAAGAGAAGGTTTAAAAGTTGCCGCCTACTTTGGCAGGGTTTTGAAATCGGCCGGAGTTCGCCTGCCCGCAGATCGTGCAAGCCATTTTTCCATCACCTGTTTGTATGCCCGTTGCCACAGCATTGCCAAACTGGATTATCTCCTTGGCTTGGGCGGTTATGGGAATCAGATCGGTCATGCCATCAACAAATGCCCCTACCGGGTCAACTTTGATAGCTGCTGCCTGTCGCTGACCTATGGCTTGGGCAGTCTCAAAAGGATGAGCAATCGCATTGCCGATGGACGTAAAAGTGCCTACAAAACCGCTACCCACGCTGGCCAGAAAGCCGGGCGGGTCTTCGTTTGGCTCCCGTCCGTCAGGATCAGTCAAACGCACTGGATTATTGTACACGTAATGGTAAGGTGACCAAGATTCCTGCGTGTCAGTCATCGGATCCACCACATACCAGCGTCCGCTTTGCGCGTCATACATCCTTGCCCCGTAATCGCCCCAGTCCAGCCCAAGCTCGGTTTGCTTCTCCTTGCCGTTGTACTGGTACTGGTGCTCGGAGTTTCCCTGCACCTCAATGCCTGCAAGGTTGAGCCCCCATGGGTCGTAATTTAGGCGTTTTTTATGTGGATTTAGGCGGTTTTGTGGCGGATCAGAAAATAGTATCTCCCGAAACAACAAAACCCCCACTTTGCGGGTGAGGGCTGATGGTAAAGTAGAAGATGATTAGCTATCTGAATATGCTTTGTAGATGAACATAAGTCCATTTTTTTCACATATTTCTTTAAGGTATAAATCGAAGTCCTCGGTTGTATCTTTATTGTGCTGAAGCACAAGCGCAGGTAGATATTCTAACTCGTCTAAAAAGCTAAAGAGTTTTTCATACGAGGCTTTATTACCAGTTAGAATACGAGTTTCAATGATGAGACTATGGATAGCCTTGATAGCTTTTTCTTGTTTCGATACTTGCAGCATAATCTATTTATTTTTGAATTTTACATCTTTTATCGGAACTCCTCTATTGCCGGGTGATTTGCCAAAATCAGGCGCGGAAAAAATAGTATCCTTTAAAAAGCCCAAACCCCCCGCTTCAAAAACATTGCCTCAAGCGGCCCGCCTTTTTTCCAGCGCACGGCTGATGACCGCCTTCACTTCCCAGATTTCCAGAATCTGGTCGGCGTGCAGGAAATCGGGGGCGAATTGCGGATTGTCGGACAGGATGACGATGCCGCCCGCCTTGTCCACGATATTATGTACCCGCTTGACAATCAGGCCTTCGGTGGCCACAAGTACGTAAATCCGGTCGTTTTTCACATTGCGCCAGTTTTCCACGTACTGCGTCACAGTCAGGTCGCCGGGGTGCAGCGTGTCGAGCATACTGTCGCCTTCCACTTCAAACACGCGGTAGGTTCCTTCCGAAAATCCGGGAATGGAATACGTGGGCAGGGTTTGGACAAACTCCGGGTCGCCGTAACCCACCAGATAGCCCGCCCGCGCCTTTACGGGCACAAAAGCCGCGTTTTCCTCGCCCATGCGGTCGGTGGTTACTACCAATATGCGCATTTCGCCACCGGTCAGGCGTGCCGGGCCGGTGCTTGGCACGTTGGCGGCGGGTGGCTTGGGCACGTTGCCGTACAAAATGTATTCGGGCGTGGTGGCATACGTGTGCGCCAGTTTCTGCAACACATCCGAAGGAATCTGGACTTGCGTCTGGGTTTCGTAAATGGCAATGCGCGAACGCGACTTCCCGATTTTATCGGCGACTTCCTGCTGGTTCAGGTTGGTTTGCTGGCGCAACGTTTTCAGGCGTTCGGCTTGTGACATGGGTTAATCCGAATGAAAGTAAGTGGGCAAGTGAACAAATTTGCAACTGCTGCTCGGCTCTCTGCAAAGATATTGTTTTTTGTTCGGTTAACGAACACTGGGATTTTCTTACACAAATG
>JANPIL010000083.1:0-2594 GCA_031424975.1 Sphingobacteriales bacterium
AAAACCCCAAACCCGCCCGGATTTGACCGACCTGCTCCAATTTTTCCGCGAACAAGCCGATAAAATCCTGCAGCAGACGCTCACGCACATTGGGCTCACGTTTTTTTCGCTGCTCATTGCGCTGCTTATCGGCTTGCCGCTGGGTTGCTGGATCCGCCGCCGGCCCCGAATCGCGTCCATTGTCATCGGCTTTACGGGCGTGCTGCAAACCGTGCCGAGCATTGCCCTGCTCGGCATTTTGATTCCGGTGATGGGCATCGGGGCCAAGCCCGCCATTTTCGCACTGTTTCTGTACGCATTGCTGCCCATTGTGCGCAACACCTACGTGGGCATACGCGAAGTGAACCCGGTGCTCACCGATGCCGCCCGTGGCATGGGCATGACCGGCTGGCAAATGCTGGTGCGCGTGGAACTGCCGCTGGCCATGCCTGTCATTTTTGCGGGCATCCGTACGGCCACAGTCATCAACGTTGGCGTGGCCACGCTGGCAGCCTACGTGGCGGCGGGCGGCTTGGGCGAATTCATCTTTGGCGGCATTGCGCTGAACAACCCGACCATGATTCTGGCCGGGGCGATTCCGGCGGCATTGCTGGCTGTGTTCTTGGATGTGCTGCTGGGTTGGCTTCAACGCTCAACAAAAAATTCCAGAATCCGGAATCCGAAGTCTGAATTTAAAAAGGGGGTTTGGGCTTTGGCGGGGATACTATTTTTGTCGGCATTGTATCTGGTTCCCCAAACCTCGCAAACCAAACTGCTGGCCGGTTTTGCCCACGAATTTGCGGGCCGTGCCGATGGCTATCCGGGCTTGGTGAAAACATACGGCCTGAAAATCAGCACGTTGCTGCTCGACCAGTCGCTGATGTACCAGGCCATTTTCCGCAAGAATGTGGACGTAATCAGCGGCTATTCCACTGATGGCCGCATCAAGGCGTACCGGTTGCGCGTGCTCAACGACGACAAACGCGCCTTTCCGCCTTACCAGGCGGCGTGGGTGGTGCGCCGCGAAACCTTGCGGCAACACCCGCAATTGCAGCCGGTGCTGGATGCGCTGGCGGGCAAAATTAATGATTCGGTGATGACCGAACTGAACTACCAAGTAGACTACCGGCAGCAACCGCCTGAAAAAGTGGCGCGGGGATTTCTCGTGAAAAGCGGGTTGTTCCAAAATAGTATCCCTGCAAAAGGCCAAACCTCCGGCATGGTCATTATCGGTTCCAAAGTGTTTTCGGAACAATACATCCTGGCCGAAATGCTCAAGCAACTGCTTGAAAACCAAACCAATCTGAAAATCATCACCAAGACCGGACTGGGCGGCACGCAAATCTGTTTTGACGCGCTGCGTACCGGTGCCATTGACTTGTATCCCGAATACACGGGTACGGGCTTGCTGGTGATTTTGCAACCGCCGACATCCGTTATGGATTCGCTGCACGGAGACCGCGATGCCGTGTACCGGTACGTCGCGCAGAAATTCCAAGTGAAACACGGCTTGCAATGGCAAAAACCGCTGGGTTTCAACAACGCCTACGCGCTGATGATGCGCGAAGACCAAAGCCGAAAACTGAACATCCGCACGATTTCAGCATTGGAAAGCTATCTTTCAGAGTAAAAAACGCTGCCTATTTAACCAACGCTGATCTTTACGTTATTGGAAATGACCGAAATCCGCATCCACGACACCCTCATCCCGCCGGGCAAGGCGGTTCACCTCAAGATTCCCATTTCGCGGCTGCCTTCGCACACGCTCATTGATTTGCCCGTTTTTGTGTTTCGCGGCATCGCACCCGGCCCGAACCTGCTGCTTTCGGCGGGCATCCACGGCGACGAGATCAACGGCATTGAGGTGGTGCGGCGGCTCATCAACGAGGATTCGCTGATGCCCGAAAGCGGCATGGTCATCGCGATTCCGCTGGTCAATGTGTACGGCTTCATTTTCAATTCGCGCACCCTCCCCGATGGCAAGGACTTGAACCGGTGCTTTCCCGGCTCGGCCAATGGCTCATTGGCCAACCGGCTGGCGAATATCCTGATGCGCGAAATCATGCCGCACGTGACCTACGGCGTGGATTTCCACACGGGCGGCGACCGGATTACCAACTACCCGCAAATCCGCTGCACCATGGAAAACGCCGGAACCAAAGAGTTGGCAACGGCTTTTGGCGCACCGTTCATGGTTAATACCGACCTGATAGACAAGTCGTTCCGCAAGGAGGCTTGGAAACTGGGCAAACCGATTCTGGTGTTTGAAGGCGGCGAGTCGCTGCGGCTGGATGAGATGGCGATTGAGGAAGGCAAATCGGGTGTGCGGCGGCTGATGCAGCACCTGCAAATGCGCGAATCGGCGGAGAAAAAACAAATTACGATTGCCCTGAAAGACACCACTTGGCTGCGCACCAAGGATTCGGGCATTTTCAATCCGTTTGTGACCTACGGCACGAAAGTGGTTAAAAACCAGCCGCTTGCCACCATCACCGATCCGTACGGCGAGTCGCAGGTGACGATCAAAAGCCCGCACGACGGCTACATTATCGGCATCAACAATATGCCCGTCATCAACGCTGGCGACGCGCTGATTCATGTGGGGAGGTAAAAAC
>JANPIL010000084.1:0-4962 GCA_031424975.1 Sphingobacteriales bacterium
TGACGCTCATCAACAATGATCTGGAGCAAACCCTGCTTCAAGCCGGACGGCTGGTAGAGGATTTTATCCGCCAGCCGCTCGCGGAAAAATGAAAGAGGCGGGTTTGGGCTTTTTGAAAGCTGAAAGCCCCGTCTTTAGCGGGGATACTATTTTGGATTGCGGCAACCACCGGTCTCACCCGCACGCCTGACCGAAACGCACGGTTCCGGCACACTTGTGCTTTCTGGCCGGTTTGTGCCACAATCCGGCGGGCGGGGTGCGTATCTTTGCGTAAAACCGCAAACTCAAAAAACCCCAGCCATCATCGCCATGAGCATCCGCACTATGAACATCAGCACCATGAAAACAATCGTAACGGCGACATTGGCACTCAGCCTGTCGCTCACTTCCTGCATGGTGGTTTCCACGCGCGGTTCCGTTCCGCCACCCGTCGCACACAAGCAGAACGGCAAACCACTGCCTCCCGGACAAGCCAAAAAGGTGTACGGCACACAGTCGGCCAAGCCGTTTGCGCCCGGCCAGCAGAAAAAGAAAAAGTAATTCCGGTGTTCGTACCAAAAAACCCACCCGGCAGCAGACCGCCGGGTGGGTTTTGACTTTTCAGGGCATACTAATGTCTTGCCGGTGTTTTGAAGATGCTATTTTGCGGAATCGTCTGGCAGTTTGAACCGGAACACGGGATGCAGGCTTGCCTGGCTGTCCACCAACACGTCCAAATCCTTGATCCTGCCGGTTTTCATGTCAAACACCCACCCGTGGATGCTCAGTTCGCGGCGTTGCCAGGCTTTCTGCACAATGGAAGTTTCGGCCAGGTTGTGCACTTGTTCAGCCACATTCAGTTCCACAAGTTTGTCGGCGCGTTCTTGCTCGGTTGCCAAGCCGTCAAGCATTGGCGCGTGTTTCACATACACTTCCTTGATGTTGCGCAGCCACTTGTTCACCAGCCCGTAGTCGTCCGTTTTCATGGCCGACAGCACGCCGCCGCAACCGTAATGCCCGCAAACGATGATGTGCTGGACATGAAGCACCTCCACGGCATACTGCACCACGCTCATCACGTTCAAGTCGGTGTGGATGACCAAGTTGGCGATGTTGCGGTGCACGAATATTTCGCCCGGCTCAGCCTGCGTGATTTCCTCGGCACCCACGCGGCTGTCCGAGCAGCCAATCCACAGGAACTTGGGGCTTTGGCCTTCGGCGAGCCTGTCGAAATACGTGGCATCCTGGCTTGTGCGCCTGTCCACCCATTTTTCATTGGCGGCAAGCATTTTCTGGTAAATCTCTGTGGAAACGGACATACGGGGGTTTGGGGTTTGGTGTTTTTGAAAGATACTATTTTGAACTGCACTGTTCTCATCCATCATTGTGAAACCTCACCATACCAGGCGGTAAGCCACGCCTTCCAAGGCTTCCAGGCCGCCAATCATTTCGTTGGTGGGGTTGATGCGGTACAGGCGCGACTTGGCCTCGAAATCCAGCTTCTCATCCGTGTCGCGCAGCACAATGCGCAATTCGCAGTCGCCGGGATGGGCCTTTGCCAAGTCGGTTAATTTCTTGATTGTCATCGGGTTCACTTTTGCCATATCCATGTTTAGTTGCAAGCCCTTGCAGAGTTTGCGGCGCATTTCGCTGAGCAGTTGCATTTGCTGCGGCTTGAACTCAAACTGGTCGGCCGAGCCGTAGAAGCGTGGCTGGTACTTGCCCCGGATATTAATGAATCCGCCTTCCTGCGCGTAGTTGATGTATTTCACGTAGTCCTCGCCAAACAGCGCGATTTCGTGCGCCCCCGAATAGTCTTCCAGTGTGAACAAGGCAAACAGATTGCCGTTTTTAGAAGTCCGCACCGCGGTTTTGGACACAATGCCCGCCAGGTTCAACTCGCGGTTCTTGAAGTTTTCCAGTTGGCTGATCGGCGTGATGGCAAACTGCGTCATCTCTATCTTGAACGCGTCGAGCGGATGGCCGGTAATGTAAAAGCCCACCACGTCTTTTTCGAATTTCAGCCTTTCTATTTCATTCCAAGGCTCGCACACGGGTGGGCGCGGCGGCAGCAAGGTGTTTCCGCCGTCCATGCCGCCAAACAGGCTTTGTTGCAGCATTCCTTTTTCAGCCTGCGTCTGGTTGCCGTACTTGATGGCCTTTTCCAAGAGAATGCCGCTGCCATCGTCGTGGAAATACTGCTTGCGGTGCAGCCCGAAACTGTCGAATGCACCGGCGTAGGCCAGGCTCTCGAAGGTTTTCTTGTTCACGGTGCGCAGGTTCACGCGCTTGGTCAGGTCAAAAAAGTCCTTGTAGAAACCACTGGCATTGCGTTCCTGAATCAAGTCGCCCACAGCAGCTTCGCCCGCGCCCTTGACGGCTCCAAGGCCGAAGCGGATTTGCCCGGCCTTGTTCACGTCAAACATGGTCGTGCTTTCGTTCACATCCGGTCCCAGCACGGGTACGCCCATGCGTTTGCATTCTTCGAGGAAAAACGTGATTTTCTCGATGTTGCCCAGCGACGAAGTGAGCACGGCGGCCATGTATTCGGCCGGGTAGTGCGTTTTCAAATACGCCGTCTGGTAGGCTACCAAGGCATAGCACGTGGAGTGCGACTTGTTAAATGCATAGGCCGCAAAGGCTTCCCAATCGGTCCATATTTTTTCCAGTTTCTTGGCGGGAAGCCCTTTCGCCTTTGCGTTTTCAATGAACTGCGGCTTGAGTTTGTCCAGCGTCTTGCGGTCTTTTTTGCCCATCGCCTTGCGCAGCACGTCGGCATCGCCCTTGGAAAAACCCGCCAGTTTTTGCGACAGCAGCATGACCTGTTCTTGGTAGACCGTTATACCGTAAGTTTCCTGTAGGAACTCCTCCATTTCGGGCAGGTCGTATTCAATTTGCTCGCGGCCGTGCTTGCGGTTCACGTAGTTGGGGATATAGGCAATCGGGCCCGGGCGGTACAGCGCGTTCATGGCAATCAAATCGCCGAAACGGTCGGGCTTCAGGTCTTTCATGTACTTCTTCATCCCGTCCGATTCAAACTGGAACACAGCGTTGGTTTCGCCGCGCTGAAACAGTTCGTAGGTTTTCGCATCATCGAGCGGCACGTTGTCAATGTCAATTTCCACGCCGTGGTTGCGCTTGATCAATTGCAGGCAGTCGCGCAGAATCGTTAGGTTGCGCAAGCCCAGAAAGTCCATCTTAATCACGCCCGCATCCTCAATGATCTTGCCCTCGAATTGCGTGATGAGCAAATCGGTTTCCTTGGAAGTGGCAACGGGAATTATGTCCGTCAAGTCGCTGGGCGCGATGATGATGCCCGCCGCGTGGATGCCCGTGTTGCGCACTGTTCCCTCCAGCTTTTCGGCTTCGCGCAATACGGTGGCAATCAGGTCTTTGCCCGCGTAGATGTCGCGCACCTTCCTCACATTCTCCACCTCATCCGTGGTAATGATCCGCGACAGCTCATTCAGGGGCATATGGATGAGTTTCTCGAAATTCATGTTGTACGTCGGCTTGTCTGGAATCAGCTTGGTCAGGGCGTTGGTATCAGCCAGCGGATATTCCATGACCCGCGCCACATCCTTGATGGCCGATTTGGTGGCCATGGTTCCGTACGTCACGATTTGCGCCACTTGGTTGCGGCCGTATTTCTCAACCACGTAGTCTATCACTTTCTGCCGCCCCTCATCGTCGAAATCCGTGTCAATGTCGGGCATGGACTTGCGGTCGGGATTCAGGAACCGCTCGAAAAGCAACTGGTACTTGATCGGGTCTATGTTAGTAATGCCGATGCAATAAGCCACCGCACTACCCGCCGCCGAGCCGCGCCCCGGCCCCAGCATCACGCCCATGTCGCGCCCAGCCTGAATAAAGTCGGACACGATGAGAAAATACCCGGCAAAGCCCATGGTCTTCACCGTGTGAAGCTCAAAATCAAGGCGTTCCACCACTTCCTGCGGCAGCGGCAGGTTGTCGCCCTGCTTTATTTCAGCCTTCAGCGGCAGGCCGTTGTAGCGGCGTTTGGCTCCTTCATAAGTCAGATGGCGCAGGTAGTCGTCGCCATCGGTGAAGCCGGCCGGAATCGGGAAGTTGGGCAGCAGGATGTCGCGCTTCAGTTTCAGCGGCTCTATCTTGTCCACGATTTCGTTGGTGTTGTCAATGGACTGCGGCAAGTCCTTGAACAACTCCGACATTTCGGCGGTACTCTTGAAATAAAATTCATCGTTCGGAAAGCCGAAACGGTAATCGCGTCCGCCAAAGCCATCGCCTTTCCAAACGGGCTTGCTTTGCAGTTCGCCGGTGTTCACGCACAGCAAAATGTCGTGGGCATTGGCATCGTCCCGATCCACGTAATGCGAATCGTTGGAGGCGATAATCTTGACATTGTATTTGGCGGCAAATTTGAGCAGCACCGCATTTACTTTTTCCTGGGCGGGCAACTTGTGCCGCTGCAACTCCACATAATAATCGTCGCCAAACAGGTCCAGCCACCACTTGAACAATTCCTCGGCGCGGGCTTCGCCGTGGTTCAGGATCGCCTGCGGCACTTCGGCACCGATGCAGCACGTGGTGGCAATCAGGCCGTGATGGTATTTGAGCAAGATTTCCTTGTCAATGCGCGGCCACTTGCTGTACAAGCCTTCCATGTAGCCCAGCGAACACAGTTTCGACAGGTTTTTGTAGCCGTCCTGGTTCTTGGCCAGCAGCAATTGGTGGTTGCGCACATCCTTGTCTTCCTTGGTAAACTCGCGCCGGTGCCGGTTTGCGACCATGTAAAACTCGCAGCCCACAATCGGCTTGATGTCGTGCTTGTTGGCTTCGGCCACAAACTTGAACGCGCCGAACATATTGCCGTGGTCGGTGATGGCGATGGCGGGCATCCCGTCGGCCTTGGCCTTGCGCATCAACGCCGATACGTCGGCCGCCCCGTCGAGCAGTGAATACTGGGTGTGGCAGTGCAAGTGGCTGAAAACGGGCATACAA
>JANPIL010000085.1:0-2226 GCA_031424975.1 Sphingobacteriales bacterium
AAACCGATTACGAGGCCTTCGGACTGGATTACACGATCCCCAAAGCCGATTACTCGATTGAACGGCTCGACAGCCTGAGTAACAAGGAATATTTCCAAGCAGACAAGGATTCGACATTGGCGATTTTGAACCGGTGGAAGGAAAAGAACAGCCCAAAAGCCCCCCCCGCCCCCGAAGGGGGAGCCAAAAGCCCCTCCCTTTCGGGGAGGGGTTGGGGTGGGGCCTCTGGGAAGGCTGTCCGGCCCAGAATTGTGTTTTTGTGCGTGAGTGGTGGCGGCCAGCGGGCAGCGTTGTGGGCCATGCGTGCCTTGCAAGCCACTGACAGCGCGTTGGATGGCAGCCTGATGCGGCACACGGCCCTGATTACGGGTGCCTCGGGCGGGTTGGTGGGAGCCAGCTATTTCCGCGAGCTGCATCTGCGGAGCCAATCCGATTCGACGGTTGATTTGTACAGCCACAAATACCTGGATGCCATTGCCAAAGACAACCTGAATGCCATCGCTTTCTCGCTGGTGGTCAGCGACTTGTTTTTCAAGTTCCAGCAGTTCAACTACAACAAGCATTGGTATTACAAGGATCGGGGCTACGCTTTTGAACGGCAACTGGACCAGAATACGGGTGGCATACTCGAAAAGCCACTGAGGGATTATTACGAACCTGAACGCCTCGCGCAGGTTCCGATGCTGGTTTTTTCGCCCACCATTGTCAACGACGGACGCAAGCTGTACATCTCGCCGCAGCACGTTTCGTACTTTACCGAGGCCGACCACGTTGCGCCGCGCTATCTGGTTCCCAAACTGAAAGGCGTGGAGTTCCGGCGTTTTTTTGAGGCGCAGGATGCCGACAACCTGCGTTTTCTGAGTGCGGTGCGCATGAATGCCACGTTTCCGTACGTCACGCCCAACGTGGTGCTGCCCAGCCAGCCTGCCATGGAAATCATGGATGCCGGCATTTCGGACAATTTCGGCGTGGCCGATGCCGTGCGGTTCGTGTACGTGTTCCGCGAATGGATTGCCAAAAACACGTCGGGCGTGGTTTTCCTATCCGTCCGCGATTCGCCCAAGGAACATATCATTGAGACAAACGTTGACCAGTCGCTGTTCAGCCGCATCTTCACGCCCATCAGCAGCCTGTACCGCAATTGGGGCCACATCCAAGACATCAACAACGACAATGCCATTGAATACGCTCGCCAGATGCTGCCCAAGTTTCCGGTTCACCAAGTGGAAATCAGCTATTCGACGTACCAGAATAGTATGTCTGACACCACCCAAACCCCCACCGCCGATTCGGTGCAGCGGCAGAACTACGAACGTATTTCGCTGAGCTGGCGGCTCACCGAACGCGAAAAGAGCAACCTCAAAAACGCCATCCACGACCCCCGGAACCAAGCCGCCATCCAGCGGCTGCGCCAGTTGCTGCGGTAGGTTTGGGCTTTTCGGAAGATACTATTCTGTAGGCGGATTTTCCGAATCCGTGCGAAGATTGCAGACTGTCCGGCTACGGCTGGCTGAGCGACTGCTTCGCCAAAATGAAAATCCAACCGGCCATGAATACCGCTGGCAGCATGAGATACGCGATCTTTTCCATTGTCCGCACCAGCGGCGGCGCATCAATGGACGGGTAATCTGCCAAGGCATCAGTGTCGCCCACGTATAACTCAAATTGCTTGCGCAAGCCCAGCAAATGGATGACCCGCCCAATCAGGCCCGTGTAAACGGCGGCGCAGGCCACAATTGCCGCCAAGGGCAGCAGCCACAGCAGCAAATCCTGCTGGCCGCTGAAAACCGCATTCTTCGCTTCCTTGGGCGCATTGGCGATGCCGCCGTAGCCGCCGTAGAAAAACGATTGCGAGATAGACAGCCAAATGGTGCGCTGGTTTATCAAGTCGTGCGTCTGCGTGATGTGGCCACGCATGAGGGCGTAATAGTCCACCGGATCCATTTTTTCCTCCGGTTTTCGCTGGTTGGTGCGGTCGTGGTTGCGGTGTTCCAGAACTGATTTCATGTTTGCCAATGGTTCGTTTGTGAGTGGCTTTCGCTTGTGAATGGTCTGATCTTGACAGGCCACCGCATAAAAAAGCGTACCCGCTCATAACCGGGGATACTCGAAACGGGAAAACGGGAGCAAAGCGGGCGGATGGCATTGGTGGTCAGAACGGTTTTCGCTACCTTGCCTTCCTGAACGTTTCAGCATGAATTTTCTGGCGCACTTGTACTTGTCGGG
>JANPIL010000086.1:0-9381 GCA_031424975.1 Sphingobacteriales bacterium
GGAAAACGAGGGTGTACCAGCACATCCCGATTTTGTTCTGGAAAAGAAAAAGCACTTCACATCCGGGGCGGGCAATGGCCTGTTTGAGCCGCTGGAGTTTATGAATCTCTTGCACAGGCAGTTCCTGTTTTTTGATGGGAACGTTGCCAAGCCACACGCCACCATCGCGGCACTGAATGCGATTCCCTTGTCAGACGGGCAAAAAAGAGAGTTGTTCGGCTCAATCATAGGTTTTTACGGCTGGAAAGCCCACAACCCGGATAATCACTTTCAACATGGCATTGCATTGGGATTGCTCAACCGGGAACTTTCGCGGCTTTCGTCTCCGTATCCGGCAATCGAACCGATGGCCTATCAATACGACATGAAAGACGTGGCCGGGTGTGCGGCGGAAAACGATTTGGATTACTATTTCAACCGAACCAACATAGCTAACCATGAATTTGTACTGGATGCAATTGCTTATTTTGAAACTGGCGAAAGGAAAGGATACATTGAGCCGCTGGCATTCCTCAACTTGCTCTGGAAGCAATACCAGTTTGTGAATGACAACACCGGCAGGCCGCACACGGTCGTCACCACCATGCAGTCGTTGCCAATAAATGGGGAATTACGCCACGTATTACTTGCCTTTATCCTCAAATGGTTCAGGTGCACGGGCTACAAGCCCGCATCCAATCTCAACCCTCAGTATGACACCACTTTGAAACTCATTGAAGAAGAATTTCTGGAGTATCGTGCGGAAACGCCGGATGGCGATACACCTGAAAAACGGAAGTATTTGGCGGGCAAAGAAAAACACGTACCCAGTCTGGAGTTTTACTCGGCAGACCCGGCAGTGGCAAAGCACCTTGCCGAACGCCTGCATAACCAAGTAATGGCCAATGTGCGGATGTGGGAGCAAATGTTTTTGGAAGGATACGGGGCGGCTACGGAATCAGATGATTCATCCGAAGCCGGGGCATACCGTGCCGGTGAAATAGTAAAATTCACGCAATTCTTGAAAAGCCAGCGTGAGAAACTTTTGGATGGCAAGCACTTCATGCCTCCCAACGAGCCGTTTTTCTGGATGCCGGGCGATGCGGCAAGGCTGGCCAGACACGCCATGTTTGAATACTATACACACGACAACCGGATTGGCTTTTGTGAAATGTTGTATTGCGCCACACGGAGGCAGCTTTGGCAGCCCGCAACGGAAACAGATGATAGGCAGGCGCACTGCAACCACGTGGCCTATGCAATTGAAGTTTGCCCCTACTTTCGTTACGCCACCATTGCGATAGCCTATCAAAAGCATTTGTCTTTCTTGCAAGAATTTGACCCAAAACAGGTTCAGAAAAATAGTATCCCCGAAAAAGCCCAAACCCCGGCAATTGACAGCCCCAACTCAACAGGCGGTTTGTCATTGAAGCAAACCGCGTTGCTTTACATTTACACTGGGCAAACAATTACAAGACAGGATGCTAACGACATAGCAAGAAAGTATGGGCATAACAGCGGCGACAAGCTTATTCAGCACTACAACACCTTGTCCCAAACCCCCAATCGCCTAAATGTTGATGGCAAGAAAGTGCAACCGTTGGTTTCTGACATTGAAAAAATACTGCCTTTACTTGACAATAAGCAAAGGCAACGCGCTGATAGTGAACTAAGTATGGTGAAGAAGAAGATTTCTTAACCGGTTTAAACCGGTTTAACCACCTTACCCAGTGCAACATTTGTGACGTACCAAAAAGGAACGTCACATGGAAAATCCCTTTGCACAAATTGATGGAAGGCTACGGAACATTGAGGTTTTCGTTCTTGACATCAAACATGACTTGCTGCCTAAACTGTCCGCAGCCGACCCCGAACAAATCCTGACGGCCACGCAAGCCGCCGAACTGTTGCAAGTCAGCCTGCCCACGTTCCGCGAATGGGATAAGCGGGGCTACCTTGCCCGGCGCACCATTGCCGGGGAAATCCGGTACTTGCGTTCGGAAATCATTGCCAGCCTCCGAAAGCCGGAAATCAGCCGCGTGCAAAAAAGAAAGGGGGTGAACCATGGCTGACACCACGAACACCCCCGGAACACCTTTAAACCCGCAAGGTAAAGGTACGCAATTGACGCGGTTCTACGAATACCTGTACCAGAATACCGCCACTTGCACCGTTGCCTCCGCAGCAATCGGCGCACCGCAAAAAAGCCTTTGCCATGTCAAACGCCGTTTGGAAAAAGCCAATCTGCTGGCAGAGGTGCGCGAAGGCCGCTGCCCGATTACCGGACGCATGGCGGCTTTCCTCACAACCGACCCGGCCAAGTTTTCCAAGCCTCCCACCCAACTCAATCTTTTCGCGTGAGTGCGGCTAACGGAATGCCGCTGGCAAGACAGGATGTTTTGCAGCGGCTCAAACAGGCGGAAGGCCAACTGAAAGCCGATGGCAGGCAAGCACCGCAAGGCGGAATGTCGGGCAACCTGAAAACAGTGCTGGCCACCCGTGAAAAAATCCGCCAATTGAAGGCCACCGACATCCGTTTTTCCGACCCGGTTCTGAAACAGGGCGAAAACGCGGTGATTTTCCCGCACACCATCAATGTGATACAGGGGCAGGCGGGGGTACACAAAAGCCGCCTTGCCGAAAACATCTGTGCCGCCTTTCTCAAAAGGCACGATTGCAACAGTGAACTGCTGGGGTTCAGGCGCACGGGCTTTGAGGCGGCGCACACGGTTGTTTACGTGGACACCGAAAGGAACCTATCCGAACAACTGCCCTACGCGCTGCAATCCATACAGATGAGTGCCGGATACGATAAGGCAGACCACCCGCACAACTTCGACTTCGTGAGCCTGTTGCAGGTCAGCCGCAGCGAACGTTTCGCCGCCCTGAATGAATACCTGCAACACATCAGGAACGAAACCGAAACCCCGCTTTTCATTGTGCTGGATGTAGCCACCGATTGCATTGAGGATTTCAACAAGGTTGACAAATCCATGCAACTGATTGACTTGATGAATGTGGCCGTCAATGAGCATAATGTAATCTTCCTCTGCCTCATCCACGAAAACCCGCAGAGCGATAAGGCGCGGGGGCATTTCGGCACGGAACTGATGAACAAGGCCAGCACGGTGATGCAGGTCAGGTTTGAAAAGGATGCCAGCCAGAACGACACCGACATTGTGCGCGTGAAGTACCTCAAGTGCCGCAGCACGGCGCGGCACACGCCTTTCCACATCCGGTACAGCGCGGAGGCGAAAGGCTTGGTTTTGGCGGATGCGGCTGACGTGTCAGGCGTGGTAAACAGCCGCAAGCACAAGGCCAGCAACCAGGACATGGCAGACCACATCGAAATGTATCTGGGTGACGGTTCGGAACTGACACGGGTGGACTTGCTCAATAAACTGTGTGCCGACTTTTCAGCCGCCCAGCGCACGATTGAAACCCGCCTTGCCGAAATGCTGGAATCGGGAACCGAGTTTTTCAACGAAAAGGGGGAGCCTTGCAACCTTGTGAAGGAAGTGCGGAGCAAAACGGTGTATTACAAGCTAACACATTCATAGACAGTTGTTTGCACGTTTGCAAATGACCCTTGCAAACACACCTTGCAACGTTTGCAAGTTTGCAAACCCCTATGTATGCCTTTGCAAACTTGCAAACGACTTTTGAGACACGCCATGGAAACCAGATACCAGCTTTTGAAATACAAGACCCCAGCCGACCGCCTGACGTGTCCGGCTTGCGGGAAGCACCACAGCCTTGCGCCATACGTGGACAATCAGACCGGGCAAATCATTGATGAATCGTGCGGCAAGTGCAACCGGGCTGACAGTTGCGCCTACCATTTGCCGCCCCGTGAGTTCTTTGCCCAGCACCCCGACCGCAAGCCGGAGCCAAGCCACCATGCCAAGCCACAGCCAGCCGAACCGGAAAAACGGCTGATGTATTTGCCCCTTGATACCATTGCGCCCTGCCTTGCGCCGAGGTTCAGGGGCAAGAACAATTTCTGGCTGCATCTGGCCGCACGGTTCGGGCAGGCCGGGGCTGACGCGGCTTTTGATGCCTACCGGCTCGGAACCAGCAACCACTACGGCGGCGGGGCGTGTGTGTTCCCGCTACTGGATGGCAAGGGCTATGCCTCCGCCCAAATCATCAAGGTTGATGCGGCCACGGGCAAAACGGTACGCTTTGGCGATGGCCGCGCCACCACGTGGCTGCATTCGGTATTGAAATGGAAAAACGATTACAGCGAACACGCCGAAAAATTCCCGTTCTGTTTCGGGCTTCACCTTGCATTGGCCGACCCGCAAAAAACCGTGTGCCTTGTGGAATCAGCCAAAACCGCTGTTGTTTGCTCCATCGAATACATTGAAAGCCCCGGATTCGTCTGGCTGGCCGTGGGTGCATTGTCGTATCTGAAAGCCGACCGTCTGCAAGCGTTGAAAGGCCGCACAATCCTTTTGATACCCGATGGCGGCAAAGGCTTGGATGCGTGGGCGGCGAAGGTTCCGCTACTCAAATCGCACGGCTTCAATGTCAAGACCGTTGATTTGGGCTTGCCGGAAGGTGACGATGTGGCAGACCTTGTGTTTGATACAGCCGACCCCGCCGTTGCCACACAGCCGGAACCAGAAACAGTATCCCTCCATACAGCCGAACCCACCCGCGCCCATTGGCTCCGCCGTGAAGCCGCCGAGGTTGCCGCCTCCGCCGATGGCAGGCCGTCAGCCGAAACATTCACAAGGCTGGCATTCACGCCCGGCACGTGGGCCGACTTGGAGATTGAACGCATTGCGCTGGCTTCCGGCTTCACGTTCGCCGGGCTTGCCGGATGCTTCACCTACCTGCAACGCGCCGACATTGATGGCCGGACTTGCTACTGGTATCGGTTACCCGAATTTGTCGCGCTGCCGGAAACGCAGGCTGGCATTTGTGAAACCCCACAATTTACCCACCCCAATACTTTACCCACCCTTAAATTATGACCGCCATGCCATTCAACGCCATGACCATCACCGACAACACGCCGCTCACGCCCGCCCTACGCCAAATGATTGAAGCCATGCAGTCCCGCATACGCAAAGAGGTTGAGGCGAAAACCCATTGGACTGACGCGGATTTTGAAGACCGGCTAAATTGCGCCTACCGCTTCCGGGATGATGCCAGGACGGTGGGTTGCGGCCAGTGGGTTCCGATCAGCGAACTTGAAAGGCTGGCATTCGACACCCGCACGCCGCAGCACTCCGCCGAAAGGTTGCTGGACTTCCTCAAATCCGCCAAAGCCGCCGGAATGCTGGACTGACCAAGACGGATTCGTAGATGTGCGAATGTATAAAACCGGGAATCCCCGGCTTTGCCAATCCGTGTTTACAATGAAAATACAACGAGAAAACAGCGACAACATGGCAAACGAACACAACTTGAGAAACTTCCCCAAGGGAACCAGCGGCAACCCCGCAGGCAGGCCGAAAGGCGCATTAGGGCGCAACAGGGTAGCCCGGCTGCTGCTGCAACTCGAAACCGAAACACTCAACGAACTGACCGGACAAATCGAATGGCTGACCAATGAGGATTTGATAACCATTGCCATTGTCAAGAAAGCAATCGGCGGAGATGTGGCCGCTTACGTTGCCATCATGGATAGCGCGTACGGAAAGCCCAAACAGGAACTTGAAACCACTGACCGCACAATCGTGCTGATTGACGAACTGGATTAGGCGGGGGGGGTGTGTTGAGGTTGGAACGCTGCCAGCATAACCGCAAGGGTAGCGGGATTTTTTCACAGGGTGTTTTTTGAATTTGGGAAATACAAAGTGGAGTGACCATAAAAAAGCCCCCGCCAAACCAATGGCGGGGGCTTTGTGCTTTCCTCATCAATCGTCAAACAAATGCGGAACGCATGGCAAAGATAGCCATTTGCCCCAAGCGGCCAACTCCCGGAAAAATTCCCCCTGTTGTTACCCCAATAATGCAAAAACCCCCAAATCAGCGTGATTTAGGGGTTTAGGGTGAAATGTAAGGGACTCGAACCCCTGACCCCCGCCCTGTCAAGGCGATGCTCTAAACCAACTGAGCTAACATTCCAAGTTTTGGCAAAAGTAACGCAATGTTAGTGAAATCGCAACAGGGGCAAGGAGGGTTTGGGCTTTTTGGAAGATACTATTTTGGAATGCCGCACAAAAACACACCGCAATGGCTACAATCCCGGTTCGGCCAACTGCCGGAAAAGTGCCTTTTGCGTTCTTACAGTTTTTCATTGTCGAAGTCAAACCTCACCCTGTCCGCGTCAATCAATTGACGCAATTCTTCTTCTTTAGGCAAATACAGCCGGTATTTGCTGGCAAACAGCTTTTCATTTTCCGCCAATACCGAATACTTCACAATGGTTTCATCTTTTTCGGTACAGAGTATGATGCCGATGGTTGGGTTGTCGTCTTGTGTTTTTTTGAGGTCGTTGTACATACGCACATACATATCCATTTGCCCGATGGCTTCGTGGCTGAGTTGGTGGGTTTTCAAATCAATCAGCACAAAGCATTTGAGGTAATAATTGTAAAAGACAAGGTCTATGAAAAAATCGGAAGTGTCAGTTGCAATGTGTTGTTGGCGAGCCACAAAAGCAAAGCCCTTTCCCAATTCCATCAGGAATTGTTGCAAATGATTAATCAACGCCGTTTCAATGGCATATTCGGTGTGGCGGCTATCGGGAGGCAATCCCAAAAATTCAAATATGTAAGGGTCTTTTATTATTTGCTGCGGGTTACGGGTTTCCGTAGGGCCAAGTTCCAATATTCTGTCAGCATACTGCGATTGCACATTGCGTTGCAAGGTTCTGGTATCCCAATTGCTTTCCGTGGCAAGTTCCACGTATTTTTTTCTGTTGGCTTGGTTGTCCACCCTGCTTATGATTCGGTAGTGCGTCCAACTCAATTCGGTACGCACCGCGTTCCAAATCGGGAATGCCAAATAAAAAGCACGGATATTGTTTAGGTTCCGTTCATCAAAGCCTTTTCCAAATGCAAGGGTCAACTTAAAGGCCAGGCTTTTCAGTACCGCTTTGCCATAAGTGGCTTTTATTTTGCCTTGCTGCTCGTCTTCAACTATTTGCTCGCCTATTTGCCAATACATTTTCAACAAAATGCCATTATTGCTGCGGAAAGCCATCGTTTTCGCGTCCGATATGATGGCATGAACGCTATCGAATAAGGAAATGTCTTTATCCATCTGACTCATGGTAATCACGGGAACATTGCCGGTTAATGCTTGGGGTTTGGGCTTTTTGGGAGATACTATTTTGGAATGCCGCACAAAAACACACCGCAACGGCTACAATCCCGGTTCGGCCAACTGCCGGAAAAGTGCCTTTTGCGCTTCGGTCAGGTTTTTGGGCAGGTGTACTTGTATGGTCACGTACAGGTTGCCGAATTGTTCGGGCTGGCCATACACGGGCATTCCCAAACCTTTGAGCCTCAGCACCTTGCCGCCATCCGTGCTTTCGGGTATGTCCAGTTTCATATCGCCTTTCAATGTCCGCACGGTTGCCTTGCCACCCAATATGGCCGTGTACAAGTCAATGGCCACATCGGTGTACAGGTCGTTGCCCTTGCGGTCGAAATATTCATCGTCGGCCACGTGGATTGTAATGTACAAGTCGCCGCTGGAGCCGCCGCCCATGCCCGGCTCGCCTTTGCCCGTCAGTTTGATTACCTGCTCATGGCCAATGCCGGGCTTCAGTTTTATGCGTAGTTTCTGGCCATTCACCTCCACCATGCGGCCCGTGCCCGCGTAGGCTTCCTGCAAACTGATGGTAGTGTCGGCGCGGTAGTCTTGGCCTTTTCGCTGCATCCGGTTGCCACCGGCCGGTTCGTTGGGTCGCCGGCCAAAAAGCGTCTCGAAAAAATCGGAGAAACTGCTCTCGCCGCCGTTGCCAGTGCCAAAGCTTTCAAAGCCACGCGCATTGCCAAAGCCGCCGGGCTGGTTGCCATAGCCATACGGACCGGCATTCGGGGCGTTTTTCCAGTTTTCGCCCAGTGCGTCGTATTTCTGGCGTTTTTCGGTGTCGCTCAGCACTTCATTGGCTTCCGACATCTCCTTGAATTTCTCTTCGGCCTGTTTGTCGTCCTTGTTTTTGTCGGGATGGTATTTCACGGCCAGTTTGCGGTAGGCCTTTTTTATCTCAGCCGCCGTCGCGGTTTTGGGCACTCCCAAAATCTTGTAATAATCCTTGTACTCCATGGGTGGCTATATTGGCTTTTTTTGCCCGAAAAATACGAATTTCATGGCAAATGTCCCTGTACGGATTCCGGTTTGTGCGGTAGGCAGGTTTGGCCCCCGCTAAAGACGGGGCTTTCAGCTTTACCGGGGATACTATTTTGCCGGTTCAAACCAAGCAAAAAGACCCGCAAACCATCCGGGATTTGCGGGTCTTTTGTAGTGCGGAAAAATTCGCGGTGGCAGCAATCAGACAACCGCCAAAACTGCCGGTTTCCGCGCCTTACGGTTAAATTGGCCGGTTTGCTTGCCGTTTGCCGTTGTTGTACCGAAACAAGTATGACACCGCCAAGGCGTTCCATCGGCTGCCTATTCGCTTCCAATTGCAGCCGTAGAGCATTATGCCCAAGCCGCCCGCGCCATAAGCGAATGCCATGACATTTACGAAAAGAGAGTCCATTATATTCAGGTTTAGTTGTTGGGTACGGTGATTTTGCCTTCTTCCCCGTACCCGTGGCGTTCGCCGGTCACGATGGCCTTCGCGATTCGGAAAGCCTCGATCATCTTGGACGAATTGCCATCCCAATAGTCGGCTTGGCTTATTTTCACTTTCAGCATTGTCAGGTTCGGGTCGTCCAAACCGTTCGGATACCAGGCTTTCAATACCGGATTCCAAAGTTCCTTTTTCATAGCCTCGTCATCGAGTTGCTCGGCCTCGCCCGAAACCGACACGTATGTCTGGTCGTCGTTGTCGGCATAGCTCAGGTTCACGCTCGGATTTTGGTGCATTTCGTGGAGTTTCGGCGAGTGGCGGTCGGTAAAAAACCACAGGCAGCCATCGGCATCCATTTTCAGGGTTTGCATGGGTCGGCTTCGGTGGTGGCCTTCCTCGTCCATCGTCGTGATCATGGCCACTTTGATGTCTTCAATGTAACCCTTCACTTTTTCAAGTTCGGGATGGTTCTGTGTTTCGGTTTTCATGGTTGTGCGGATTTGATAAAATAAAAAAGAGCCTGCGCGATACCGCGCAGACTCCGTATGACAAATGCCAATTACAATTCAGCGATAAACTTGCGTATTTCGTCTTTCGATTTGCCGAGTTTCTGTTGCAGGCGGCCGTACATTTCGTCTTCCTTGCCTTCTTCAAAGGCCAAGTCGTCGTCGGTCAGTTCGCCGTATTTCTGCTTGATCTTG
>JANPIL010000087.1:0-5662 GCA_031424975.1 Sphingobacteriales bacterium
TTTGAAAACGCCAAACCCGCCTTGCTGTCAGCAGGGCGGGTTTGGCGTTTTTGGGTTGTCTGCGCGTCAGGCGGCTTGCCGCACCGGATTGTAGGCTTGACCCATCCTGTCCAGCATCGGCTCTATTTGGTTCAGCAAACGGTCGTTTACGAAACCTTTGCCCACATAACCGGGCATCCCGCTAATCATTTGCCGGTAGGCGGGCAGGCCCATGGCCTTGGCAATGTAGCTTTCATGGATCAGGTTCAGGTAGCTCACTGTTTCCAGCAGGCACTCATGGAACAGTTTGAAGTCAATGTCGGCTTCCACAAAACGCTCGATTTCGCGATGGTTGGCCGAAATGCGCAGCCTTCCCAGCAAATCGTAAAACGTGGTGTAGCCAATGCGCCACGTGAGCTGCTGCCAGTGCCCGGCACTGAACTTTTCCAACACCTGTCCCGCTTTGTTGCGTAAGGCCGTCTGCGGGTTGCCCTGCAACCGCTGGCGCACGGTTTTGGCACGCTGGCGGCGTGTAGTGCGCAGAAACTGGCCTATCTGGGCTTGCGCCTCCATGCCTTCGGTGGCCAGTTGCAGGCCGGGTCGGTAAGCGGCCAGCGGCAGGCGGTGCAGCGTAAAATCGTCGTAGTGGCCAGCCGCATAGTAAGCCACCGGCCTCGGATAGTAGCCCTTGACTACCAGGCGGCCCACCTCGCGGCGGATAATCTCCTCGTTGTTTTGGCGGATGCCCAACGTGGCCAAAAACGCCCGTATGCCGAACAGCACGCTGTAATACGCCTGCGGAAAAGTCCAGTGCAGGGCATTGCGTAAGTACTGCTCGTCGCCGAGTTCGGCGGTGTGGCGCAGCGCAAACTCGGTGCTCCAGGCGTTGAGCAGCAGTTTTCTCACGTCCGCTTTGTCGGCATCGGCCAAGATGGGCGTGTGATTGATGAAATGCGGCATCTGGTGCAAATCAAAGGCATCCGCCGATTGCCGGATGTGGTAGTGCATCCCGAAGAAGTGGTTCAGGAAAACCTGCGCCGGAATTGACTTTTTCCAATTTTCGGTTTCCTGTTGCCCGGTTAGTTCCGCCCCCGGCGGAAAGAGCATAATCTGGGTAGAATCCATCGTTTTTTCCATACTGTATTAACGGAAAAAGGCCGTTTTTTGTTCCCGGTTTAAAGTCATGGAATTGCCGTTCGATTTGTGTGTATAATTTTGATAAACAGTGAGTTATGATTTTTGTTTGATATTCGAAAAAAGCAATTTCCCGGCAACTGGCAGTGCCTTTAAAGCCACCGTCCCGAAAGTGATGGAAAACTGGCGGCGCAAGGGCCGGAACAGGAAAACGGCGGCTCAGAATTATTGTCTTTTACCGGGTTTGCCCGGCCTCGCCGGTAGCCGCTTCAAAATAGTATCTTTTAAAAACGCGAAACCCCGCAAAGCCAAATGCGGGGTTTCGGGATATTCATCGGGCAGCAACCGGGATTACCGGAAAATGACATCCACGGATAATTCTATGCCCGTAGCCTTATCCTTGGCAATACCTTCCAGAAACGTGGCCACCTGCAAATCGGGCGTGATGATGTGGATGGTCTTGAAATTGGGAATCAGCACCCAATAGGATTTGACCTCGCCAAAATACACGGCAAACTTATCGGTCAGGTCTTTCATGCCTTGCGTGGGCGACAGGATCTCCATCACACTCAAGGGTGGTTTGGCAACGCGGATTTCATCAATGAGCCAATTATCGCTGGTTTTGGGATAGATGGCCACATCCGGGGTTGCCTTGCCGGTATTCAGTTCCAATGCAAGCTCCGAATAAACGTCGTATTCCTGTTCATACGCATTCAATAATGCTTGCGACAGACGGGCTTGCAATTTTGCATGGTGTTTACTTGGCATGGGTTTTCCCGTTTCCAGTTCATAATCGGACAATATCGCTGTTGTTTCCATCGTGCAAGGCGTTTGGTATCAGTGTTTTCTTGTGAATATAACATGGTTGGCATCCGCGTCAAAATCTTCGCGCACGAAATAGTATCCCGGAAAACATCCAAACCCGCCCGGCCGCTAACCCAGCGCGTAGTCACAGAACCCGTGGACTTTGCGGATGCTCTCTTCCAGGCTTGCCTCGGGCACGGAAGGCTGGCTGATGAGTTGCAGGGCGTATTCGGTCTCCTGGCTGATGCTTTCCAGCGTCAGCATGTGCAGCAGCGTCTTGGATTTGTGCAGGGCCTGCCGCAACCTGTCCGTATCCTTTTGCAGGAGCGAAGTCTGGTAGTCGTTCCTGAACTGGCGCAAACCCTCGACCGACAGGCGGAACAAATGTTGCTGCGTGTTCGCATCGCCGGCGGAGACAACCGCTATTTTGTGCCAGATGTAGGCCGCATGGTCGGGCACAACGGTGGCGGGTTCCTCAAGTGCCTCACCGGTCACATCTTTGAGGGTGGGCGGCGGCTGGTGCGAGAGGTATTTCGAAAGGCAGCCGTGCAGCCCGTCGGGAGTGAAGGGTTTGGTTATGAAATCGGTCATGCCATTGCGCAGGCATTGGTCGCGGACGTCGCCCGTCACATTGGCGGTCAGGGCAACGATGGGTAGCGACTCGTAATGTACGGCATCCAACGCGCGGATGCAGCGCGTGGCTTGGAAACCATCCATTTCGGGCATTTGCAAGTCCATCAGCACCAAATCGTAACTGTTGGCCTGCACTTTTTCCACGGCCTCGCATCCGTTGCGCGCCACGTCAAGTTGCAGTTGCCAGTACTTGAGGAATTTGGAGGCAACCACGATGTTCACCTCGTTGTCTTCCACCAGCAAAACCCGTTTGTGCTGCCAGTCGCCGTGGTTTCGAGAGGAGCGTGCAGGCCGGGCAATCGGCTTTTTGCCAATCTTGAAAGGGAGCATGAACGAGAAGGACGAACCGATGCCCAAGCGGCTTTTTACTTCAATATGCCCGCCTTGCAGTTCCAGCAGCCTTTTGGTGATGGACAAGCCAAGCCCGGTACCGCCGAATTTCCGGGTGGTGTCGTCGCCGGCTTGGGTATAATCGTCAAAGATGGAGTGGAGTTTGGCTTCGGGAATGCCGATGCCGGTGTCGGATATGGCAAAACGCACGTCAATCCGGTCGCCGGTTTGTTGCACGCATTCGGTTTCAATCAGAACCACGCCCTCATCCGTGAACTTTATCGCATTGCCAATCAGGTTGTTGAGCACTTGCATGAGGCGGGCGGGGTCGCCAACCAAGTATGGCGGAGTAGCCGGGTTGCCGCGCAGTTCCAGCCGGATGCCTTTTTCCCCGGCACGGTACTGCAATGACCGGACGGCGTTGCGCAGCAAGTCTTCCAAGTGGAAAACCGTTTCCTCAAAAACCACCTTGTTGGCCTCTATCTTGCCGAAATCAAGTACGTTGTTGACCAAGGCCAGCAAGTTTTCGGCCGATGATTGCAGGGTCTGCAGGTTCTCCGTTTGGTGCGTTTGCGGCTGGTCGGCCATGAGCAGGTGCGACATGGCAATGACCGCATTCAGGGGTGTGCGCAGTTCGTGCGTAAGGGTGGCGAGGTAGTTTTGCTTGGCATTCAAATCGGTTTCCAGCCTCGATTTGGCTTGCTGCAATTCGGTATCGCGCTGTTTCTGGTCGGTGATGTCTTCAAAAGTGTGGATGCAAACGTTGGCTGCCAGCCCGTCAACGGGTGTCCGGGAGGTTTTCCGCCGGATAAACCGTCCGTCTGCCAGCCGTATTTCCGTCTCCCACTGCGGCTGGCCTCCGGGCGCGGAACCGGCCAAAAAGGCATCGCAAACGCGCCGGAAATCATCATTCCCCGATGCGCCGCCCGAATCCTGCGTGCTGTCTAAGTGTGAAACCTGGCCGAAGGCTTGGTTGTGGTACAGCACTTGGCCCGCCTCGCCAATGGTTACCAGGCAGGCATGGGGCAGGTTTTCAATGAAGCCGATAAGCAACGGGTTACGGGCAATGACTCTGGAAAAAGGCGCGTAGGTTACGGGCATCGGGAAAATCATGGGTTGGAATGTAAAACGGAATCCGCCGGTTCAAAGGGTGGCTGCCTGCGCAAAGGAATTCGTGGCAAAGTGCAACTTTGGCAAAATGGAACCTATTTATTTCACGGTACTGCCCAGCACAATGTTAAACCTAAATCATGCGGCAACATACCCGTAATTTCGCCGATTCCTTACATTCATTCTTGGCAGTCAAAGTTATGCGATTTTGTGAATTTCGCCTCTTTTACTGTGGCACTTGCCCCGTTTGCCACCCGTTTTTGCGTATCCGAAACGGGCGGTGTCGTGCTATGCCGCAAATTTGTGTTGCGTAAAACGCGCAAATCTTACAGGCAGCCAGTTCCCGTAACCGCCATTTTCGCTCCGGCCCACCCATTCGCGTCGTGTACCGTTTGGGTTTTATCTGCCTGAACAAAGCTTTTTCAAAAATGTTTGCCTTACATTTCCGGTTCTCCACCCGTTTTTCCCTGTCAAACCACTCGCAAGCCCATGACAATAGACGCACACCAGCATTTTTGGCTCTACACTCCCGATGAATTCGGCTGGATTACGGACGACATGGCCGCCATCCGGCGGAATTTCCTGCCCCACGACTTGCTACCCGAACTGCAAAAGGCGGGTTTCGATGGCTGTGTGGCCGTGCAGGCTGCCCAAAGTCCGGACGAAAACCATTTCCTGCTCGGCTTGGCCGAGGAATATGATTTTGTCCGGGGGGTGGTGGGCTGGGTTGATTTGCAGGCCGCCGACGTGAGTGACACGCTGGCCGATCTGGTTTCGGTTTATCCCAAACTGGTGGGCGTGCGGCACGTGGTGCAAAGCGAGCCTGATCCCGGCTTCCTGCTGCGTCCGGCATTTTTAAATGGCATCCGGCAATTGGAAAAGCACCGGCTCACCTACGACATTCTGATCCGCCACCCGCAACTGCCAGCGGCGGTCGCGTTTGCGGGGCAGTTGCCCAACCAGCCGTTTGTGCTCGACCACTTGGCCAAGCCCGACATCAAGGCTGGGGCGGGTTTCGGCATTTGGAAAGATACTATTTCCCAGCTCGCCGCCCTCCCAAACGTGTGCGCCAAGCTGTCGGGCATGGTCACCGAGGCCGACTGGCACCACTGGCAGCCCGGTGATTTTATCAAGTATCTGGATGTGATGCTGGAAGCTTTCACGCCGCGCCGCCTGATGTTCGGATCCGACTGGCCGGTATGCCTGGTGGCATCGCCCTACCAAAAAGCCGTGTCTTTAGTAACGGATTACATTGCCCAACTTACTGAAAGCGAACGGGCAATGGTGATGGGGGGCAATGCGGCGGAGTTTTACCGCCTTCAGGAACCGGGGCGCACTGACCGGATACCGCACTGAAGCCCGCCGGTCTGGCACGCCGGTGCCTTTGGTTGTGGAAACATTTGCGTACTTTTACCGTTTATTTGGTGGCTTCAAAAAGATTGTCCTTGCCGCGTGGCTCGTGAAAACACGAGCCGGAAGCCGAGGCAGGTTTGGCACTTTTGAAACATACTATTTTTCCTACGCTTCTCTCAACTCCCGATATGCTCATACAACCCGGAAAACTGCTGGCCCAAATAGAAACGCCGGAAGACTTGCGCAAACTGGATTCCGCGCAACTGTATGAGGTCTGCACCGAACTGCGCCAGTACATTATTGATTGCGTGTCGGTTTA
>JANPIL010000088.1:0-6240 GCA_031424975.1 Sphingobacteriales bacterium
GCCGGGCGACAGCAATTCGGCGGACATGGGCGCGACTTTCTTGAAAATGCCCGAACCGATGATGGAACTGACCACCAAAATGATGGTTGAAAACAGCCCGAGTGAACGGACTAACTGCCCTTGCGCCTTAGAATCGGTTTGCATATTGCCGTTGGTGTAGATTTTTTTCAAACTAATGATTTTTGCACTAATTTCCGCACCGGAATGTCCGATCCGGGTTTTTGGTCAGATAAATCTTCCGGAAAATAGTATCTTCTCAAATGCCCGAACCCGCCGGTTTATCCGGGAGCCGATTTCCCCTTCCCGCTCTGCCCACAGGCAGGCGGTCTGACACCCAGTGTCTGACCTATGTACCCTTTCAATTCCGGAAATCCTAAAAGCTGGCAAATCCTGATTCAGAATAGTATGTTTCAAAAACCCCAAACCCAACCGAATACTTCCATGCACTTGTGTTTTGCCACCAACAACCGCCATAAGATAGACGAGGTCGCACAGGTGGTGGGCGGCGGGTTCCAGATAGTCAGTTTGCAGGAAATCGGCTGCCACGACGAACTGCCCGAAAACCAAACCACGCTGGAAGGCAATGCCAAGGAAAAAGCCGATTACGTTTGGAACCATTTCAAAACCAGTTGCTTTGCCGACGACTCCGGGCTGGAAGTGGAGGCTTTGAACGGCAATCCGGGCGTGGATTCGGCACATTACGCGGGTGCGCAGCGCAACGCGCATGACAACATTGACTTGCTGTTGCAAAACCTGCAAGGCAAAGCCAACCGCAAGGCGCGTTTCCGTACGTGTATTGTGCTGATACTCAACGGTGAACAGCATTTATTTGAAGGAATTGTGAACGGCACAATCCTTGAAAAACGGCGCGGCACGGACGGTTTTGGCTACGACCCGGTATTTGTGCCGGATGGATACGAGCAGACTTTTGCCGAGATGCCGCTGGCCGAAAAAAACAAAATCAGCCACCGCGCAGTTGCAATGCAGCAATTACTGGCTTTTCTGGAAGCCGAAAAATAGTATCCCCGCTAAAGACGGGGCTTTCAGCTTTTGAAAAGGCCAAACCCGCCGGTTCATTCGGAAGCCGATGCACGATGCCGGTCTGACACACAGTGTCTGACCGGCGTTTCCCGCAAGTCATTTATTTCATCCCAACAATCAACATTTTAAAATCCATGTTTCTGAGCAAATTTCTGTTAAAAGTAATTCTATCCATTTTCACCTTATTCCTGTTGCTGCCGAGCGAAGCGCAAAACAGAAAAAAGAAAAAAAATGATAAAACCACCGCCCCGACACCGCCAAGTTTCGTGGCCGACAAGAAAACCGGCCCCAAGCCATTCCGTGAGGTGATTACGGGTAAAGCCCAGACCAGCAAAGGGCTTTTCACGGTTCATAAAATCGAGGATAAATATTATTTCGAGATTGCCGATTCGCTGATGGGCCGCGAGTTCATGGCCGTCACGCGGGTGTCGAAAGCCGCCACCGACTTGGGATACGGCGGCGAGCAGGCCAACCGGCAAGTGCTGCGCTGGGAAAAAGGCCCCGACAACCGCCTGTTTTTGCGCGTGCCGCTTTACATCAATGTGGCCACCGACACCACACAGCCCATTGCGCAGGCGGTGCGCAACTCCAACGTGGAACCGATTGCCGGGTCTTTCGACATCAAGGCAGTTAAAAAGGACACTTCCAGCGTGATTGATGTGACGGATTTTTTCCGGGGCGAAACCCAGATTTTCTCGCTCAGTCCGTTTGCGCGGCAACTCTACAAGATCACGGCCCTGCAAACCGACCGTTCATACATTGCGCAGATAAAATCGTATCCGATCAATACCGAAATCCGCACGGTCAAGACTTTCGGGGTTACGCCGCCTTCGCTGCTGCCCTCGCCACCGTCGCCGGTGCCGCAGGTTACGCTGCCGGGCGGCATGGCAACGGGCGTGGTTACCTTGGAAATGAACACTTCGATGGTTTTGCTGCCCAAAAATCCGATGAAAAAGCGGCTTTTTGATCCGCGTGTCGGCTTTTTTGCCAACGGTTTCACGGTTTACAACGACAACTTGCAACGGTCGGAAACCGAAACAGTGGCCGTGCGCTGGCGGCTGGAACCCAAAAGCGAGGCGGATGCGAAAAGACAACAAAACGGCGAACTGATAGAACCCGCCAAGCCGATTGTGTTTTACCTTGACCCGGCAACGCCCACCAAATGGCGCGGCGTATTGAAACAGGGCGTGGAGGATTGGCAGGGCGCGTTTGAGCAGGCAGGTTGGAAAAACGCCATCATGGCCAAGGATTTTCCCGCTGGCGACTCGGCTTTCAGTCTGGAAGATGCGCGGTATTCGGTGATACGGTATTTTGCGTCGGGCATTGAAAATGCGTATGGCCCCAATGTGCATGACCCGCGCAGTGGCGAAATCATTGAGAGCCACATAGGCTGGTATCATAATGTGATGAACCTGCTGCGCAAATGGTACCTGATTCAGACTGCCGCCGTGGATGCACGGGCACGCAAGCCCAAGTTTGACGACGAACTGATGGCCCAGTTGATCCGCTTTGTATCGTCGCACGAGGTGGGGCACACGCTGGGCTTGCGGCATAATTTTGGGGCCAGCAACGCTACGCCCATCGCCAAACTGCGCGACAAGGAATTCATGGCCAAGCACGGGCACACTTCGTCCATCATGGATTATGCGCGGTTCAATTATGTGGCCCAGCCCGAAGATGGCGTGACCGACCTTTTTCCGCGCATTGGTGACTACGACAAATGGGCCATTGAATGGGGTTACAAACCGATTTATGACACCAAAACACCAGAAGACGATAAAAAAATACTGAACGGATGGTATAAGAAACGCGCCGCCAACAACGTCCGGTTGCGCTTCCTGACCGAAATAAACGCTTACGACCCGCGTGCCCAAAGCGAAGACATCGGCGATAATGCCATGGTGGCCAGCGAGTTGGGAATAAAAAACCTGAAACGGATTTTGCCCAACCTTACGGCTTGGACAAAAGAGGAAGGGGAAACCTACCGCAACCTGACCGAAATATACGGCGAGGTGGTAAGCCAATACCGCCGCTATATCGGCCACGTGACCAAAAACATCGGTGGTGTGTATGAAACGCCTAAAACCTACGACGAAGCAGGCATGGTGTACGAAACCACGCCCAAAGCCACGCAGCAGCAGGCCGTGGCCTGGCTCGGCAAGCAGGTTTTTGCAACGCCCACGTGGCTGCTGGATAAAAATGTGATGAGCCGCATCCGCCCTGACCAAGGGGTGGAAGCAATCCGGTTGGTTCAGGAATCGGCGATGAACAGCGTGTTCGACAATAACCGGATGCAACGCCTGATTGAGACAAGTGCCACGGATACAAAGGGTTACACCTTGGATGAATTATTTACGGATGTGAGGAAAAACGTTTGGAATGAGTTGGCCTCCCGCCAGCCGGTCGATAATTTCCGGCGGAATTTGCAGAAAGTGTACGTGGAGAGAATGAATGCCCTTATCAATCCATCGCCGCTGGCTTCTTTGCCCCAGCCCACACCCTTGCTGCCCAACACGGTGGCATCGCCCACGCCGGATGTGAAGAAAACCGACATCATTTCAATCGCGCGCGGTCATTTGGTCGAGTTGCGCGGCCAGGTCAAAGCCGCCCTGCCCGCCACTACCGACAAAATGACGCGCTACCACCTGCAAGACGTGCTTGCACGGATTGAGCGGGCCTTGGATCCGAAGTAAGGGGGTTTGGGCTTTTGGGGAGATACTAAGCGGCCTCCCCCAACCCCCTCCGAAGGAGGGGGCTTAAAAACAGTATCTTCTGGAAACGCCAAACCCGCTTGTTTAAAAGTCCCCTCTTTTGGAGGGGATTTAGGGGAGGCCATTAGAGGCTGCTGCTGGGTTTGGGCTTTTCAAAAGCTAAAAGCCCCGTCTTTAGCGGGGATACTATTTTGCCAGTTGCAGATTGGCTGCGGCCTTGCTCTCCTCGATTACCTTGCGGTAATGCGCCTCGTACAGCGGCAGAATCGCCGTCACGTCAAAATCCTTGGCGCGGGCATGGGCGTTTTTCTTGAACGTGGGCAGGTTTGCATCGTCCAGAATGTGCAAGGCATTGCGAACCATGTCCTCCACATCGCCCACCGGACTGGTGAAACCCGAAAAACCCTGCACGTTCAGTTCGGGCAGGCCGCCCGCATCAGACGAGATGAGCGGCACTTCGCACGCCATCGCCTCCAAGGCAGCCAGTCCGAAACTTTCCTTTTCCGATGGCATCAGAAACAAATCGCACACCGAAAGCACTTCCTCGATGGCTTCCAGCTTGCCCAGAAACCGCACATCCTCATCAATTCCCATTTGGCGGCACAGCTTTTCAATGCGTGGCCGCTCGGGGCCATCGCCCACCAGCAGCAGTTTGCTCGGCATCCGTTTATGCACTTCGGCAAAAATCTCCACCACATCGTCAATTCGCTTGACCTTGCGGAAGTTGGACGTGTGAATCAGTATTTTCTCGCCGGCCGGAGCAATGGCTTTTTTAAAATGTTCTTTCTTTTGTTTTTGAAACCGCTCCAAGTCAATGAAGTTGTGGATAACCTCGATTTCGCGCGTGATTTCAAATTGCTCGTACGTATCCTTGCGCAAATCGTTTGAAACCGCCGTCACCCCATCCGACTGGTTGATGCTGAACGTGACCACCGGCTCGTAAGAGGCATCTTTGCCCACCAGCGTGATGTCCGTTCCGTGCAGCGTGGTGACCACCGGAATATGGATGCCGTAGGTTTTCAAAATCTGCTTGGCCATGTAAGCCGCCGAGGCGTGCGGAATGGCGTAATGCACATGCAGCAAATCCAGTTGCTCAAACCGCACGATGTTGACCATTTTGCTGGCCAGCGCGAGTTCGTAAGGCGGATATTGGAACAACGGATAGGTTGGAATGGAAACCTCGTGATAAAACAGGTTTTCATTGAAAAAATCGAGCCGGGCGGGCTGCGTGTACGTGATGAAATGGACTTGGTGGCCCTCTTTGGCAAGGGCTTTGCCCAGTTCGGTGGCCACCACACCGCTACCACCAAACGTAGGGTAACAAACGATTCCGATTTTCATGGGTGAAGTATAAGCATAGAAGCAAAACGCCCGGTGTGCGAAAAAGTTCGGCGGGTTGCCAAAGTTTCCTAACTGATTGCCGGCATCACCGGAATGTCGGCAATCCGTCAGGCTGTTTTCCGGTAAAATATTACATTGGCATAGATTGCGCTGCATTTACATTCGGCAAACCCGCCGTATCCATCATATTTGTCCCGTTGTTCCGTTAAGATGGCAATTGCCAATCCCTTGCCATTCAACACCTTACCAGCCTACCGGACTCACGCCGGACAATCGGCCCATCCGCACGCACATGAATCAGGAAATTTTCTTTTGGAACCGTTGGCTACCAGCCTATCGCCGCTTGTATGTGGGCTTGCTAATCGTTGTGGGCATTGCCTTGTCCAGCTATTTGGTGCAGAAATACATCGGTGCGGATGCGGTAATCAACTGGCAGGTTTTCAATGAGTTGCAGGATATTGAATTCGCCACAGACCAGTTTTCGCGGGGCATTTTCAACTTTACTACTGAAGCACAAGGTTTTTTGGTTGTCGAGTGGTTCGAGGCTTCGGATATGCAAATCAACTTCCGGGCCGCTCACTTGTACGGCAGTCTGCTCATGGTTGCGTTGGCGTTTTTGCTGGCGGTGGTCACCAACCTGCCGCGCTGGTGGTATCTGGGCAGCATGATGGTTTTCATCGCCCTGCTGGCGGCTTTCCAGTTGGATATCTTACAGGTGTGGGGTTTGCCAAATTCAACGGTTTTGTTGATTTCTCTATCTGTTTTTCTGTCTGTCAGCTATTACCTGCACGCTTTCCGGCCAGACATTTCCTTTCCGAAGCGGCTCGTTATCTTCGGGTTCTTGGTGGCCGCCGCCGTTTTTGCGTGGCTGCGGTTCGCCCATGTATCACACCCTGAACTCAGTCTGCTGGCTTACGGAACGCGGGTTTTGGCATTGCTGACGATACTGTTTGTTTTCATCATCGCGCACGAAATCCCGAGCCACCTGCTCACGCTCATTACCGGCACGGGCATTGCGGCGGGGCGCAACAGCATTTTCCACTTCACGGTGATTTCCGTTTTTTACACCGGCAACCTGGTGGTTTCTTATTTGCACAGTTCGGGCATTCTTGAACTCGACTTCCTCTATGTCAATGGATTCTATCTG